>NZ_JBSGEQ010000022.1:0-159438 GCF_053602975.1 Nocardia sp. NPDC004278
CGCTCCCTTGTGGTTACCTCGAGCGAGCAGTTCGGCGCCCGGGTGCACCGCCCGGTGGTGAGACTCGCACCTGGCGCGCATGCGCTTCAACGACTCGGACGCAAGACGGGCCGCGAACGTCGCTCGTAAGACTCGCTCCCTTGTGGTTACCTCGAGCGAGCAGTTCGGCGCCCGGGTGCACCGCCCGGTGGTGAGACTCGCACCTGGCGCGCATGCGCTTCAACGACTGGGACGCAAGACGGGCCGCGAACGTCGCTCGTAAGACGAAGTCAGTCAGCCAGTATTTCGGATACCAGGCGCGGCAGCGCGATGCCGATGGGTTCGCGGATGACCTCGGTGGCGATGCCGTCGTAGGGCGTGGGCTCGGCATTGACGATGACCAGATCCGCGCCGCTGTCGACGGCGATCGCGCACATCGACGCGGCGGGCTCCACCTGCAGTGAGGACCCGATGGCGAGGAAGATATCGCTGGCCTCGGCGGTCAGCGCGGCCTTGGTCATGGTGCGCCGGTCCATCTGCTGGCCGAACATGATGGTCGCCGATTTCAGGATGCCGCCGCAGGCCGGGCACGGCGGATCCGCCTCGCCGGTCGCTACGCGGGCCAGGGTGGCGGCCATGGTCGTCTGGTAATCGCAGCCGACGCAGACCACTTCGAACATATTGCCGTGGATCTCGATCACTCGGCCGGGCGAGGATCCGGCGCGCTGGTGCAGCCGGTCGATGTTCTGGGTGATGATCGTGATGGTGCGTCCCGCGCGCTCCAGGTCGGCGAGCGCGGTGTGCGCGGCATTCGGCTCGGCCTGCCAGGCCGGGTTGTCGCGGCGCGCCAGCCAGGACCGTTTACGCAGCTCTGGATCGGCGAGGTAGGCGTCATAGGTCGACAGCAGTTCGGCGATGGGATCCTTCGTCCACACCCCGCGCGGGCCACGGAAGTCCGGTATGCCGGAATCGGTGGAGATGCCCGCGCCGGTGAGCACGCCGATCCGTCCGTCACGTTTGCGCCAGTCGGTCGTCATATCGAATCAGCCTAGGGCGCTGCGCGATCCCTGCCCATAGTGATCGGTTGGCCGCGACGACGAGCCGAGTCGCGAGAGATTGTTACACTAAATCTCTCATGTTCTTGGAAGGGCCGATCAAGGGAGATCGCAATGACCACCGCCGTCGCATCCGACAGCAGTTCAGGGAACGCACCGCAGCGCCGCCCATTCGCACCGGGCACGCGGATGTGGGACGAGACCGGGTTGATCACCTTCTCCCTGACGGCCGGTTCGGCGTTCCTACTGCAGACCATGGAGCCGACCATCTCCGCCGTGGTCGATGAGCACTCCACCTTCCGAACCGATCCGCTCGGACGCGCGGTGCGCAGCATCGGTTCGGTGATGATGTGGATCTACGGCGGCGACGAGGCGATCGCCGAGGCGGATCGGCTGCGCAAGATGCACGCCTCGCTCAACACCACCACCCCGGACGGCGTACGGCACACGGCGCTGGCCGCCGGACCGTGGGCCTGGGTCCTGCACACCGGCACCTTCGCCTTCACCGAGAATGCGGAGTACTTCTCCCGCCGCCCGCTCACCGCGGCCGAGAAGGAGGCGTACTACCAGGAGACGGTGCAGCTCATGCGCAATTTCTCGGTGGCTCCCAAGGAGATTCCGGCGAACTATGCCGAATTCGAGAAGTTCTTCGCGGATATGGTCGACAACCACCTGCAGGAGACCGGCACCGCACATGACTACCTGAAGGTGATCCGCTCCGTCGCGCCGCCGCGGCAGCTGCCGCGCGCATTGCGGCCGGTGTGGCAGCGCGTGGTATCGCCGGTGGGACGGCTGCAGTACTTTGTCACCGTCGGCACCACGCCGGAGCCCGCACGCCGCAAGCTCGGCCTCACCTGGACCGCATCCGATGAACGCAAACTGAAGGCATTGGGCTGGTTCATCGCTCGCACGGTGCCGCTGCTGCCGGAGCGGGTGCGCTACTTCCCGATCGCGTACGAGGCGCGTCGGCTGGAGCGCGATCGGGCGCGACTGCGCAAGGTCATCGATCTGCGTCCCATGTGAGTGTCACGCGCTCGGCTGCGACGAGCGAAGGGCCCGCGGCTGCCGTTCGGCACCGCGGGCCCGCTGTATGCAGGCAAAATGCAGAATTCATGACCGACCGGTTTCTTCTCGGTCGATATCCCGCCCGTGGCAACAACTCTCGAGTGAGCCGCCTCGAGATGCCTTGGCGGACAAAGTCGGCCCCTCGTCGCGAAACACATTCGCCCCGTCCTGGTATACGTATCACGCACCCTACGACGCAGACCCGGTGCAAACTGTGCCCGACATTTCCGACATCGCGCCCAGCACAAGCTCCGATACACCAGCCTGAAAGGTTCTCCCGCGCATGGCTCACAAGCCCATCGTGCTGTTCGTCTGTGTCCACAATGCGGGCCGGTCGCAAATGGCCGCCGGATTCCTCGACACACTCGCCGGTGACCGCATCGATGTGCGTTCCGCGGGCAGCGTGCCCGCCGACGAACTCAACCCGACAGCCGTCGCGGTCATGGCCGAACTCGATATCGACATCTCCGCGCAGGCGCCCAAGGCGCTGACCGTCGACGCGGTGGCCATGTCCGATGTCGTCGTCACCATGGGCTGTGGCGACGTATGCCCGTTCTTCCCCGGCATCAGCTATCGCGACTGGATGCTGCCCGATCCGACCGGCGAGGACATCGCGATCGTCCGCTCGATCCGCGACCGGATCCGCATCCTGGTGGAGAACCTGATCGCCGAATTGATTCCGGCCACCGCCTGCTGAGTCCGATTTGTTCAATACACCTGCCGAAGCGCGGCATACGCTGCGGATATGACTCCACAACTGAACGTCTTCGGCATTGTCGTCAGCGATATGGCCGCCTCGCTCGCCTTCTACCGACGCCTGGGTCTCGAGTTCCCGGAGGGGGCGGAGACCGAGGGCCACGTTGAAACCACACTGCCCGGCGGCGTGCGGGTCACGTTGGATACCGAGGCGGTCATCGAATCCTTCCACGCCGACTGGCGGCGACCGACGACGGCGGGCCGGATCGGATTGGCGTTCCAGTGCGCGGACCCGGCCGAAGTCGATGCGGTCTACGACGAACTCACCGGCGCGGGCTACCACGGCGAGTTGAAGCCGTGGGACGCCTTCTGGGGCCAGCGCTATGCCACGATCCTGGATCCGGACGGCACTGGCGTCGATCTGTATGCGCCGCTGTCCAGTTGATCCGGCAACCGCGCGCTAGCGGCGAGTGAGCAACTCGCTCAACGGCATTCCGGCCAGTTCGCGCACATCGCGCGCGAGATGGGCTTGGTCGGCGAATCCGGTGCGAAATGCGGTGTCCGCGAGCGGCACTCCGCTGCGGGCCACCGCGAGCGCCCGCTGCAGTCGCAGAATGCGCGCCAAGGTTTTGGGCCCGTAGCCGAATGCCGCGAGCGATCGCCGATGCAGCACCCGCGCACCGAGCCCGGCGGCGTCGGCCGTCGCCGCGACCGACCATCCGGCATCCAGTGCACCGACGATCCGCCGCAATACCGGATCGGGCGGCTCGGTCTCGTACGCCCGCCGCAATGCGATCGCCTCCAGCGCGGCGGGCTGATCCCGCGCCGCCCCGATCTGTTCCGCGAGCCGTCGCGCCGTCGCCGCGGACCACAGATCGGCCAGCTCGACCCGCCTGTCGCGCAACACGTGCGCGGGCACTCCGAGCAGCGCGGGTGCGGTCCCCGGCGCGAACCGAATCCCCACCCACCGCCTGCCGACCGCACCATCGGCCATATACGCCCGGGTATCCGGCCCGGCAACCAGCAATCTGTCTTCGCTCCACAGCAGATCCATGCAGCCATCAGGCAGCACCGGCAGCAGTGCAGCCCCGGTAGCGTTGGTGTTCGTCCACACCACGGCATCGGTGAGCCGCGACCGCCGCTCCCGATACCTCGACGCCACCTCTGCCACGGATCCGAGGCTACCCGCGCCGCCCACGCCGAAGGCCGCGCCTCAATCGGTTCTGCGGGGGCCATCACGATCAGCGACGGACAGACGGGCGTGACCCTCGGCGAAATCGGCAACGCGGACGCCACCAGCACCACCGACCTGCGCCCCTGGCCCGCATCGGCACCCGCAAATTCGATCCAGCGGATGTCGTCGATCGGGTGCGGGTAGCCGGCAACAACGAACTCGCCCTGCGCCTGCTGGGTTTGGTCACCAACCGACAGTGACATTCGATTGGTTCTCGGCCGCCCGATCATCGCGTCCAGCGGACTCGAGTTCACGCGCGATCACGGCGCCGGTATGTCGAATCACCGCTCAGTGCGGAGTGATACCGCGCGGGATGACCCGGATCACCTGATTGTCACCCGCTGCGATTTTCGACTCCGGATCCTTGCATCCCACAGTGACCTCGGCACCCGGTGGCGAGGAAAAGGTCCATAGTGTCATCCACTCTTTCCCGCCGATATTTTCCGGTTTGTTCGTATTGGTCGAACGTAGGTCTTCATTGCGGCCGGTGCTGTCGGTGACGGTGCAGCGCAGACTCGTGGTCGCGGCGGCCCAGTCGACGGGCACCCTGATATCCATCACGGCATCGGCGGGAATGGGCACTTTCTTGGTCTCCCCCAGCGGAATTCGCACACCGCCGCCGGGTTCCTCGTGTTCGGTCGCGGCGGGCATCGCGCTCACCGAACTCGATTCCGACACGGCCGACGATTCCGTTGCCGCCGTCGGGGACTTGTCATCGGAACACCCCGCCACGGCCACGGCCAGCGAGGCCGTCACCGTCATCCAGATCAGTTTCACAGGTCAACCTCTCTTCGACAGAGCATGACTACAACTTCCAGATGGACGCAGACTACATGGCGCGAAATCGGCAATTTGTTTGCAAATAAGAGGACTCGGCCGAAATCGAAAATCCGGATGGCGCGATACTGGTCGGCGTAGCTCTCGCCGCCATTCGCCTCGAAGGAACTACTCCATGACGATGCCCGTCGCATTCAGCACGCTCGATGTCCGCACCGCCGATGGCAATGCCGACTCCTACCTGGCCCGACCCGATGACGGCGGACCCCATCCCGGCGTGCTGTTCTACATGGACGCCTACGGCCTGCGCCCGTACCTGCGCGAAATGATCGAAGCCATCGCGGCCAATGGGTTCACCGTGTTGGCGCCCAATGTTTTCTACCGATCCGGGCGCGCCCCCGTGCTTCCGATGCCCGAATCCACCGACCCGGCCGGGCACGCGAAATTCTTTGCCGCACTGGGCCCGGTGCGGGCTGCGTGCACGCCCGACAAAGCGTTGGCAGACGCACAAACCTATCTCGATTGGCTCAGCGCCGCCGAGTTCGTTGCGCCGGGTCCGGTGGCGGTTACCGGATACTGCATGGGCGGCAGACTCGCCTTGCGCACCGCGGGCGCATTCGGGAATCGCATTGCCGCGGCGGCGAGTTTCCACGGCGGCCGCCTGGCCGTGGACGACCAACCCGACAGTCCGCATCACGCCGCCGCCGGCATTACCGCCGAACTGTTGATCGCGCACGCGAGCCAGGATGATTCGATGCCGCCGGAGCAGATCGCCCGTCTCGACAAGGCGCTCGACGCCGCGCATGTGCATTACACCTCGGTGGTCTACCCGAATACCCGCCACGGCTTCACCATGCGTGACACGCCCGTCTTCGATCAGGCGGCCTACGACCGCCACCTCGCGGATCTCCTCGCGCTGCTGCGGCGGGCCCAGCAGGCAAGATGAAGGGACAACGCGGAGGAGTGCAGATGGAGTTGAGCTACGAGGACGTGAAGGCCGCCGCCGATCGGATCGCCGGTCGGGTACGGCCGGTCGCCATCGTCCCTGGGGACAGTGACGCGGTCGCGACGACCGGATCCGGACCGGCTGAGCTGTGGCTGGCGCTGGAGTTCATGCAGCACACCGGATCGTTCAAAGCCCGTGGGGCGCAGAACTTCATCCAGGCGCACCGCGATGACGGGACGCTACCCGACGCGGGCGTGACCATCGCCTCGGGCGGGAACGCAGGGCTTGCGTGCGCGTGGGCAGCACGCGGGCAGGGTGTTCGGGCGACGGTATTCCTCCCGACCACCGCCCCGGCCGTTAAGGTCGAGCGACTGCGCGGCTACGGCGCGGACGTGCGCCTGGTCGGTGCCGAGTACGCCGACGCACTCGCGGCCTGTCACGAATACGCCGACACCAGCGGCGCGCTGCGCTCCCACGCCTACGACAACCCGTATATCGCGGCCGGTGCAGGCACCTTGATGATGGAGATCCACCGGCAGAACCCCCGGTTGGACACCGTCGTCGTCGCGGTCGGCGGCGGCGGTCTGTTCGCCGGAATCGCCACGGCAGCGGCGCACTATGGCGTAAGGACGATCGCGGTGGAACCGCAGAACTGCCGGGCCCTGCACGCCGCGATTGCGGCCGGGCAGATCGTCGACGCACCGGTCGACTCGGTCGCCGCCGATTCCCTCGGCGCCCGCCGCGCCACCGAACTGGCGCTGCACGCGGCACGGAATTACGACGTCACCTCGGTCCTCGTCCCCGATCGGGACATCATCGCGACCCGCAGAAAACTGTGGCACGACCGCCGCCTGGCGGTGGAACACGGCGCCGCGACCGCGCTCGCGGCCCTGACCACCGCTGACGGTGCCTACCGCGCCCAACCCGGCGAGCGGATCTGTGTCGTGCTGTGCGGCGCGAATACCGATCCAGCGGACCTGGCGCAGTAAATCGGGTCGAGCTCGGGCCGGGGCACTAAGCTCGATATCGACTCGGATGGAGGCACCTCATGTCGGTCCAATCCCTCATGGTCCCGGTCGGAACGCCCGCGCCGGACTTCGCGCTACCCGATCTCGACGGTCACACCCACGCCAGGCCCGACTACACCGCCGGTCCCGGACTCCTGGTCATCTTCGCCTGCAATCACTGCCCGTACGTGCGGCATATCGAGTCGAAGCTCGGCGAGGTACTCGGCACACTGGCGATCCCGACGGTCGCGATCTGCACCAATGACGCCGACGCCTACCCGGACGACGCACCGGAAGGGCTGCGCGCCCAAGCCGACCGCGCCGGTTGGAAGTTCCCCTACCTGATCGACGAATCCCAGCAGGTGGGGCGGGCCTTCAGCGCCGCGTGCACGCCGGACTTCTTCCTCTACGATGCGCGCCTCGAACTCGCCTACCGCGGCGCATTCGACGAATCCACGCCGGGCAACGGTAAACCGGTGACCGGCAATGAATTACGCGCCGCGATCGAGAATGTGCTCGCCGGAGCAGCCGTGCCCGAACCGCATCGGCCGAGCATGGGCTGCTCCATTAAATGGCGGGCCTAGGTACCGATCACCGCATTCATGATCGTGCCCGCGCTGGTCGCAACGACACCGCCGATCATGGCTCCCGCCACCATCTTCGGTGACTGCAGGCCGCCGCCGGACCACTTCTCCCAGGCGAACCGACCGCCCGCGTAGGTGATGGCGGTGACGCCGGCCAGCAGAATGAACCACGTGAAATAGCGCACCATCTGCAGGATTTTGTTCGCGAGGGGTGGCGCCTCCGGTGTCGGGTTGCCGAGTTGGGCCAGGACTGCTCCATAGGTGTCATGTGCCGCGGCGAGTATCATGCTCACAGTCGTACCCCTCTTCTGATATCGGCGACGCCGTAGAGCGCCTAGCCAGATAATAGCGTCTCGGCTCGAGACAGATTGTGCAGCAACCAGATTCATCGGCATACCGGTTCAGCTGAATTTCAGCACCGGTTCGCCATCATGCCGCAGCATGCGCAGCGCGAGCAGCAGACCGAACACCGTGCGGACGCTCGAAGTGACCGTGGCGATCGCGACGGCGAAAGACGTTGCGACAGCGAACCCGGCCAGCAGCAGGGTTCGAATAGTTCGGCGCGAGAGCCGAACCCAGATTCTCGACGATCGCTACCGCGATCAAGCCGAGGACGATCGGCTTTCGCGGCAGCCGTGCGGTCGCCACGGTCACCCAGCAGGAGACACTGCGCGATCTGCTGCATGCGGCGGTGCCCTCCGACTCCCTTGCTTAAACATACGATCGGACGTATTCTTTAATCTATGACGACGGCGACGCTCCCGCCCACCGAGGAAACCGATCCGTTCTGCCTGTCTCCGCTGGACGCGGCCGCGCTGCTCTTCGACGCACCGTGGCGCCGGTTCGCGGTGATCGGCGACAGTCTTTCGGCCGGGACCGGCGATCCGAGCCCGGGCTACGCCAGCATGGGGTGGGCCGATCGCGTGGCGGATACGCTGCGCCGGGTACATCCCGACCTGACATACCGCAACACCGCACAGGATGGGGCGACGACGGCCCAGATCATGCGGCACCAAGCCGATCAGCTGGCCGAGTTCGCGCCCGATCTGCTCCACGTGCCATCGGGTGCGAACGATATCGTCCGGCGCACACCGGATTTCGCCGAAATCGAGCAGACATTGCGCGCGATGTACCGGTTCGCCGCCGGAACCGGAGCCCAGCTGATGACCTTCACCTTGGGCAGAGCCTATGTCGTGCCGGTCTTTTCGGATTGGCGCGAGCGGGTGCGGCTGGTCAACGACATCACTCGCCGCCTCGCCGCCGAGTACGGCGCACTGGTCATCGACATGTGGGATCACCCGATCAACGACCGCGCGAATCTATTGAGCGCGGACCGCATCCACTTCTCGACCTCGGGACAGGCCGTCATGGCGGCCGAGGTCGTCAAATCCCTTGCACACCAACTCGGTAAGCGAGTACCTGCATGATGCCAGCATCACGAAGCGATTCGGTAAGGGGTGGTGGCCCGGTAGCGGGCGGGCCCGAGGACAAGCGTCTACAGCGCGGCGCGCGCAGTCGCCAGCTCGTGCTCCGCCAGGCCGTCGACACCGCCTCCCTCGACGGTCTCGACGGCTTGAGCTTCGGCAAACTAGCGACCGATACCGGCCTCAGCAAGGCGGGTGTGCAGACGCTGTTCAAGACCAAGGAAGCCCTGCAGCTCGCGGCACTCGACCTGGCCCGCGAGATGTTCATCGATGCCGTCATCCGTCCCGCACGCGCACAGCCCCATGGGGTGCAACGCCTTCGCTCGCTGATCGAGCACTGGATCGGCTACGCCGAGACACCGCTGTTCGCGGGCGGCTGCTACCGCGTCGCCAATATGGCGGATTTCGACAGCCATCCAGGACCGGTCCGCGACGCCCTGGTCCGCGACCAGCGGGACTGGATGGCCACTATCGCCCGCGAACTCCGCTACGCCGTCGATGCCGGCGAAATCGTGGACCTGGATACCGATTTCGCCGCCTTCCAGATCGACGCCGTCCTGTGCTCGGCCAATACCGCTCTGCGGCTCGGCGATGCCGATGTGGTGCACAAGGTCCGCCGGGTGGTCGAGGGCTTTCTCAACCCACCGGCGTGATCCGTCGATCAGGGGCGATCGGCGGTTTGCTCCAGTTCGATGCGAGTTCGGTCGTCGGTGAGGATGAGGGTGCCGTCGATGGCGGTCCAGGCGGGGGCGAGCAGGAGGAATTCGGTGAGCCAGGTGTCCTGGTTGGTGACTTCCCGCGGATAGGACAGGACGGTGCTGAAGGGGGAGCGGGTCTTCAGGACGCCGTCATCGACATCCACCTCGAACATCACGGTATTGCCGCCCGCGTGGGCGGACAGGCGCTGGGTTTCGTCGACGAACCACAGGGTGATCCGGGTGCCGCGGACCAGGAATCGTGGTCGGCCGTTCTCGGTTACCGACGAGGAGACGTAGCGGTGACCCCACAGCTCGCAGTCGTGCCCACCCATTGCCCGACCACCCCTCATCGAATCGCCACGCGCTACTGGCCCACCCGTCACGCGACCACCACCCCTTATCGAATCGCTACGCGATACTGGCCCACCCGTCACCCGACCACCACCCCCTTATCGAATCGCTACGCGATACTGTCATTTGGTGGATCAGCCCCTACTCACGGCGTACGACGGCCCACCTATCCTGATTGCCGCCCCCGCGGGCAGAAATGACCCGGTCCACTGAGCGAACCGATCAGCGCAGATTCTTCTCGATTTCGCGCGCGGCGCGTGCGACCAGGCCCGGCAGATTCGGCGGAAACTGTTGCGACAGTGACATACAAGCGATGGCTGCCACATCGCAGACGCCGGGTTGACGGATTGCTGCTGCGGCACAACATATTCCGGCGATCAGATCGTGGTGGTCGACGGAAACCATTCCAGCATCAGCAATTCGGGTGCGCACGCGATGCCATTCGGCGGCCGAATAGGTCGGTGGCGGGACGGTATTGTCGGCACGTCCCGCGAAGAGCACCTGCACCATTGCGGTCCGATACACCACATCGGGATCAGCGGTGGTGTTGAGAAAGAATTCCGCGCCCTTGACCCCGGCCACCAGCCGGACCTCGCCCACGTCGAGAACACAAACCGCGACAGTCGAATTCGTCAGAGCCGCCAACACCCGGGCCGGTCGTTGCGCGGCCCGGCGCAGCCGCGGCGCGGCCTGCCAGTGCCGACCGAGCTCCGCCATCCGCTCGCCGACGAAATACCGCTGTTCCACCCGCTGCACCGCGCCGAGCACCACCAGCTGCTCGGCCAATCGGTACGCGGTGGCCTTCGCCAACCCGGTGGACCTGGCCAGCTGCGACAGCCCGCAGCCCTCCGGCGCCGCCGAAATCGCCTCCAGTATCTGGAAACCGGCATCGAGCACCCCACGGCCCGCTCCGTCAGCCGATGGACTCTCGGCCATCGCGCCCCGCCTTCCTCCGCACCGCGGCCGCACGTCGGCACAACACGGCAAGAGAAGATGCTACGCCCACTGTCGTTCGCAACAAGGCGTTCTGCGACGCTCAGCTCACAGTAAGCACGACCTTGCCTGGACCGCGCCCCTTTTCGCTGTCCTCCTGCGCGGCCGCCGCCTCTTCGAGCCGGAATGTCCGCGCCGGTCCGGACAGCCGGAATGCGCCACTGGCGACCCGCTCGGCGACCTGATGCAGAAGTTCAGTGGGCCGCGGGCCACCGCCGCCGGTGAGGAAGGTGATGCCGAGTTCCAGTGCGGCCGGATCCACGATCGTCACGATTCGATCAGTGCCGCCGCGCAGTTCGACGGCGGCAGGCAGCACACCGTGTCCGGCCGCGTCGAAGACCGCATCGATGCCATCGGGGGCTAGAGCTCGCACACGACCGGAAACACCGTCACCATATGTGGTCGGGATCGCGCCGAGTTCGCGAACAATGTCCTGATTGGCCGCCGAGGCCGTCCCTATTACGGTGGCACCATCGGCTACCGCCAGTTGCACGGCCATCGACCCCACCGCACCGGCGGCACCATTGATCAGCACTGTCTCATCCGGTTGTAATTTCAATGCGGCCAATGCCTTCGCCGCGGTCGAGACCGCGACCGGGAGCGATGCGGCATCGACCCAGGACAATTCCGGCGGTTTCGCGGCGACGGCGGTGCTGATCGCGTATTCGGCGTAGGCCGCGACGGCCCAGCCCAGCACCTCATCGCCGACCGCCACCTCGGTCACCTCGGGACCGACCGCATCGACCACACCCGCGATCTCACCACCCGGATACTGTGGGAAGACCGGCTCACCGAAAGACAGTGCGCCGGAACGAATCTTCCAATCCGCCGGATTAACCGCGGTGGCCCGCACCGCAACCCGGACCTGACCAGCACGCGGTTGCGGAATCGGGATGTCAACGACCTGCAGTACCTCCGGCCCACCGAGTTCGTAGTACGCAATCGCCCGCATCGCCTCAGCCTACGTGCAGGATCAGAATTTTCTCAGCAGAGTCTCATAGAACACCAGCCCTGATCTCAGGAGTGTTCCGTTCAATGACCGATAGCTGCCCCGCCCGGTCCCAGTCTCAACCGGGCGGAGGCAGCGCCAATGTTCATGTGAATCCGAAACGACCTCGAACCGAATCGGCGGCCATCTCGTAACACATAGCACAATGTGTCGAGAACGCCGAGGTCGCGATGAGTGCCGAACACTTCAACCGTCGAACAATCGTCATCGGAGCAGGGGCCGCGGCAGTTGTCGCGGCCTGCTCGACGAGCGAGCGCTCGTCAACGCCGACAACCACTTCCACCGCGACGCCAGCGACAACATCGAGTTCGGTCGCCGCCGCTCCCAGCGCCGAACCACCACCACCGCCGACCGAGCAGGTGCAGGCGGGCCCCGAACCGGCGCCGGGCACCGCGCTCACACGCACCTCCGATGTGCCGATCGGCTCCGGCGTGCTGCTCGGCGATACCGTCGTCACCCAGCCAAGCCCCGGTAATTACCAAGCTTTTTCGGTGATCTGCCCGCATGCGGGCTGTGCTGTCAACGCGATCAGCGGCGGCACCATCAACTGCCCTTGTCACGGCAGCAGATTCAACCTCGACGGATCCGTCGCCACCGGTCCGGCCACCCGGCCGTTGGCCGCACGCACCATCTCTGTACAGGGGGAATGGATCGTCGCGGGCGCGTTCGCCCCGCTGCCCGCTGCCGAGCAGCAGGTCCAGGAACAACCCGCACCGGCCCAGCAGGTCATCGAACCGGGCGCACCCGAGAACGCGCTGGCCCGCGCCTCCGACGTACCGGTCGGCTCCGGGCTCATTCTCGGCGATACCGTGCTCACCCAACCGAATCCCGGTAACTACCAGGGCTTCTCGGTGATCTGCACGCATCAGGGCTGTGCCCTCAACGAAATCGCGGGCGGCACCATCAACTGCCCTTGTCACGGCAGCAAATTCCATCTCGACGGCTCCGTCGCCACCGGCCCGGCCAACGAGCCGCTGTCGCGCCGTGAGGTGTCGGTACAGGGCGACTGGATCGTGGCGGGCGCACCGGCAACGCCGCCGGTGATCAAACCGTTGTGGTGTGAGATACCGTTCTTCGCCCCGGGTAGCGCGGGCTGCTGACGGCTACTTTCGCCGAGCGGTTCGGGTCGCTCCGATGGAGGCGGCCACCACGCAGATGACACCGGTCCATTGCCCGGGATTCATGATCTGCCCGAGGACGATCAGTCCGGCGAGTGCGGCGGCCGCAGGTTCGAGGCTCATCAGTACGCCGAAGACACGCGGTGGAATGCGCCGCAGCGCTTCGAGTTCCACCGAATACGGCAGCACCGACGACAGCATCGCGACGGCGAATCCGGCGGCGAGGACGGAGGGGTGGAACAGCGTGGTACCCGCCTCGGCGATGCCGACCGGGACCATGAGCACACCGCCGAATGCCATCGCAATGGCCAGGCCTCCGCCGCCGCTGGTGCGGTCGCCGAGTGCGGCGCTGAGCAGGATGTAGCCCGCCCAGCACGCTCCGGCGGCCAGGGCGAACAGCACTCCGGACCACGCCACCTGCCCGCCCGTCCTGGTCAGCAGCAGCACCCCCGCGCCAGCGAGCACCGCCCACACCGGATCGGCCCACCGCCGCGAGCCAGCCAGGGCGACGCTGAGCGGCCCGAGGAATTCGAGGGTCGTCGCCATACCGAGCGGAATTCGGTCGATGGCCTGGTAGAAACATAGATTCATGACGGCGAGCACCGCGCCGTAGCCGAGCACCACCGGCAGCGCGCGCCGCTCGATCCGCAGCCCGGACCGCCAGACGACCAACAGCACGATCCCGGCGAAGAACAGCCGCAGCGTCACCGCGCCCGCGGCACCGGTCGCGCTGAACAGCTGTTTGGCCAGCGCCGCGCCGACCTGCACGCTCACGATCCCGATCAGCACCAAGGCCGTCGGCGGCACCCCGCCGAGCCCACGCAGGCTCATCGCGCGCACAGCCGTCAGCGGCCGCGCCGATTGCACATTCCGTTCGAAATCGATCGCGACCACGCGACACCCTCCATCGACAAAACCCCGACTTTCCATCATCCGCATACTGTCAACGGATGGCGCGTGGGAGTCAGGCGGCGGGTCGAGGACCTGCCAGATCGACGAGATCGCCATCCTTTGGCACCGAATCCGCGGCGGCTGCAAGCGACTTCGCACGCCTACTGCCCACGAGGAACACCACAACCAGCAGTACGCTCAACCACACGTAGGTGTTGCCCCACAGGTGTTGCCAAGGCGTCCACGACAATTCGCGTCGATTATCGCCGGGCATCCAGTTCTGCGGCCCGTAGACGAATGCCGCCGCGGTCACCACGATGGCCACATACCACCCGATCGCCCGACCCCGCGGCACCGTGGTCGCATAACAGACCATCCCGAACAGCGCGGGCGCGATCATCACCCAGTGATGCGACCAGGAGATCGGCGATACCAGCAAGGTGAAGACCGCATTGATCCCCAGCGCGAGCGCGGGCGCCTGTTCCGCCTGTCGCATGGCCGCGACCACCAGGACGAGCAGCGCCGCACTCAGCACCAGCCAGAGCACGGTGAACAGCGGCTTCTCCACGCCGAACCGGGCCAGCACGGCCTGAATCGACTGGTTGGTGTGGAACGACGAGCCGCTCAATCCCGAGACGTTGCCGAGTCCACCGAACCAGTAGGTGGCCGATTCCTTGGGCAGCACCGCGAAGCTGAGCGCCGTCGCCACCGCACCGGTGACGGCGGCCGTCACCGCCGCGCGATAGTCCCGGCGCACCAGGAAGTACAGCACGAACGCAGCCGGAGTCAGCTTGATCGCAGCCGCAACGCCGACCAGCATGCCGCGCCGCCACTTCGGCTTCTCGGTCAGTGCGTCGGCGGCGACCAGCACCATCAGCAGCAGGTTGACCTGACCGAAGTCCAGCGTCGAACGGATCGGCTCCAACAGCATGGCCAGCGGCGTCGCACATGAGGTGGCCAGCAGCGCCAGCCGCAGCCCACTGTGTTCGGGCCAGCGCCGCCGCGCGACCAGATACAGCGTGACGGCCAGCGCGAGCGTCGAGGAGATGAAGAAGGTGAAGGCCGCGGCATCCCAGGGCAGCAGCGCGAAGGGGCTCAGCACCAGTGCGGCGAACGGCGGGTAGATGAACGGCAGGCCGATGCCAATGGTGGTCTGTGGCAGCTGGCCGTACATATCCGCGCCGTCACGTAGCGCCTCGATGCCGAGCCGGTATACCTGCAGGTCGATGAAACCGCCGGTGATCCGATGGAAGGGCCACAGCGGTTCGGTCAGGCACCACGTGGCGAAGGCAATGAGCAACACCGGCACTAGCCACACCACGCGCCCGAATCGTCGGTTCACGGGCTTGGACCTATCTCGGGTGGTGACATTACTCATCCGCGGCGACTATACCGACCCGCGCGAACGCGTCCGAATCGGCGTTCCAGCCAGTGCCAATTCGGTGGCTCAGGACGTCTCGAACAGACTCAGCAGATCGTTCTTGCCGAACATGGCGGCCGCAGCACGCGCGGACGGGCTTCCGGCATCCGGATCGGCGCCCGCGGCGAGCAGCGCACGCAGGATCTCGACCTCGCCCTTGAAGACCGCGCCCGCCAGCGGCGTCTGCCCTTTGTCATTGGCCCGATTCGGGTCGGCGTCGCGCGCGAGCAGCACCCGCACCGCGTCCTGCTGACCGTGGTAGGCGGCCAGCATGAGCAGGCTGTCGCCATGGTCATTGGTGAGGTTCACTGGGACACCGGCGTCCAAGTAGGCCGTGAGCTGCTCGGCATTGCCATGGCGCGCCAGATCGAAGATCTTGGTGGCGAGTTCGAGCAGTTCCGGATCCATGTCGTCAGCGCTCATCTGCCCAGTACTACCACCTGAGATCGGTCATCGCCGGTAGGTGCGGCCGAATGTGCGCACCGGTCTGAACATGGGCGGTCGCTGTCGATAACAGTTTGATAACTCGAGGATCGGGTACTCCCCCATAATGACAGCAACGCGTAAGCGACTGCACCGCTCCGCCGGTGTCGATCGCGGAACAGCGCTGCTTGCCTCGATCACCTGCCTGATTTTCGTGGCTGGCATCGCGACCATCACCCGATCCCTCTCGACGACCGCGGCCGCAGCCGCATGTATTGCCGCCGGACTGGCTGTGACGCTCGGCATCCTGCCGCACAGTCGTTAGCCGCCCCACCAGAGATCCGACACTCCTTGCCGATACGGCAGGCTTATCGCCGTGCGTGTTTTGCTGCTGGGTCCGTTCGAGGTCCGCGATGATGACGACCGACCGATTCGGATCGCCGGAGTCAAAGTGCGCGCATTGCTGGCCCGGCTCGCCATGGAACCAGGCCGAGTGGTCCCCGCCGATGTGCTCGCCGACGCGATCTGGGATGGACACCCACCGGACAATGGCGCAAACGCCTTGCAGGCCCTGGCGTCTCGGGTTCGGCGTGCGATCGGTACGGCGCGCGTCGAGGGGCGGGCGCCGGGCTATCGGCTGGTCATCGACCCCCTCGATGTGGATGTCGTTCGATTCGAACGGCTGACCGCGGCGGGGCGGGAGTCGAGCGAGCTGGCCGCATTGCGCGAGACCGAGGCGTTGTGGCGTGGTCCGGCGCTGACCGACCTGCTGGAGTTGCGGTTCGCCGCCGATGCGGCGGTGCGGCTGGACGAGCTGCGACTCGACGCGGCCGAACACCGGCTCGGGCTGGAGGTCGCCGCGGGTAACGATGTCCTCGACGAACTGCGCGTACTGGCCGAGGCGCATCCGCTGACCGAGCGCATCCAGGGGCTGTTGATCCGCGCCCTGTACGCGGCGGGTCGGCAGGCCGACGCACTGGCCGCCTATGAACGCACCAGGGATCGTCTCGGTGACGAACTCGGCATCGATCCCTCCCCCGAGCTGACCGAACTACACCTGTCGATATTGCGACAGGAACCTTCGACAGCCCGCCGCCGCACCAACTTGCGTGCGCAGATAACGAGTTTCGTCGGGCGCGAAGACGATGTGGCCGACCTGACCGAGCGACTGAACACCGCTCGCCTGATCTCCATTGTCGGGCCCGGTGGCGCTGGCAAGACCCGGCTCGCCGTCGAGGTGGCCGAGCGGGCCGACGATGCGGTCTGGTTGGTCGAACTCGCCGCGGTGACCGATCCGGAACAGGTCGCCTCCGCAATGCTCACCACGATCGGGGTGCGCGAGGTCGGACTGCTCGATCCGTCGACGGGCGAGCCCATCGACCGGCTGACGGAATACCTTGCGCAACAACGTGTCCTGCTGATCCTGGACAACTGCGAACATCTGGTCGAGGCGGTTGCCGCACTCGTTGACCGGCTGCTGGGCGGGTGTCATGAGCTGCGGGTGCTGGCCACCAGCCGGGAACCACTCGCCATCGATGGCGAACATATCCACCAGATCCGGCCCCTGCCCTGGCCCGAGGAGGTGGCCGATGCCGAAAGCTTTCCGGCGGTACGCCTTTTCGTCGAACGCGCGCGGGCGGTGCGCCCCGATTTCACGCTGGACGCGAGTACCGCGCTGGCCGTGATCGAGATCTGCCGACGGCTCGACGGACTGCCGCTGGCGATCGAATTGGCGGCGGCTCGGCTGCGGGCACTATCGGTCGGCCAGATCGTGGCGAAGCTGGATGACCGGTTCACACTGCTCGGTCGGGGCAGCCGGACCGCACAGGCCAGACATCGGACACTGCGTGCGGTCATCGAATGGAGTTGGGCGCCACTATCGCAACCCGAACAGGAACTGGCCATGTGGCTGGCGGTATTCCCGGCGGGTGGGACCCTCGACGCCCTCGATGATCTCGATCTGCTCACCGATCTGGTGGACAAATCGCTGGTGGAGCGCAGCGGTGAGCGGTACCGGATGCTCGAGACCATCCGGTCCTATGCGCTGGAACGTTTGGCGGAATCCGGGCGTGCGCCGGAGGTCCGCGAGCGGCACGCACGCCACTTCCTGCGCGTCACCGAATCCGCGGAGGCCGAGCTGCGCACCGCACAGCAGCTCGGCGCGCTCGCCCGGCTCGATGCCGAGCGCGACAATATTTCCGCCGCACTGCGATTCGCGGTCGATACCGGTGATGCCGAACTCGGTATCCGCTTGATCGCGGCGATGTTCTGGTACTGGACGTTGCGCGGGATCCACAGCGAACGGCTCCGTTGGACGCGAGCGGTGCTCGAGATCGGCAGCGGGCTGCCGGATGAGCTGCGGGCGTTGCACGGTGTGCTCGACGGATTGTCGCGATACGAGGCCGGGTCGATCGAGGACGGCATGCGGGCAGTGACAGCGGGCCTGGAAATCGCGAGGGGTTCAACAGATCTGCCCACCGGTCCCGCCCGGACGGTACTGCTGGTCGCGCCCGCATTCCTTGAAGGGGCTGGTCTTTCGGCCTCGAAATGGCCAGCGCTCACCGGTTGGGAACATGGCATGGCGCTCTTGCTCAGCGCTTCGAACATCGATCAATTGACCACCGCGAGATCGGAGTTCGAGGCGGTCGGTGACCGTTTCGGACTGTCGACAACGCTGCAATCGATCGCCGATGACCACATGGTGCACGGTGATCTGGCACAGGCGGTCACCGCGCTCACCCGTGCCGCCGAGGCCTTCGAAGAGCTCGGCAGCCCGGGCGATGCGGCGGCCGTCTGCGCCGAATTGGCCATTGCGCTGGCACGGCTCGGCGAACTCGACCGCGCCGACGCAGCACTCGCACGGGCTCGTCAGCATATGCGGGCGGCTGGCGAACCTGGCACCGCCGTCTATGTGCGGCTCGCGTCCGCAGAGTATCTGTTGCGCAGCGGGGATCGGAAAGCCGCGCTGCACGAACTGGATCGCGCCGAGACCGGTCTCGCGCGCACCGCCTTCGGCACCCGAGTTCGGGCTCGCAGTGCCGGTTTCCGGGCGCTCATTGCCGTTCTGGACGACGATCCGACGGCGGCACGGCGGGTGCTCGACGCGGCAGTCAAGAGTTCGATCAGCGCTGGCGAATCCGCGAGCGGTGCGCAACCACCGGATCTGGCGATGTTCGCCCACCTGTATGCCGCGCTGACAGTGCGCGACGAGCCGACCACCGCGGCCCACCTGCTGGGTGCCGCGGCCGCCATGCTCGGCACCGCGGATCGGCGTGGCTACGACAATCTCGTCGCACCGGCCGAACGAGCCGGTGCGGCACTCGGACCCGAGGCGTTCTCGGTGGCCTTCGACAGCACAGCCGCCCTGACTCCCACCGCCGCAGTCGAATTCCTACTCGCCCACGCCACTACCGCCCAGCAGAAGGCGTAGAACTCGGGACATCCGCTATACCGCCAGAGCCGGTGGCGCCGCGGTGGCCCGGCTGGGCGGGTGGTAGGCGTGCCATGCGGTGGCGAGGCGGTCGATCGCCTCGGTGAGCGTCTGCGGTGGATGCCGGAAGTGGATGCGGACATGGTCGTCGCTGCGCCCCGACACGTCGAGGCCACTGCCAGCCAGTACCGCGACACCATGCCGTAGCGCGGTTTGCGCGAAGGAACTTCCGTCGCCGTACGGCAGGCGAATCCACAGGGTCTGACCGCCGCGCACCGGCGTCGCGGACCAGTCTGGCAATTTCCGGGACAGGGCGGCCAGCACGAGATCATGACACGACTCGCGTTGCGCGGCCCGGGCCGCGCACAGGGTATCGATCCGCGGCACCAGGTGGGCGGCGGCCAGCTGAGCCGGGAGATTGCCGCCGAGGTCGTGCACCGCCCGCAGGCGGGTCAGCCGGGCAATGGTCGCCGCCGACGCACGCACCCAACCGATGCGCAACCCACCCCAGATGTTTTTGCTCAGTGAACCGATCGTAATGACGGTTGCGGCATCGGCGGCCAGCGGCTGCGGCAGGTCGACCCCGGGAAAACCGAGATCGGCCACGATTTCATCGGCGATCAGCGGAACATCCACGGCAGCGGCCACTTCCACCAGCCGTCGCCGCACCAGCGCGGAAAGTACTGCGCCCGTCGGGTTCTGAAAGGTCGGCGTCACATAGGCGAGTGCGGACCGATGCATGCGCGCGGCCGCTTCGAATCCGTCGAGCCCGAGCGGCAGCGGATGCAGCAGCGCACCCGCCTCGCGAAATGCCTCCAAAGCGCCTGGGTACGTTGGGGTTTCCAATAGCACGCGATCACCGGGCCGCAGGAATGCGCGGGCGAGCAGTGATAACGCCTGCTGACCGCCATTGGTCACCAGTACCTCGTCCGGCCGCGTCGGCACACCCTGTCGCAGATAGCGCTCGGCAATGGCCGCGCGCAGGGCCGGATGGCCGCCCGGGTAGTAGCCGATATCGGCTGTGGTCGAGGACAATTCGGGCAGGATCCGCGCATACGCCTCGGCCACCTCCGGCGGTGGGCACTCCGGCGCGGCGCAGGCCAGCGATATGACATCGGGTCGCGGCTCGAGCAGATGCAGGAACATGGGCGCACCGGTCGTTTCCGGTGTGGCCACCGTCGCCACACCGGCGACCCGGGTGCCGCTCCCCCGGCGCCGGGCAATGCGCCCCTCCGACTCCAGCAGGTCATAGGCCGCGACCACCGTGCTCCGTCCCACGGCGAGTTGCGCGGCGAATACCCGGTCCGGCGGCAGCGCGGCGCCCGGCGGCAGCTCACCGTCGTCGATCAACTGCCGCAGCCGGGCTGCGAGCAGCACATAGAGCGGTCCGCGACCCGACGACCAGCGGCCGAGTCGCTCCGTCACAGCAATTGGCTCCATCTCCAAACCAATTCTGCCGGATTGGCCCTGTCCGCGCGCACCGGCCCCGCCGAGGATCGTTCCCATGACCGAAGAAACGATCACCACGCAGGCGGTCTCCATCGATCGCGCCATCGCGGCACTGCCCGGCCCCTTTCAACAATCCCTGCTGGCACGGGTCAACGACACCGTTGTCAAGGCCGCCCGCCTCGAGGGTGCGTTCCCATGGCACCACCACGACGAGGACGAACTGTTCCTCTGCTGGGACGGCACCTTCCGCATCGAACTCGAAGGACAGCAACCGGTGAGCCTCGGCGCCGGTGATATCTACGTGGTGCCCAAGGGAATTCGGCATCGTCCGGTGGCGGACACACCGGCGCATGTCGTGCTGGTCGAGCGGCCCGAGACGAAGCAGTACGGCAACTGAGGCCTATCTCTCGAAATCGACCGGTACGGAAGCGGATTCGGGACCGCACCCGCGGCGATCACGGCGAGCAGGGCAAGTGCGCGTTCAGACACCGCCCCCGGCTCGGCGTGGTAGGCGATCAGTATCTGGCCCGGAGCGGCATCGACCGTGCAGGTTTCATAGGACGGGCACACAGCCGGGGAGGATTGCGGGGTCGCTGCCGAGGCATCCCGCTACGCTTCATCGGTGACTTTCACTACGAATGAGCAGCAGTTCCTCGCGGAGGCCGGGATCGGTCGGCTGGCGACGGTATCGCCCGACGGCGTTGTACAGAACAACCCGACCAGCTATCGGGTGAATGCCGACGGCACCATCGACATCGGCGGTATGCGCATGCACAGCAGCCGTAAGTACCGCAATGTCGAGGCGGGCAGTCGGGTGTCGTTCGTCGTCGACCAGCAGGTCTCGTTGGAGCCGTATGTGATTCGCGGCATCGAGGTGCGCGGCACGGCCGAGGCGCTCGACGACCAGGAGCCGCCGTTCCCTCCCCAGGAGCGCTCGATCATTCGGATCCACCCCGAACGGATCATCTCCTGGGGCATCGACGGCGGCTCCTTCGATTTCACCAGTCGCACGCCCAACAACTAGGTGGTCGTGCCCGTAAGTCCAACAGACTCACGGGCGCGCCCCTTGGCGCCCCAGTGTGCCTATCTGATCGCGTCGATCAGCAACTTCGCTGCCACCGTTGCCCCATCAGCGCGGATCATGCCGGCCACCTCGCTCGCACGCGCTCGGGCGGTGGACGTCAATGCCATGTCGAGAGCGGCGGACAATGACGCTTGATCGGGATCGGCGTCCGCACACGCCGTGCCGATGCCGAGATCGGCCACTCGGCGCGCCCAGTATGCCTGGTCCGTCATCTGGGGTACTACCACTTGAGGCACGCCGGCTCGGGCGGCGGTCGTTGTCGTGCCCGCACCGCCGTGGTGGATGACGGCCGCGACCTGGGTGAAAAGCGCCTGATGGTTGACCTCGCCAACGGCCATGCAGTCGGCGAGGTCGTCGATCAAGGCCAACTCGGCCCAGCCACGAGAGAGGAGCACACGGCGGTTGTGCGCGCGGACCGCTTCGATCGCGACCCGGGCGATGCCGTTGTGTACCCGCATGCTGCCGAAGCCGATATACACCGGGGGTGAACCCGCATCCAAGAACGCCTCCAACTCGGCGGGGAGAGGGCGTTCGTCGGGAACGATCCAGGCACCGGTCTGTACGACATCCAGACCGGGTGATTCTGGCCATGGCCCCAGAACCGGGTCCGCTGCCAACCACGGGCGGTCGGTGACGACATGGTCGCGCACATTGCCCACTGGTGGCAGCCCGAGGGCCGCCCGGCCGATATCCAGCGCCTCGCCGAACTGCGCGTTCCACCCCTGGGCGTCGATCTCCCACAGCAGTTGGTTGCCAATCGCCTCCGGCGCGGGCCGCTCGCCTGGCATCCGCGGCATCGGCGGATGATGCGGCGAGGGCAGGCTGGTCGGCTGGTAGCTCGCGTACTGGTAGTGGATTCCCAGTTTCTCAGCGGCCGACCGGGCGGCGAGTTCCGTAATGCCGGTTGCTATTACCGCATCGCATCTTGCGGCTGCTGCGGGGATCGTGTCGAACTGAGCTGCGGGCCACTTGTCTACGTAGTCCAACATATCCGCCATCGAGGCTTTTGCACCATCCGAACCCGGTATCGGGGGCCCCAACGGCACCAGCGGCACGCCCAGCTCAGTGAAGCGCCTCTCGAAGTTCGGTGGCGCGCACACCCGCACCTGGGCTCCGAGCTCCTGCAGCCCCAGCGCGAGCCCCAAGGCCGGCTCGATATCGCCGCGTGTCCCGCTCGCCGACAAAAGCACCTGCACGCCGTCACTCCTTTTTCGCATGTTCCGGCGTGGACCGTAGTCGGCCATAGGAAGTCCGGCGATCAAAGTGTCCCCACCGGTGATGGTGGCACCGTGCTCGTAGCAAACCTGGCGGTCGTGAGCACCTCAGCCCCCGCGTCCGGCTAACTGTTACCGCAGTTGACCCCGCGCCCCCAAGGTTGGCGGTACCCGCCGTACGACCTTGTGACCGCTGTATCGATTGCGGGGCGGAAATGGTCCGAACCAGCTGGGATATCGCCCGCTATTGCTGATACCGAAATGTCGGTCAGGATATTAAATGGCTGCTGAAGTACTAAGATGTCTGCGAAGGTAAGCGAGTCGGCCACGTGAGGCGGTGATAACGCATGGTGACACAGCGCGACGAACACCGATCCCTGTACCTGTCTTATCTCGAACGCTGTAACGAGCACGATTCCGATCGAATGGCGTCATTTTATACATCGCCTATCAAGGTCAATGATGTCCCTATGGATCCAGCCGCCGTTGCGGCGCAATTCTCGGATCTCTTCGCCGCATTTCCGGACTGGCATTGGGAGATGCGGAACCTCCTGGTAGACGGCGACTATATAGCGGCGCACTTCACCGTAACCGGCACCCACCGGGGGACTTTCCATGGAATTGAGGCAACCGGTCGTCGGGTGACTATTTCCGAGTTCACTCTTTATCGCCTCGAAGACGGCAAGTTCGCCGAGGTCTGGGACCTCTCCGATATGGACGCGTTGATGAGGCAAATCGGGCAGGGCGAACACAGGACGACCTCCGCCGACGAAGCTGGTACAGCGGATATCCGACATCGCTGAGCGCGTCTGGTTCCGGTCACACACACGTGCGGCACGACGTATGGCCATGGCGGCATGCCCCGTGCCTACCCCGGTGTGCACAGCCTGGCGAGTGGCGGTGCCACAGCGGGCGGCAGATGTGGCGGTCGACGAATTCGTCGGCGATCGGGAACGCATCGGCGGCGCCGACACCGTCGAAGCGACCTGTGCCCGACGTCGGCCGAACGAAATATCAGTTCCGCTTGCAGCTTCGTTCGGCACCGGCCGCGGGTGAGCGCAGGCCGATGCGGTCGGGACGGCGCACGTCGAGTGACCGGCCGGCGCGAGGGATTCGGAAAGCTGCCCGAACTTCGGCGAGGTGGCGTCAAAGTTTCGTTGCGAGGCAACGGATCACGGTTCCCACGGTCCGATGAGCGGCCGCACGCGACACTGGCCGGGCACACACGGCCGGGTTTCGCATGACCGATCACACTGTGGGAGACACTATGAACGAGTCCGTCATTCAGCTGCCGACCGCCGGCGAGCCAGTGTTCCAGACGTTCGATCGAATCCGTCGGCGCGGTCCGGTCGTTCCGATCGAATTGGCCGGCAATGTCGCGGCCTGGGTCGCGGTGAGCTACCAGGCGGTCAGTGAAATTCTCGCCGGTGACGGCATATTGTTCAGCAAGAATGCGCGAAACTGCCCGGCGCTGCACGACGGTACGATTCCGGCGGACTGGCCGATGCGGGCCTTTACCGACATCGATCACATGCTCAACCTCGACGGCGCCGATCATCGGAGGCTGCGAAAGACGATCGGCCAGGCGTTCACTCCGGCCAGGGTCGCCACCCTCGAACCTCGGATCCGGCAAATCATCACCGAACTCATCGATGACATTCCCGATCCCACTGCCGAGGTCGACCTCCTCGCCAACGTCACCATGCCGTTTCCCGTGCGGGTCATCTGCGAGCTGTTCGGGGTACCGACAGTCGATCAACGGCAATTCCGGAGCTGGGCGGCCACGATCATGTCGCATCTGCGCACCGGCGAGGAGATTCACGCCGCGATGGGTGCCATGATCGGCTACCTCACCGAGTTGCTGAACAGTAAGCGCCGACGTCCCGGCGACGATCTGACCTCTGCCCTGCTGCAAGCCAATGCCGACAACGGTTTGACCGCCAAGGAAGTGGTCGACATGTTGTGGCTGGTCATCATGGCCGGACATGAGACCTCGGTGCATCTGCTCGGCAATGCGATAGTCACACTGTGTACCCACCCCGAGCAGCTGGCCAAGGCCCGGGCCGAGGACCGGTGGGAGGATGTCGTCGAAGAAATGCTGCGTTTCCGCTCCCCGGTGGGCAACATGTTCAACCGGTACGCGCTGCGGGATGTCACGATCGACGGCGTCGATATTCCCGCGGGGGCCATTGTGGGATGGTACGGCGGCGTCGGCCGGGATCTGGGTCATTACCCGAGCGCGGACAACTTCGACATAGACCACGATCACCGAGACCAGCTGGCGTTCGGCCGGGGACCGCACTTCTGTCTCGGTGCACCGCTGGCCAGACTGGAGGCCCGTACGGCATTGTCGGCCTTATTCAACCGGTTCCCGCGCTTGCGCTTGGCCTGCGACCCCGCCGCTATTCCCTACAGTCCGCAATTCATCACCTGCGGGCCACTCGCCTTACCGGTGTTCCTCGAACCCCGCGGGTAGCGCCGGGAGTCGCCGGTGTCGCCGATGCAGATTCCATGAACAAGGCTGAAAACCGATGCGGCGGGCGCACTTTCGCCGCGCACCCGCCGCAGGTCGGTTCGGAACTACTTCTCGATGCCCTCGAAGTCGAACAGGCCGTTCCACGCGAGATCGGCCTTCTTCACCTTCTCGGATCGACCGGCCGCGGCCACGTAGTCGAACAGCGGAATATCGGCCATATCTTTCAGCAGCAACGCCTGTGCCTGCCCCACGATTTTGTACGACTCCGCCAGCGTCGGCGCGGCGAGCGCGGCGTCGAGCAGATGGTCGAATTCGGGGTTGTTGTAGTTGACGTTATTGGTCTCGGAGAAGCTGTAGTACTGCGAGGTCAGGAATTGCAGCATGGTCGGGTAATCACCTTGCCAGCCGTACCGGAACGCCTTACCGATCGTCTTGGCGTTGATCAGATCGCGAATGTTCTTGAAGGTCGGATAGGGCACACCGACCGCATCGATGCCGAGTACATTCTTCACGCTATTGGCCACGGCCTCGACCCAGCCCTGGTGGCCGCCGTCGGAGTTGTAGGCGATCTCGTAGCGACCCGACCACGGCGAAATGGCATCGGCCTGTGCCCACAGCTTCTTGGCCTGTTCCGGGTTGTAGTTCAAAACCTCGACGCCGGGCAGGTTTTCATCGAATCCGGGCAGGGTGCGTGCGGTGAAATCGCGGGCGGGCTTACGGATGCCGTGGAAGATGTTCTCGCAGATCTGTTCCCGATTGATCGCCATCGACAGCGCCCGGCGCCGGAGCAGTCCCTCCTCGCCGCCGAAGTGCGCAACATTGGTCTGGATGCCGACGGCCTGTTTATAGGCGATCGGCTTGGTGATCGCGCGGTCGCCCAGATCCTTCTTATAGGTCGACATGGCGCTATCGGGCACGATATCGAGGGTATCGAGATTGCCCGCCTGCAGATCCGAGTACGCCGTGTCATAAGACTGGTACATCACGAAGCGCAGGCCCTTGTTCTTCGGCGGGCGTCCGCCCTTGTAGTACGGATTGGGCACCAGATCGATCTTGACGTTGTGCTCCCACGCGCCCGGGCGCGCGAACTGGTACGGACCATTGCCGATCGGGTTCTCACCGAACGCCTTCATATCCTTGAACGCGGCCTCGGGCAGCGGATAGAACGGCGTGAAGCCCAACTCGGTCTCGAAATCGATGGACGGCTGCTTCAACGCCACCGTAAAGGTCCGGTCGTCGACCACCTTCAGACCCGACATGGTCTGCGCCGTCGGCTTTTCCGCCGACACCTCGTCGAAGCCGATGACGGGTGCGAACACATAGCTCTGCAACTGCGCATTGGTGCCGAGGGCGCCGTAGTTCCAGGCATCGACGAACGACTTCGCCGTCACCGAGGTACCGTCGGAGAATTTCCAATCCGGTTTGATGGTGATCGTGTAGGTCTTGCGGTCGGAGGTCTTGATCGACTCGGCCATCTCGTCGTGCGCGATACCGTTCGCGTCGTAGTACTTCAGCCCCGCGAACAGCCGGTCCACGACCCGGCCGCCCATATTCTCATTGGTATTGGTCGGCACCAGCGGGTTCTGCGGCTCACCGCCATTGGTGGTGACGATACCGGCATCGGCACTGTCACTCGATGAGCATGCGGCCAGTCCGAGGCTTGTGGCCAGCAGTACCGCCGCGGTCAACGCTATCGCTCTGTTGAATCTCAACGCATTCTCCCATGTTCCACTTTGGAATGCCTTTGGACAGTAGCCATTCGAACCGGCGTTGTCCCGAAATCCACCGATCACCCGATGATTTCGCGATTGCCAGGGCTTCACCGAGCCGGAGCACGGTGGGCAATGCGACAACCTCGGCCATGATGTCGCCGCCGGTTATACCAGCGCCGTCCAGCCGCTCCACGGCCGTGGACCGACATCGCCACGGACACAGGCCAACCGCAGTTCCGCCTGCTCCCGGTAGGCGGAATTCGCGGCGGCCGCCTGCGCCGCCATCGTCGCCATCCGGAACTCCCGAATATCGCGCAATAGGTAGTAGCCGTCCCAGCGCATCACATCGCTGCCGTAGCCACGGCAATACTGCGCGTACTGCTCGTCGGTGATCCAGCCGAACGACGCACACTCGATCGCCGCGTGCACCAGATCCCATTCCGGCGGACCGATCGACAACTGCCCCGGATCGAGCAAGATAACGCTGCCATCCTCGGCGACAACGACATTGCCGCTCCATGCGGCGCCATGGACAACACACCAGGGCCGCCCGGTCGGCAATGCCGCCCACCGCCCGCGCAGTTCCGCCAAATGCCCACGCAACCAGGACCTATCGTCGGCACTCATGGTGTGTGCCGCCGCAATGCGTTCATCGAGCCCGACAAAGGGCGCCACCTGCCCGAACTCCAGATCGGTCGGCGGCGAAAGTCCGTGCAGCCGCGTCAGCGCCGCGGCCACCTCCGTGGGTGTGCCCGCGCGGTGTTGCGGCAGCGCATGCCAGAAGGTCACCGCGCGTCTGTCCACCACCACCGGCTGCCGAATATTGGCAACGGCCCGCATCACCGGGACTCCGGCGGATGTCAACCACCGGGCGACATCGACCGCACGTCTGGCCGCGCCCTCTTGTCCCGGCGTGCCGATCCGCACCACCACGCCGTCGGGCAACCGGTAGTCGACCTCTTCGCTGACTCGACCCAGTTGCGCACCCGCGGCATTGATTCCAGCGCTCACGCAGGCGGCCCGAAGAATCGGTCCCGTCCCATTGCCCCGCCGCATCGCGGTCATAGCCCAATGGTAGCGGTTGGATCCCACGAATTATGTTGATTAACAATCAATCTGATCCGAGGCCTACCGCACCGATCGAAATGTTGCCCTGGAGTTGCCATGCGAGCGACCGGCTCGGCGAACAGGCTGTTTGGATCGGCTCGAGGTCTGCTCGAGGTCCGCGCCTAGGTGCAGGAGCCAGAGTCGACCCATGAGAGCCGAAGATCTTACGGCCGTGGTCATCACGTCCGTCGCGGACGCGATCGGCCTGGAAAAGATCCGAATTCATCCAGAGTCGACGCTGATCGGCGATCTCGGCGCCGAATCGATCGACCTGCTGGATATGTGGTTCCGCATGCACCGGGATTCCGGAGTCGAGATCTCCGGCGACGATGTAGCCGCGCTGTTGCGGGGAGATATTCCCGACGATGAGTTCGGTGGCGAGGTGGTCAGCGAGATGGGGTTGGCCCATCTCGAGCGAGTGTTGCCGCAGTTCGACAGTGATTCGCTGACCCGCCCGCTGCGCAGTGATCAGGTGCTCGAGTTGGCAACTGTCGGCAATCTGATCGATCTGGGGCATCGGCTCGCGGCACAAGAAAGAGGCCAGGCCGAGTCGGTGGCGGTGGGTGCCGAACTCTGAATACGGGTAACGGGCCGTGGCGGGGGCGGCCCGTTGCCATTCGGCCCACTGCGGACCGAGGTGATGCGTGTTACGCTGCGCACTCGAAATGAACGGCAGTGTTCACGGATCTGATTTCTCGGTCTCGGTGGAGGAAATGATCGAATTCAGACTATTGGGGTCCGTGGAGCTCGTGGTAGATGGCAAGACCATCGATCTGGGTCCGTCCAAACAGCGCGGCATTATCGCGGCAATGCTCGCGGAGCCGGAACGCCCGATCTCGACCGAAGCCCTGGTGGACCGGGTGTGGGATGATCCACCGGACACCGTCCGGCATTCGGTGTACACCTATATGACGCGGCTGCGCCGGATATTGCGCACGGCAACCGCACATTCCGAGGAAACGGCGGCGATCGGCCGCACCGTCGGTGGCTATCGCCTCGACGTCGATCCCAACCGGATAGATCTTTTCGAATTCCGCCGACTGCTGAACCGATGTCGGGCAATGGATGCCAACCATCCCGATCGCGCCGACCTGCTGGCATCGGCCCTCGCCAGCTGGCGCGGGGAACCGCTGGCCGGGCTGGACAGTGATTGGGCCCTGCGCTTCCGGGAAAGCCTGCGCCAGCTCCGCCACGAGGCGCTCGTCGAATGGGCGGATGCCAGTCTGCGCCTCGGCCAGCTGAAAGTGGTGGCCGCCGAACTACGCAAGGCGCTGTTGGAGAGTCCGCTCGCCGATGATCTACACCAGCGCCTACTGACCGCCTACTATCTGGATAACCGCGGCGCAGAGGCACTTTCGCACTACGACCGCATGCGACGCCGCTTCGCCGCCGAACTCGGCGTCGATCCCGGCCCACGGCTGCGCGAACTGCACGAACTGCTGCTGGGTAGGCAGGAGCCCAATACCGCTGTGGTGATGCCGATTTCGACCCGTCATGCCGCACCAACTCTTCCTGCGAACGCTTTTCGCGGCCGTACCACCGAAATCGCGTGCATCCAACGAACACTCGCAGAGCGGAGCGCTTCCGCGGTTCTGATCACCGGCAGCCCGGGAATCGGCAAGTCCGCCTTGGCGGATCACCTGACGAACCTACTGCGTGACCGCTTCCCCGACGGCGTGCTGCACGTGGATCTGGGCGGTACCACCACCCCCGCCGCCTCGTCGGACGTGCTCGAACAGCTACTCCATCAGCTCGAAATCACGTACATCCCAACCGATCTCGCTGCCCGTCGCGCTCGCTACCTGGCCGCCCTATCCGAACGGCGCATGCTGGTGGTCCTCGACGACGCCGCCACCGACACGCAACTCACCCCCTTACTCCCGGTCGGCCCGCAGAGCGCGACCCTCGTCACCAGCCGAATCTCGCTGAGCCCACCCAACATTCATCGCGTAGTACTGAACGAACTATCCATGAGCGAAAGCATCGAGGTTCTGGAAGCCGTCCTCGGCCCAGACCGTGTCCGGGCCGAGGAATGGGCCGTCAGCGCCCTGACCCGCTGCTGCTCCGGCATCCCCCTGGCGCTGCGAGCCGTCGCCGCCCGCCTGACCGCCCGCCCCCACTGGACCATCGTCGAACAACTCGGCCGAATGTCCGACGAAGAACAACGCCTCAACGAATTCACCTACGGCCCTTACGACATCCGCCGCAGCCTCGCGGCAACGGTAGACCGCTTAACCCCCACCACCGCCGCCGTCTACCACCACCTGGGCACCGTCCTAACCCCCCGCGAACTCTTCAACTCGGTAGCCCTCCCCACCGGTACCGACCTATCCGCCCTCGACGAACTACTCGCCGCCCACTTGATCTCCGTGGTCCCCTCCCCCAACACCAGCCACCCCCACTACACGATGCTCGAAATCCATCGCCTGTACGCCAAACAATTGGCCACCCAGGCACTTGTCGCCGATCCGCCCGAAGCCATCCTGGCCTGATCCACGACTTGTGTCGAGGTAGTCGTCACCGACCGGAAGTTGTCGTTTCCGCGGAACTGCTCGGCGGCGCCGTCGTACTCGTAGTCGCCGTGGCCGGATCTCGCCCTGGCACGGCATCGGCACCGTAGAAGACCGGCAGCATCGCTTTCAGCAGTACCAGCGCCGACCCCTCACCCGACGGTACCGTCGCGAGGTTGGTGCAGATCGCGATCGTGAGATCCGACACCGAGTCGTGGCCCATGAACGTCATGAATCCCGGAATCTGACCGTCGTGACCGATGAGGTGCGGACCGAATCGCGCAATGCCCAGGCCGTATCCGGCATTCTCCGGGTCGGCGGGATCGATCGGCTGAATACTGTCCAGCCGAGTCTTCTGCATCTTCGCGTCCAGCAGTCCGCCGCCGACGAGCGCCTTCACATAGGTGGCCAAATCTTCGGCCGTCGAGATCGCGCCGCCAGCGGTCCACGCCCATGACGGGCTCGCGTTCGTCTCATTGTTCGGTTTCAGGGTGCCTGCGACCGCCGCGGCTTGTTCCGCGGCGGGAAGTGCGAATGTTTCGATGGTGGAGACATTGGTGCCGAAGGAATAGCCCTGCGGGTGCGGATCCGGAATCGAGGAGTCCGCTACCGCGGGCAGCAACATGTGCTTCAGCCCGAGCGGTTCGAAGATATGCTGCCGAAAACTCTCGGCAGCAGTCATTTTCGTGACCTTCTCGATGACCAGCCCGAGCAAGATCGTATTGGTATTGCTGTACTCGAACTTCTCCCCGGGCTGGAAGTTGACCGGATGCGCGAACGCGATCGCCAGCAACTCTTCCGGCCTCCAAACCTTCTGCGAATCGCTGTCGAGGGTGGCATTGAACTGCGGATCGAACGTGTAACTGTATAGACCACTTCGCATTTCGGAGAGCTGCGCAATAGTGATCCGATCACCGTTCGGCACCCCCGGCCAGTATTTGTCAATGGGATCATCGAGCGCGAGCTTGCCCTCCTGCACCAACCGCAGAATCACCGTCGACGTCATGGTCTTGGTATTACTGCCCACCCGGAAGTAGTCACCGACCGACATCGGCTCACGCGCTTCGACACTCCGACTACCGAACGCCTCGCCCCAATCCCCTTGCTTCCCCGACCTGACAACCACCACCGCCCCCGGAATAACGTTGTCCTTCATCACCGTCGCTATCGCCGATCTGAGACCGGCGACATACGCGGGCTCAGCATGCACCCCTCCCGAGACAGTCGAATGCGTACTCCCAGAGCTCCCACCGGAATCCGTCGAAGTCCCACAGCCCATCACAATCAACAGCCCCGCAGCCGCAACACACGCAGCAATACCCATCCGATGTCCCATAACTCTCCGCCCAAGGTTTGCTGGAACGTGGCTATGCAGCGCGCACCACCATAACCCCACACCACACCGCCTCGGGCAGGAATGCCGCACCCCAAACGCCCCCACCGGTCGGTCCGCATTACGTCGTTGGAAACCAGGTCGGCGCTCCAGGGAGGCGAGCGCCGTCGCCGTCATCGACCCAGTCGCCCGCGATCGACCAATCAATGGCCGAACAGCACTGTGTTCACTGCGGCGAAGCACGAGGTGCCCATCACCAGTGACTTTGTGGCGCTTGGCGTTCGAACCGGCAAAGGTGTTGCCACTTAGCCACCTTCGACTTCCTGACATCGGTCGACAGATTCGCGCGGCAAAGTACGCAGGTTAAGCAACTGGTATTAGACCCGCTACCTTACCCAGCGCCCAGCCCCTGGTCAGTTCCGCCATCGACGATTTCGGCGTAGTACGCCCGAACGTCGCCGTCAACAGCCGACGGTCCGATCTGCCAGTGTAAGGGCTCGTCGTCGAGCCGGAAGGAGATAACTTCGGATGCCCATTGCAGTATCTCTGGTCCGTCCATGAGCGGGGCACTCGAGAGAATTCTGATGAGCGCCCATGAGTCGGCGTGCAGACGCAGTTCCCAACGGCTCATCGAACCTGGAACATAGGCGTGCCATGTCGCGGACAGACTGCTAGGCGGCTGCCAGTCGCTGGTGACGATACTGCGTGCGGCCAGCTTCTGTATTGCCCAGTCCTTGGCCTCATCAAGTGTGGCTGCCGGATTCGTCACCGACGAGACGATCCCGACGGCCGAGCCAGTTGGGCCACGAAACACGACGACCGAATTCACATCGGTAGTCTGCCGGTGCCGCATGTATCGGGCTCTGAGGTCGGCCATAACCCACCTGCCATTCGGCATCATCGCGCACAGTTCCGTCTGCCGGACCAGACTCTGCAGGAGCTGTGTGTTCGATTCCAATCCCGTGATATCCGAGACGGCCAGTAACAATCCCACACCTACATCGGCACCGGTGGCCAAGATGTTCGTGACGGCTACTGCGCCATGCTGGTCCTGCAGAAGGGTGTCAGCATCGTCGACTGCAACGAAGATTGCCGGCTCGTCCTGGCAGGGCGTATAGCTACCTTTGGCTCTTCGAGATTCAATTAATCGTCCGGCTATCTCCAGACTATTCATTGTGGCTTCGAGCCCGATGGCCACATACCCTTCGTCATACAAAGGCTGCCACGTCACGTCGAATCCGTTTCGACCGGAAGCATCGGACGGAAACACAAAGAAGCACCCAGACTGTAGTGCCTGGGCCATGACCAAGCGCAGAAAGCTGGACTTCCCCATCGCTTGGTCGCCGATCACCAGTGAGGAATAGACCGCTCCTGTAGCGGGATCATTCAATCGCCATTTCAACGGCACAGGATCCCCATCGAGGGTCTCGCCGACAATGATTGCTCCGGTGGCTGGGTCGTAGGTTTGTACGCCGTCGTAAACCCAGGCCTCGTCCGCCTGGCGTTCCGCCTCTCGTGTCGAACCGATCCACTCCCGAATCAATCGATGCAGGTCAGCATTGCTGCATTGCCAGCAATCACTGTCCTCGGCGTGTTTAGTGGTGAGATGTACGGCGGGAGGCCGGCGGACTGGCGGCGCCTTGTCACCGAATACGCTCAGAACGGCGTCGGAATTCTCCGTCATTGCCGTGAACATCGCCTGCCCCTCGCGTACTCGATTCGCATCGAGCCGCCAGTCGCTCAACTTCGGCGCGGATATGCCACGCAGTACCGGGAGGCGAGGCTCGGGCGGAATGTCCTGCGAGATCACATGACTGCGTAGACGGTCCGGAGACTGCGCGGAATAGAACCTGGCCAACCCTCCCCAACCATCCAGAACGACCTGCAGCAGACGAAACCCAGCGGACCGCATGGCGCGCATGGCAAGGGTTGGGTCACCCGCACGCCACTCCGTCAACTTCTCGTTATAAGGCGGCACGAAGTACGAGATGAGGCTGTGTTCGATGAGGTTGACTACCGTACTGGTGATCGGATTGCCCTCGGACGTACAGAACGTCTCGAGGTATGCCTCGAGGCTGGGCCCCTCCTCCGCATCGTCGATATGGTCATCACCTGTCCACATGCCTTCCTCGAAAGTGAGTGGTGCCACGAATATTTCGTAATCGCTGTCTACGTGGTCCTCATAGATTCGTTGCAGCTTCTTGTGATTCTGAGTGCGCTGCCAGGCGTTGGTGCTCCCGTCCTCACCGAATGCCTGGCCGATATACATGACCTCTTGGCCAGCGAGGTCGGACTCCGCTCCGGACAGTAGTGATGCCAACGCCCACGCATCACCATGAATGAGTCGGTCTCCGACATACATCGAGAAGTACGCTCCTTCAGCATAGAGGCGAAAATCTCGAAGCCCACCCAGTCGTTGGAAGTCCGACCCGCTGGTACCGACCCGCGCCACACCATCCATGGTGCGAGTACTGAAGTCGGCCGTGAGAATTTGATCATCGATCCGAACCGATCCCTTGACGATCTTCGTGGCGGGTCGCCGAGTGATGATGTACCAATGGCTGAACTGCAGCGCCACAGCGAGATCGGCTGAGTCGAAGCGCCGCTGATAGATATGTTCGACCCGAAGCCTGTAGACGAGAGTACCGGCCACGTCACCCCTCCTCGGTGCACCACTCCCCGGGCCTACTGCCCGACGCATCGACCATACGAGGGAGCACCGACACCTTTACCTTCCGCGCTACCCCATGCACCGGCCTCGACCCGAGGGAGCAAGCCTAAGGGGGCGGGACGAGCTCGGCCGAGTGGAGCCTCACTCCAAACAAACACTCGGAACCAAAAGGACGGCGGATGCTCGTTACGTGTATCCGCCGTCCATGGTGGACATGGCGGGAACTTACTCGAACGGGACCGACGTCCTGCAGAACTTCGCTGATCTGCGGAAACGGATCGATCGAATTGGACCGCGCAAGTCACGACCAACTCGGCCAAGGTCATCCGGTGGGTCGAAGAAGCATCTGGGGGCAGATGAGGTCGCCGCGATAGTCGCCAAATACACCGCTGGCGCGCCGATGACACAGTTGATGGCGGAGCACCACATCGCTAAGCGGATTGTGGCGAAGATCAGGGGGTGGAGATCAGACCGGGGGCGGCCAAAGGCGTTAACTCCCCTCCCCTCGATAGGCAGCGACTTGCTACATGTCGTTGACGACATATATCGTCGTCGTCATGGGTGAGCTGTTCACCATCGAGATTGAGCCCGATTTGCGGGACTGGCTGGAAGCTCTGCCAGCCAGGCACTTCCTCAAGATCGACGAATATGTCGGTCTACTCGCCGAACAGGCAGAGTCGCTCGGTGAGCCCTACGCCCGGTATCTCGGCGACGGTGTCCGCGAACTCCGCCCAACTGTGGATGGTGCCGCCATCCGCATCACTTACTGGCTTGCACCCGGACGGCGAGCGATCCTGCTGACCGTGTTCCGCAAGACCCGGATGCGAGAAGATGCCGAAGTAAAACGCGCGAAACTCGCCCAGCAAGTCTGCCAGGCCGAACACGAACCCGCCCACCAAGAATTCGTTCGCACAGTAGAGAGAGGAGAACTGGACCGATGAGCCACGCACGATGGAAAACCCTCCGGGAACGCAAACTCGCCGAGGGCTACACCGAACCCAACGATGTCACCGAGGCCCGCCGCGAAATCCGACTCTCCATGGCGCTGGCCAAAGCGGTTTACGACCGCCGGACCGAACTCGGACTGACTCAAGCCGATCTCGCCGACCGTGCGGGTCTCACCCAAGCCAAAATTTCACGCATCGAGGGCTCCGACACTGTGCCAACCCTCCCCCTGCTCGCCAAACTCGCCGACGCCCTCGACGCCACCCTCAACATCGCTCTCGACGCCGACGACACCCAAGTGAGCTTCACAAGTCACCACACGGACGCAGCCTGAAACGGGCTCTCGGGGTCTTACTTACTCTGGATGACTCCCGTCGTAAACCACTGGACGAGAGTCACAGCGAGCATGGATGCCATCTGGGTAGCCTCCGGCGTGATCGGAATCGCGGCTGTGACGCCTTCGTGCCGATCTGTGTGCCCTTCCCACAACAGCCGAATCATCGCGACTACTGCAGATGCCGGTGCTGACACACCAGACCTGCCGTTGATGCCGATCCGATACAGATTCCCCTGCCGATCGAGTTGACCAAGTACATGCCCCAACTTCGCACCCGTCTCATGGGGCACGGCCACCGGAATCGCGGCTGCCTCGACAGCAAGAACCGCTTCGCGGTATGCCGTGGACGGATCAGGGTGAAACCTCGGCTGCTGAATGGCTGTCAAGTTCGAGAATCGTTGACCGTCGCGAGTGCAGAGTAGTGACCGATAGTCGCCTGCGCCAATGGCTTTCGCGCCAATACACAAGCGCACACATCACGCGGATCAAACCTTAAGACGCATGGAAAGGACCAACTCAGCGAGATCGCGACAGATGTATAAAAGAAGCTGCAGGTCTATGACCTGCAGCTTCCCGTTTTGTGGAGCTGCCGGGAATCGAACCCGGGTCCTCCGCCGTGTCTTCAGGGCTTCTCCGTGTGCAGTTCGCTAGGTCTCTACTTGGATCTCCGGGTCTCGCGAACAAGCTCGGATGACGATCCCAGTCACTGTTGGATGTCCCGTCCGGCTCCGCGACCGAGTCGGACGGTAATTCCCTCTAGCTGATGCCAGTACCCGGGTCGAGGGACGAACCCGGACTGACAGAGACGCCTGCTACTTAGGCAGCGAGGGCGTACTCGCGCTGATTGGAATCGGCGCTTAATTGGTTGCAACGACGCTTACGGTGGTCTCTTGCCTGCACCGACACGCTTCCCCTGAATCAACGTACGCAGTCGAAACCGTTCAGCCCCGTACGTCCCGACACCTTGTCGGGCTAGTTATGTTAACACTCGGCCATGGCGGGTTCATTCCATTATTCCCATAACCGATTTCAGGCCTCTGACCTGCCCAGAAGCAGAGTCGGGCGCAGCACGCCGCGATGTCACTGCCGCCCATCCAGCCCCATCAGTCGCTCCTGCATGCCGCGCTCAGGACCCCGGCGAAGCGATCAGGCCGCCGCGATCAACCCGACCGAGCCGAGTGCCAGCATCATCCCGACCTGCTGCTGTCGGCCGACCCGCTCACCGAGCAGGACCATCGCGAGCAGGACGGTCGCAGCCGGATACAGCGAACCGATCACGCTGACCAGCGACAGCATCGAGCCATGGAAGGCATACAGCAGCGCGGCATTCGCGATGGTGTCCAGCACCGCGATATAGGCCGCCAACCGCAGTGGTTCACCGCGCAGCGGCTGGAACTCCCCTGCCGATAACGCGATCAGCCAGACCATCGGACTTGCCGCGCCGCGTTGGGCCAGCAGCGGCCAGACCCCGGCGCTCGCGTGGGTTTCGTGTAGGAAGACGAAGGCGAGTCCGAAGGCCGCGCCCGAGCCGATGGTGAGCAACGCGACTTTTCTGGTGAACCGCAGCTCACGCCCGCCGGTGATCTCTTCGGTGACGTCATCGGGCGATTCTCGGCTGACCAGGTATACCGCGCCGAGTGCGAACACGATCCCCGCAATGGCGAGCGGGCCGGGGCGCTCGCCGATCACCAGGCCGACCAATACCGGAATTCCCGCGACCAACAGCGCCGTCAGCGGCGACACCACCGCCATCGGGCCGCTGGCCAGCGCGGCATAGAACCACCAGACCGCGAGGCCGCTCGCCACACCGGCCGCCAGTCCCCACAGCATCGATGCGGTGTCGGGGGTGCCACCGATCAGCGGTAGCAGCACGAGGACGAACAGCGTCGACATCGGATAGGAGACGATCACGACGCGCAGGGCGGTCACCCGCCGCGACGCCACACCACCGAAGAAATCACTCACGCCGTAGCCCACCGCGGCCACCAGCGCCAGTAGCACGGTCAACGCATGCCTTTGATGCGCCGTCCCAGCTCGCGGGTGACCTCGCGCTCGGCGGTGCGCTTGGCCATATCCTGCCGCTTGTCGTAGTCCTGCTTACCCTTGGCCAACGCCAGCTCGACCTTGACCTTGCCGTCGGAGAAGTACATCGATAGCGGCACCAGCGTCTGGTTGCCCTCACGCGATTTGCCGACCAGCCGCTCGATTTCGCGCTTGTGCAGCAGCAGCTTGCGCACCCGTCGCGGTGAGTGGTTGGTCCAGGTGCCGTGGCTGAACTCGGGAATGTGCAGGCCGCGTAGCCACACCTCGCCGTTGTCGACGGTCGCGAAGGCGTCCACCAGCGAGGCCTTACCCTCGCGCAGACTCTTGACCTCGGTACCGACCAGCGCGATCCCGGCCTCGTAGGTGTCCAGGATCGTGTAGTTGTGCCGCGCCCGGCGGTTGGTCGCGATGACCTTGCGCCCCGTTTCCTTCATAACGGTCAACTTTAAGTGACTCGGCAACCGGATTATTCCGCGCCCGCTTCCGCTAGCCCCCTGGCCGGACCAGGAGGTACAGCACGAGCACCGCAATGAAGGCCGCGACCAGCAATAGCGTGGTCACACGCGGCAGACCGCGTGGACGCGGTGGCGGCGGCGGGCGATGGCGCAGCCAGCCCGAATCCACCGCGGGGTCGTGGGTGCCGCGACGATAGGGCGGTGTATCGCCGGGGTCGCTCGGCGGGGAGCCGCCGAGGTCGGGCCCGTCGTCGGCGGGGCGGTGATCACCGGATGCCATAGCGTGCACGGTAGCCGCCGCAACGGTCCGATGCCGCGCAATTCCGTTGCGATTCAGGCAAGTCGGCGCGCGAACGCCTCGGTGGCGGCGCCGTTGGCGAGATCGACGGTGACCACGGTCAGGTCGGCGCTGCTCGCGGTGAGGTCCATGATCATGAAGCCGAGCTCGTGATAGTTCTCGAAGAGCGCGGCATTGCCGGAGCCGCCTGGATCCAGCTTCGGTTCGGCGGCCACGGTTTTGGCGGCCGCGCCGGAGACCAGCTGGCGGGTGCCCTTCGATGCGGGGGTCGGCTCGAGCACCTGGAGCGAGTGATCGTGGCCGGACAGGATGAAGTGGCAGTTGCCGACGATATGGTCGTCGAAGAACCGCTTCGCGTGGATGCCATTGATGGGTGCCATGGACAGCCCCTCGTAGCGACCAGCGTCACCGTGCGGACCGTTGTTGAGATAGGGGTGGTGGGTGCAGGCGATCTTCCACTTGGCGGGTGATTCGGCGATGGCGCGATCGAGCCAGGCGCGCTGCTCGTTCATGAACTGACCGTCGACCTCCCAGTACGGTGCGAAAACCGGCGGCACGTACGAGGCGAGCGGATTCACATCGAGGACGAAGAACTCGACCACCGGCTGCTGCTCGGGCACCCGAACCGAGTAGTACCGGCTCGGCATCCACCAGCGCGGCGAATTCGCGTGGTACTCGACCTCATTGTTGCCGCGCAAGAGCCAGCCACCGTCGCCGCCGAGGACCGAACTGTTGTCGTGATTACCGAGCACCATCAGCCACGGGAAATCCAGCCCCGCATTGGGGTTTTCGAATTTCTCGGCGAACTGGACGTCGAGCGCGCTGTTCGGGCCGCTCTCGTAGATATTGTCACCGAGCCCGAGGGCGAGTGAAAACGGTTGGCGGCGATGGTAATCCCGCATGGCATCGGCCACGGCCCATTGGGTGCGAGTGCCGGTGCCCGCGTCACCGGTGATCAGCAGGCGCACGCTACGGTCGGTTGGAAAGTCGAATTTGGTGACACCCGGGGCGACCGGAACCGCATCGGCGGGCGTTAGACCGACCAGCGACGCACCCGCCGCAGCGGCGGCCGCGCCCGCCAGAAATCCACGTCGCCCGATCGGATTGTCCTTCATGCCCCGGCCTCTCCGGCCAGGACAGCCAGCACGCCTTCACCGTATTTCGCCAGCTTGTTCTCACCGACGCCGCCGACCGTACCGAGTTCGGACAGATTCGTTGGCCTGCGGGCGACGATCTCCCGCAACGTCGCGTCATGGAAGACGACGTAGGCGGGCACACCCTGTTCCTTGGCCGTCGCGGCCCGCCACGCGCGCAACTTCTCGAAGACCGGCACATCCGCGGGCGCCAGATCGACGGCCGGTGACTTGCCCTTCGCCGTCTTGACCGCCCTGGCCGGTTTCGGCGCGCGCTCGGGCTCGCGCCGCAGCAACACTTCCCTACCGTCGAACAGCACCTCATTGCTCGCCTCGGTGAGGGTGAGCACCCCGTAGTCGCCGTGTACGGTCAGCAGACCCTGTGCGAGCAATTGCCTTACGACACCGCGCCATTCGACATCGCGCAGATCGGTGCCGATCCCGAAGACCTTCAGCTCATGGTGCTCATGTTGCAACACTTTGGGATTCGATTTGCCGAGCAGAATGTCGACGATATGCCCCGCACCGAAGCTCTGTCCGCGTTCACGTTTCAGGCGCAGCACCGTGGACAGCACCTTCTGCGCGGGCACCGTACCGTCCCAGGACTGCGGCGGAGTCAGGCAGGTATCGCAGTTACCGCAGGCCTGTCCCGGCTGCCCGAAGTACGCCAGCAGCTGGGTCCGCCTGCAGGACACCGTTTCACACAGTGCGAGCATCGCGTCCAGATGCAACTGGAGCTGTCTGCGATGCGCGGCGTCGCCATCGGAGGAGTCGATCATCTTGCGCTGCTGCACCACGTCGGCGAGCCCGTAGACCATCCAGGCGGTCGACGGCAGTCCGTCGCGACCCGCGCGCCCGGTCTCCTGGTAGTAGCCCTCCACTGACTTCGGCAGATCGAGATGAGCGACGAAGCGCACATCCGGCTTGTCGATGCCCATGCCGAACGCGATGGTGGCGACCACGATGAGGCCGTCTTCGCGCAGGAACCGCGCCTGGTTGGCGGCGCGGGTGCGTGAATCCAGGCCCGCGTGATACGGAACCGCGGCGACGCCGTTCTCGGTGAGGAAGGCCGCGGTCTTCTCCACCGAATTGCGCGACAGGCAGTAGACGATGCCCGCGTCCCCGGCATGTTCGGCCTTGATGAACTCCAGCAACTGCTGATCCGGCCGGTTCTTGGGTTCGATCCGGTATTGGATGTTCGGCCGGTCGAAGCTGGCGACGAAGCGCCGGGCGGAGCCGAGGTCGAGCCGCTCGACGATCTCGTCGCTGGTCTTGGCCGTCGCCGTCGCGGTGAGCGCGATGCGCGGCACTTCCGGCCAGCGCTCGTGCAGCATCGACAGGGCCAGATAGTCGGGGCGGAAGTCGTGACCCCACTGCGAGACGCAGTGCGCCTCGTCGATGGCGAACAGCGCCACCTTGCCGCGATCAAGTAGGGCGGCGGTCGATTCCAGGCGCAGCCGCTCCGGGGCGAGGTAGAGCAGGTCCAACTCCCCCGCGACGAATTGCGCCTCCACCATCCGGCGTTCATCCGGGAACTGGGTGGAGTTCAGGAATCCGGCGCGCACGCCGAGCGCACTGAGCGCATCCACCTGGTCCTGCATCAGTGCGATCAGTGGCGATACCACCACACCGACACCGGGACGCACCAGCGCGGGCACCTGATAACACAGCGACTTACCGCCGCCGGTCGGCATCAGCACCAGTGCGTCCCCGCCGCCGATCACATGCTCGACGATCTCCCGCTGATCACCACGGAAGCTGTCGTAGCCGAATACCCGGCGTAGAACTTCTTGTGCCGCACCGGATTCGGCGACCGGGTCGCCGTCGGTCAGAACGGCCGCGAAAGCATCGGGGGATTCCACGCGGCCCATCCTACGAGCGCGGTCGGACAACTGAACCCCTACATCGGCGCGGATCGCAGGTGCCGCGCCGAGTTCTCCACCTGTGGATAACCGAATTCGTCCTAGTCGCGGACGTAGTACCGCAGGGTGCCATAGGCCGTTATCGCGGCGAATACGATGCCCAGTGGCGCGACGGTCAGCGAGACCAGGGCGATGTCCTCACTGGTGATGTGCGGGAAGACGTTGCTGTTGAACAGCGCGCCCAGCCCCCGATTCACCACCAACGGCTGCGCGAGGAACAGGCCGACGACCGCCAGTAGCGACCCCGCCAGCGCCGCGACCACCGCCTCCAACAGGAACGGCAACTGGGTATACCAGCGCGTCGCGCCGACCATCCGCATGATGCCGACCTCTTCTCGCCTGCTGAACGCCGCGATCTGCACCATATTCGCGATCAGCAGCAGCGCGGCCAATGCCTGCAGTCCCGCCAACGCGAATGCCGCGTTCCGCAGCCCGTCGAACACCCCGACCAGCCGGTCCACGGTGTCCTTATCGTTGAGCACGCTCTGGATGCCGGGCTTATCGCGGAAGGTCTGGTAGATCCGCGGATACTGGTCGGCATCGGTCATCTTCACGCGCAATGACGCGGGCAGCCGGGTGTCCTTGATCATGTCCAGCATTTCGGGCTGATCCTTGAAGGTCACCTCGGTGGCTTCCTTCATCGCCTCATCGCTGTTGACGTACTGGACCGCGACCACGCCATCGGTCTTCTTCAGATCCCGCATCAGCAGCTGACACGGTTCCTGGGAGCAGTCCGTATCGGTCGCCGAGACCAGGTCGGAGAGGTAGAGCCGGATCTCGACCCGGTCCATGAAGTAGTTCTGGGTCTTATCCGCGATCCGCAGGGCGAGCAGACCGCCGCCGAGCATGGTCAGCGATACCGCGGTGGTCAGGATCATCGCGATGGTCATGGTGACATTGCGACGCAGGCCGGTGATGACCTCGTTGAACAGGAATCCAGCGCGCATTACCGGCCCACCCCGTAGACGCCGATCGCTTCATCGCGAATAAGACGGCCTCGGTCCAACTCCACCACCCGCTTGCGCATCGCGTCGACGATGTGATTGTCGTGGGTCGCCATCACCACGGTGGTGCCGATCCGGTTGATCCGCTCCAGCAGCAGCATGATGTCGCCACTGGTGTCCGGATCGAGGTTGCCGGTCGGCTCGTCGGCGAGCAGGACCAGCGGCCGGTTCACAAAGGCCCGGGCGATCGCCACGCGCTGCTGCTCACCACCGGACAGTTCATGCGGCAGCCGGTCGGCCTTGCCGCCGAGCCCGACCATATCGAGCACCTCGGGCACGGTCCGGTCGATGAACTGGCGCCGTTTGCCGATCACCTCCAGCGCGAATGCGACATTCTGCGCGACGGTCTTCTGCTGTAGCAGCCGGAAGTCCTGGAAGACACAACCCATGCGCTGACGCAACTTCGGCACCTTCCGCCCGGGTAGCCGGTCGACCCGGAAATCGGCGACTCGAATCTCGCCCGCGGTCGGGGCCTCTTCCTTGAGCAGCAGTCGCATGAAGGTCGACTTGCCCGAACCGGACGGGCCGATGATGAAGACGAACTCGCCCTTACCCACATCGACGGTGATGTTGTCCAGCGCGGGTCGCGTCGAGGTCTGATACGACTTGGTCACGTTCCGCATAGCGATCACGGCTAGCCAGTGTAACCAGCAACCGCCGCGCAGCCACCAGCTACATCATGGTCAATGCCCGGGGATAGCCGTATTCACCACCGCGGGAACGATGTTGAGTTTTTCGGGCGATTGCACGATCGGTTGATCGGGCTTGACGAACAGGTACAACACGAACGTGGCGATCCAAGTTGCCAGCAGGATCGCCGTGGATCTACGTGGTCTCACTGATTCCCTCCCGGCGCAGCGCCGCGGCGACTCGCACCCGCAACTCGCGACCGACCTCGAATTGTTTGCCTGGCAACGTTCTGGCAACCATTCGGATGTTCATCTGGTCCACTGTCAGATCTTCGACACCCATCACGGTGGGCTCGTCGAGCAGCAGCGGCTTCAACTTTCGGTCCTCGTACGCCCTTGTACCGACCTCGTGCAGGATCTCGTTGACCCGGGTGATATCGGCGCTGGCCGCGACCGGTACATCGATGGCAGCGCGCGCCCAATCCTTCGACAGATTCGTGACTTTCACGATCTGGCCGTTGGGCACGGTGATCACCTCACCATCGGCATTGCGCAGTGTGGTGATCCGCAACGTGACGTCCTCGACCGTACCCTCGGCCTGCTCCGCGGATCCAGTGACGGCGATGCGAACCACATCACCGAATCCGTACTGCCGCTCGGTGATCAGGAAGAATCCGGCCAGAATGTCCTGCACAATGCGCTGCGCGCCGAAACCGAGCGCGGCGCCGAGCACGGCCGCTGGCGCAACCAGGCCAGTGACACCGAAGCCGAACCGGCGCAGCACCTCGATACCGACCAGGACGTAGACGATCGTCAATACCACCCAGGTGACGACCTGGGCCAGCGCATGCCGGTGCTTGGCCGCCTCGGAGCGCACCAGGGCATCGCTGCTGCGGAAGCTCGCGTCGATCCTGCGGGTGATCCGGTCTCTGATAAAGGTGGCGAACCGGCTGAACAGCATCGCCCCGAGGATGTACAGGACGATCTCTAGACCGGAGGACCGCAGCCAGGTGGTGAAATCAGTGGACGTGGAGAAGGCCTGGGGTACGTCCAACTAGCTCGCCTGCTCTCGCATTCGCCAACGAATTCCGGATTCGATGAAACCATCGATATCACCGTCGAGCACGGCACTCGGATTGTTGACTTCGTAGTTGGTGCGCAGATCCTTGACCATCTGGTACGGGTGCAGCACATAGGAGCGCATCTGGTTGCCCCAGGACGCACCCTCGTTGGTCTTGAGCGCGTCCATTTCGGCGCGCTCCTCCAGTCGCTTGCGCTCCAGCAGTTTGGCCTGCAGCACGCGCATGGCCGAAATCTTGTTCTGCAGCTGGGATTTCTCGTTCTGACAGGTGACCACGATGCCGGTGGGGATATGCGTGAGCCGCACGGCCGAGTCGGTGGTGTTGACGCTCTGACCGCCCGGACCCGATGAGCGGTACACGTCGACGCGCACCTCGCCCTCCGGAATCTCGATGTGGTCGGTGGTCTCGACCACCGGCAGCACCTCGACCTCGGCGAAGGAGGTCTGGCGGCGGCCCTGGTTGTCGAATGGGCTGATCCGGACCAGCCGGTGCGTGCCCATCTCCACCGAGAGGGTGCCGTAGGCGTATGGCGACTTCACCGCGAAGGTGGCGCTCTTGATGCCCGCCTCTTCGGCATAGGAGGTGTCGTAGACCTCGACGGCGTACTTGTGCCGGTCGGCCCAGCGGATGTACATGCGCATCAGCATCTCGGCCCAGTCGGCGGCGTCCACACCACCCGCGCCGGAGCGAATGTTGACCAGCGCCTCGCGCTTGTCGTATTCGCCGGAGAGCAGGGTACGGACCTCCATTGCCTCCACATCGCCGTGCAGTGTGGCCCGTTCGGCATCGGCGTCGGCGAGCGCGGCCACCCTGGCCTCGCCCTCCTCTTCCTCGGCCAATTCATAGAGCACCGACAGATCGTCGAGCCGCTGCCGCAGTTCCTCGACCCGGCGCAACTCGCTCTGGGCATGCGACAGCTCACTGGTGACCCGCTGCGCGTGCTCCTGGTTGTTCCACAGATCGGGATCGACGGCCTGGTGCTCGAGCTCATCGATCCGTCGACGCAGCTCCTCGACATCGAGGACCGACTCGACGGTCTTGAGCGTGGCGTCGAGTTCGGCGATATCAGCGGAAACGTCAGGATGCACGATGCTCAAGCCTACTGGGCGCGGTTGAGACGGTGAAATACACGTGCACCTGGTGGCGCCGGTGGCGCTCCCGACACCTGCGTCGGCCGACGGCCGACGCATGCGCTTTTCGCGCGAACACGGCGCAGACGGCCCGTTTCGGCGGAAAAGTGCTTGCTCAGAGCCATCGACGTCGGGGTGACGGAGCCGTCGTCAGCCGGAAACGGCACGCAGCCCACCCGGGCGGCGACCGGCGAGGGCATCCAGCGCGGTGGCGGTGGCATCGTCGGCGGGGAGATAGACGATCAGTTGCTGATCGTCGTCGGCGGAGAGTTCGAGGGTTTCGTAGGTTAGGCGCAGCGCGCCCGCCTCGGGGTGGCTCAGGCGGGTGGTGCCGGTGGCGGCGGCGAGGCTGGGGACGGATTCGACGCGGCGGGTGAACTCGGTACCGGCGGCGACGGTGAGTTCGTCGGCCAGAGCCGCGATATGCGGATCAGCGCGGAACGGGCCCTGTTTCAGCGCGGCGACCAGCTCATCGGCGATGTGGTCCCAGTCGGGATAGGCGGCGCGGGCGCGCGGGTCGGTGAAGACGAATAGCGCGAGATTGGCGCGGTACACATCGTCGAGCAGTCCGATCGGTGCCATCAGGCGCTCATAGCCCTCGGTCCAGGCGAGCACCTCCCGCAGCCGGTTGACGACCAGTGCGGGCGCGGGCTCGAGGCGATCGAGAATGGCGCGGACCGTGGCGCGCACCTCGCGCGGCGGCTGCGCGCCGCCCATGCAGCTGAATCCGGGGTCGGCCCCCTTGATGAGCCGGTGCAGGTGGACGCGTTCGCTCGGCGGCAAGCCGAGTGCGTCGGCGAGTGCGGACACCACCGAAGGAGACGGTCGGCGGTCGCGGCCCTGTTCGAGTCGGGTGATGTATTCGACACTCACTCCGGCCAGGGTGGCCAGTTCGGCGCGGCGCAGACCGGGGGTGCGGCGGCGCGGTCCGGTGGGCAGCCCGACCTGGGCCGGCGTCACCGCTTCACGGCGGGTGCGCAGGAACAAGCCCAACTCGTTATTACTCACGACTCGACGGTACAAGCGCGGTCGGCGCGGAGGGTGTCCCTGCCACTACCACTCTTCGCGCGGTCTTCCTGGTCGCGACGCCGGGCAGCAGATTTGGACTCGAACAACCTCGTGATCGAAGGAGAACACCATGTCCACGTTGAAGCTCGCGGTGATCATCGGCAGTGTCCGAGAGGGACGCTTCGCACCGGCCGTCGCCTCCTGGTTCGTCGAGCAGGCCGCCCGCCACGGCGCATTCGAGGTCGACCTGATCGACCTCGCCGAGGCCGAACTGCCACTGGCACTGCCCGCGGTCTCCCCCATGATGGAGCCCGATCCCGAGCGCCCGGCCGGAATGACCGACCTCACCAGGCGACTCGGCGAAGCCGACGCATTCGTCATCCTGACCCCCGACTACAACCGCAGCTACCCGGCCTCGCTGAAAGCGGCCATCGACTGGCACTTCACCCAATGGGACCGCAAGGCAATCGGTTTCGTCGGCTACAGCGGCGCGAGCGGCGGCCTGCTCGCCATCGAACACCTGCGCCAGGTCTTCAACGAACTCAATGCCCACACCATCCGCAACTACGTCACCTTCCCCCGCTACTACCTACTCTTCGACGCCGAAGGCAAGCTCCTCGAACCAGCGGAACCCGCCGCAGCCGCAGCGGCCATGCTCGACCAATTGCACTGGTGGGCAACCGCCCTCACCGCCGCTCGCTCCGCCGCCGCCTAACAACCGCCCGAGCGCCCCTGCCACACCCACGCACCGCTCGTGCACAGGCTGGACACCGGCCGCCCCATGGAATGGCGGCCGGTCGGCAGGGATGTCGGCCAGCCGGGCTGGACGGAGATGACGCATTGCTCGTGACTACTTCGCACGCAGTACGGCCTATCTCCGGTGACAGCCCTGACATGGCAGTGACAGGACATCCCGGACACTGAAGGGTCGGTCGATGAGTGTTTGTCGATGGGCCAGAAGGTAGTCACGATGGAGCAGAGGCTTCCCGCGGTGTTCGCTTATGTTGCTGCTGGGCGTGCGACGGTGGTCAGGTGTGTGTCGATCTATGCGGCAAGTTCAGAGGTGTGGGCCTGGGGCACTCGCGCAGGTCTGACCGACACCGCGGCGTTGCCGAGCTGCCGACGGACGAGCGTCCGTGCCAGGGGTGACGTGATGTCCGGAGGGGTGGCGAGCTGGGGATAGGGTTCGGGGGTGGCTGATTACTCCTCCGATCTCGAACTTGCCCTGCGCCTGGCCGATGTGGCCGATGGGATTACCCGGGCGCGGTTCGGTGCGCTGGATCTGAAGGTGGATTCGAAGCCGGATCTGACGCCGGTTTCGGATGCGGATCTGGCGGTAGAGCAGGCGATTCGGGAGGTGCTCACGCAGCAGCGGCCCGAGGATTCGGTGCTCGGTGAGGAGTTCGGCGGCGATGTCGAGTTCACCGGACGCCAGTGGGTGATCGATCCGATCGATGGCACCAAGAACTTCGTGCGCAGGGTGCCGATCTGGGCCACATTGATCGCACTGCTCGAAGACGGCGTTCCGGTGGTCGGCGTCGTGAGCGCACCCGCACTGACCCGGCGCTGGTGGGCCGCGGCCGGTTCCGGCGCCTTCGCCAGCTTCGATTCCGATGCGCCGAAACCGATTTCGGTCTCCGCCGTCAGCGACCTCGGCTCCGCCAGCCTCGCCTTCTCCAGCCTCTCCGGCTGGCACGAGCGCGGCCTCCGCGAAAAATTCCTCGATCTCACCGACAACGTCTGGCGCGTCCGCGGCTACGGCGACTTCTTCAGCTACTGCCTCCTAGCCGAGGGCGCAGTAGACATCGCCACCGAACCCGAAGTCTCCCTCTGGGACCTGGCCGCCCTCGACATCCTCATCCGAGAAGCAGGCGGCCACTTCACCTCCCTAACCGGCGCCCCCGGCCCCCACAACGGCAACGCCCTAGCCACCAACACCCTCCTCCACCCCCAAGCCCTCTCCCACCTCCACCCCTGATCCATCGAGAATGCGCTCATGCAGCCAAACGTCGAGTGACCACCTGCATCAGCGCATTCGCACCGAATGGTTGCGGCGTTGGTGGGTGGACGATGGCGGGGGCTGTCGATCGTGCGGGTGGGGGTGGGGCTTTTTAGCGTCTTGGGTCGGCGGGGGTCAGGTCGATTCCAGGGGGTGGGCGTAGGCGGCGGAGGGTGCCGTCCATGCTGGTGACGTATAGGGACCAGGTGGTGGCGTCTCGGGCGATTCGAACGGAGGTGGCGCCGTCCGGCGGGGTGCGGAGCGGGGCGGGTTTGATCAGGCCGGTGATGATCGTGCATGCGGTGCCGGTGGCGGGGTCGATCTGGTAGACGGCGCCCTGGATATGGTCGGCGACGAAGAGTTGGTCTGCGCGGGTGGCTTCCATATCGTCGGGCAGCGCGATCATATTGGGGGCACCGGTGACGACGGTCGGGTTGTTCGGGTTATCGAGCGGGACGCGGAAGACGCGCAGGGTCATATTGTCGGTGTAGATCGACTTACCGTCGGGGGCGAGTGCGAGTCCGTTCGTCCACGGCAGGTTGGACCAGCCCTTTGTGTACTCCCCTGTCGACGGCCGGTACCGCGAGATACCGGTCGCTGGGCTGGAGATCCCGATTGTGGCGAACAACAGGTCACCGTCGGGTAGTTCCAGAAGTCCGTTCGGACCGGACAGCTCCGTGAGCAGAATCGTCACCGCACCGGTGTCGATGTCATAGCGCCGCAAGGTGCCCGGCGCCTCCGCAAGACCATCGCCGGTGAGGAAGTAGACGGACCGCCCGACGACGCGCACTCCGGCCGGGTGATCCAGCCCGGTGACCAGCTTCTCGAACGTGCCAGCGGCATCGATATGAGCGAGGTACCCGTCCTGGATCCCGGTGACATAGAAACCGCCGGCACCGTCGGTATCGAGATTCTCCAGATTCCCGACTCCGCTGACGATCGTCGATACGTCCCAGCCATCCGCACACGATCCGGCGGGCGTCTGCGCCTCGGCCGAACCTCCGGTAGCGATGCCCGCCACAACGGCCGCTGTCAGCACCGTTGCCCTTAGTCGCCGCCGCCGCGGCCGTCTTGCCATGCGGCACAACCTAACAGCCGTGCGGGCATATCGCCCGGGGCGGACATCCCGCCCCGGGCGACTCGGCTTACGGAGTAAACAACATGCCCATCAAACTGACGATCCCGGAGACGAACTGATCGAACATGCGAATCACCATGACATCTCCTTACTTGTGCGGTGGAAAGACAGTCTCGGCAGAGGGCGCGACCGAGCGCTGCGGGCGGCACCTTGTCGACAGGAGTCGATCGATCTTCGTAGCCGGTGGGCACGCGGATGGCTCCCAAACCAATTTCTCGGCAACCAAGGTCATTCGAGGTGACCCGTCAGCCCAGGAGTTTCGCCTGTGGCCACAGTTCGGACCAGGGCGCTCGTGGTACGCGGCAGACGAACAGCGGCTGGCCCTGTTCGTCATTGTCGATGCCGAGACCGTTGTCGATGCGACCGACGGGTTCGACCTCGGCGAAATACCGCGTCAGCTGGTCACGGTCGAGGCCGACGGCGATGACCGCGGTGGCCGTATCACTGGGTGGGCCCCACCACCAGTAGGAATTGTGGCCGCTGTGCGGTGTGGGCAGTCCGTATGCACCGCCGAAGCGCTCGATCGCGCCCGCCTCGCCGTAGTTGGCGGTGAGGATGGCGATATCGGAGCCGACCGTGGTGCGCACCTCGGCGATTCGGCGCACGAACTGCGGCCAGCCGATGGTTTCGCCCGCGTCGTAGTTGACCGCGAGCACCGGCGCATCCTTCAACTTCGCAATGGGCAATACCGGCAGGAACAGTACCGCCGACACCACCGCATTCACCGCGAGAACCGAACCGATTGCCGCCCAACGGATTCGCCGATTCGCAAGCCACTCCGCGACCGGTACGGCTCCGGCCGCGAGCAGTAGCGGATACATCCCGCCCAGGTAGTACGCCTTGCCGCCGGCGATGGCGAAGACCACGAACATCAAAGCGTAGGCGACCGCGAAGGCCCGGCAGCGCGCATCCCGCCACAGACGCCGGAGCCCGAACATCCACAGCGGCACCAATAACGGCCCCATCAGCCCGAATTGCAGAACTACGAACGCCACCGGCGAGTCCGAGGTGCCGGAGGAGCCACCCGCGATCGCCCGGCTCAGCTGCCATTGCGGCCAGCCATGATGCGCCTGCCACCACAGATATGGCAACCAGAGCACCACCGCGAGCCCGACCGCCATCGGAAAGTACCTGGTCGCGAATATCTTTCGCGGCCCCACCAAGACCAGCGCCGTCACCAGCGCGCCGACCGAAAAGACCAACAGCGCCTTGTTCTGCAACCCGATCCCGACGACGAGCCCCGCCCCGAGCCACCACCGCGGGTCCGTCGCCATTCGGCATCCACTCACGTCCGCCCCTGCGCCGGCACGCTCCTCGCCTACACGTGCACCCCCACACTCCGCACCCGCACGGTCCACATCCGCACGCGCACCCCCACACTCGACACCCTCGCGCTCCGCACCCCCACGCTCCGCGCCACCGCGCTCCACACCCTCGCGCTCCACACCCGCACCCGCACACTCCACACCCACGCCCGCACGCTCCACACCCGCACCATCCGCCGCACCCGCACACTCCACACCCACGCCCGCACGCTCCACACCCGCACCGTCCGCCGCACCCGCACCCGCACCCGCACCCACGCCCGCACCGTCCGCCGCACCCGCACCCGCACCGTCCGCCGCACCCAACAGCCTTCCGCGCCCGCCCCTCCCCGCAGCCAGCACCTCCGGGTCGCGCAGCAGCCGCAGCACCAGCAGACAGACCAACGCGAACGCCGCCATATCGAAGGACGTCGTGGTCAGCAGATGACCGACACCCAACACCATCGCTGCACTCGCGACCGCGGCCGACGCCAGCACCTGCGCCGCGCGACCACCGCCGAGTTCACGCGCCATCAGCCCGGCGGCAACGACAACCAACGTCGCCGCTGCGATCGACGGAAGACGCAGCAGCAGTAACGAATCGGCGTCGATGGCCGCCATTGTGCGGGCGAGTAGCGGGGTCAGTGGCGGCTGATCCGGATAGCCCCAATCGAGGTGGCGGCCGGCGGCGAGAAAGTACAGCTCATCCCGGTGATAGCCATAGCGCTGGGCAAAGGCGGCCAGTAGTGCGACAAAGAGGACTGCGACGGCGAATAGCGGTCGCGCCGCGATTTTGGGCACTCGTCCAGCCTGACACAGTTCAGCGGCGTAGGCTGCACCTCGACGCATTTCTTACTCAAGAGTAAGATAGCCTTACTCAGGAGTAAGATAGCTGGGGACAAGACCGCACCACACCCATCCGAGAAAACAGGTGATGATGAGCACTCGAGACAGCGCAACGAAGCGAAGTCCAGACACGTCCGCGGTCGGCCTGAACCACCCCAAGCGGGACTGGATGGGCGCGGCCATGCGGGTGATGACGACCCTTACCGGTTCGGAGCTCGCCGAGAAGTACAACCTGCGCAAGCCGATCGAGCGAGTCACCTATGAAGGCACCAAGACCGGGTTCCGCACCCTCGGTGCCGCCACTCGCGCCTTCGGCAAGGTTGCCGGTGGTGGCGCTCCGAAGCGCCTTGCCGACAACGAGTCCAAGAAGAAGGGCTACTTCGACCTGACCCCGAGCGACGAGCAGCAGATGATCGTCGAGACGGTGAAGGAATTCGCCGCCGAGATCCTGCGCCCGGCCGCCTACGAGGCCGACAATGCCGCCAAAGCGCCGCGCGATCTGCTCGAACGCGCCGCCGAACTCGGCATCACCGTGATCAATGTGCCCGAGGAGTTGGAAGGCGCGGCCGCCGAGCGCGGCGCGGTCACCAACTCGATGGTCGCCGAGGCGCTCGCACATGGCGATATGGGCCTGGCCCTGCCGATTCTCGCGCCGAGCGGTGTCGCGGTCGCCCTGTCGCAGTGGGGTACCGATGCCCAGCAGCAGACCTACCTGCCCGCCTTCACCGGCGAGAATGTGCCGCAGTCCGCGGTCGTGATCAGCGAGCCGCGCGCCCTGTTCGACCCGTTTGCACTGCAGACCAAGGCGACCCGCTCGCCGAGCGGCTTCCGCCTCAACGGTGTGAAGAGCCTCGTCCCGGCCGCCGGTGATGCCGAGCTGTTCATCATTGCCGCCGAACTCGACGGCCGCCCGGCGCTGTTCATCGTGCCGTCCGACGCCCAGGGTCTGGTCGTGGAGGCCGATCCGAGCATGGGGCTGCGGGCCGCTGGCCTCGGGCGCCTGCTGCTCGACAATGTCGCGGTCGGCGCGGACGCCATCCTCGGCGACAGCGACGCCAAGACCCGCGCCGAGGAGTACGCCGACGCGGTGCGGCTGGCTCGCCTCGGCTGGGCCTCGCTCGCCATCGGTACCGGTCAGGCCGTGCTCGACTACGTGATTCCGTACGTCAACGAGCGTGAGGCGTTCGGCGAGCCGATCTCGCACCGCCAGGCAGTCGCGTTCATGGTCGCGAATATGGCAATCGAACTGGACGGCCTGCGACTGGTGACCCTGCGGGGTGCGTCACGCGCGGAGCAGGGTCTGTCCTACGGCCGCGAGGCGGCGCTGGCCCGCAAGCTCGCCACCGATAAGGGCATGCAGATCGGTCTGGACGGCGTGCAGCTGCTCGGCGGCCACGGCTTCACCAAGGAACACCCGGTCGAGCGCTGGTACCGCGATCTGCGGGCCATCGGCGTCGCCGAAGGTGTCGTGCTCATCTAACCGGCCGGTTCCTCAACTTCCAGGAGATATTCCATGATCAATCTCGAACTCCCCAAGAAGCTGCGGGCCAGCGCCAATCAGGCCCATCAGGTCGCTCAGGAGATCTTCCGGCCGATCTCGCGCAAGTACGACCTCGGCGAGCACGAGTACCCGGTCGAGCTGGACACCATGGCCGCCATGGTCGAGGGACTGGCCGACTCCGGCACCCAGAAGATCGGCGGCGCAGCCGGTGGCCGCTCCGATTCGGACGAGCACGCCACCGAGCTGCTCGGAAACACCAACGGCGGCAATATGTCCGCGCTGCTGAACGCGCTGGAGACCTCCTGGGGCGATGTCGGCCTGATGCTCTCCATCCCCTACCAGGGTCTCGGTAACGCGGCCATCGCGGCCGTCGCCACCGATGAGCAGCTGAAGCGTTTCGGCAAGGTGTGGGCCTCGATGGCGATCACCGAACCGTCCTTCGGCTCCGACTCGGCCGCCGTCACCACCACCGCCGTGCTGGATGGCGACGAGTGGGTGCTCAATGGCGAGAAGATCTTCGTGACCGCGGGCCAGCGCTCCACCCACATCGTGGTGTGGGCCTCGGTGGACCGCAGCCTCGGCCGCGCCGCGATCAAGTCGTTCGTCGTGCCCCGCGACGCTCCGGGCCTTTCGGTGGCGCGGCTCGAGCACAAGCTCGGCATCAAGGCCTCCGATACCGCGGTATTGCTGTTGCAGGACTGCCGGATTCCGAAGGACAACATCCTCGGCAGCCCGGAAGTCAATGTGGAGAAGGGTTTTGCCGGGGTCATGCAGACCTTCGACAACACCCGTCCCCTGGTCGCGGCAATGGCGGTCGGTGTCGCACGGGCGGCGCTCGAGGAACTGCGTGCCATCCTGACCGAAGCCGGTGTCGAGATCTCCTATGACATTCCGGCCAATAACCAGCACGCCGCGGCCGCCGAATTCCTGCGCATGGAGGCCGATTACGAGTCCGCCTATCTGCTCGCCCTGCGCGCGGCCTGGATGGCCGACAATAAGAAGCCGAATTCGCTCGAGGCCTCCATGTCCAAGGCCAAGGCGGGCCGCACCGGCACCGATGTCACGCTGAAAGCCGTCGAATTGGCCGGTGCCATCGGCTACTCCCAACGCACCCTGCTCGAAAAGTGGGGCCGCGACTCGAAGATCCTCGATATCTTCGAAGGCACCCAGCAGATCCAGCAGCTCATCGTCGCGCGCCGAGTGCTCGGCAAGACCAGCTCCGAGCTGAAATAGCAAGTGCCACAACAGAAATCCGGTGCGAGTCGACTTCATGACTTGCACCGGATTTCTATTTGCTGGGGTCAGCATGCACGGCTACACACAATCTCAGGCCGTCACCAGGCCGATAGATCCCACGCTGCCGCTGCGTCATCCACGGCCTGACGGGCACGCTCATTGCTGGACGAGAGCAGATGCATGTACACCCGGAGCGTGAACCGGGGATCTTCATGCCCTCGAACCACAACTGATGGACATCGCAGCAGCGGCACGCCGTGGCACCGAGCGGCTGCCGAAAAGTGTGCGGCCTCTTCGGCTGAGCGCGGGTCAGGCGCAGACGCGATTCAGTTCGTCGGTGTAGGGGTTGAGCTCTGCGACGCCGTCATCGATCAGCGCTCGAGCGTAGGCCGTGATGGCCTCCTTTTCGGCCCCTTGGGCGAAATCGCCCAGACCGGTCAGCCTCTCGGAAAGGGCTGTCGCCGTCGCCTGGTCCATGGTGCCGCCACTCTGGTCGATTGCGATGTTGATCAGCTCGATGGCCTTGGCGCAACTGGGGGATTGGGCGTACGCAGGCGTGGCCGGAAGGAAGAGTAGAGCGGCAGCAGCCGCCGTGATCGCCGTGGCGAAGGACAACGACTTGGTCATGGTTTCCCCTCGAGGTGTGAGTAATGGGCTCCCGCGCACGCAGGGGCAGCAGTATCGAGCAGCAAAAGTATCGAGCAGCAAAGCAGCCCTTTACGTACGCGAGCGTCGCTTATTATGCCCACCCCCTCCTGGGCACGGTGGGTGGACCAAGTCCGGCACCTCTCGGCCGGAGGCGCTCTCGCCCTATGCGATCCGGCCGACAACATGCTCTGACGAGTGCGGACGGCCCCTTGTTCAGAGATACACCATTCTCGAGACAAGCAGTTCGGGAGGAAGTTCGACACCGCATCGGGATCTGCCCGGCGGTATCGGGTGCCGCAGACCATCGGCAAAGCAATGACCGGTATGTTGGCTGCGATCGTTCAGCGGACGAATTCCACCGAGCTGTACCAAGACCCCGCAAGGAGACTGGTTATGCAGAGACTGGGTTTGATACGTCGCTTTACCGCCGCACTCGCGGCCGCCACCGCATTCGCAGCTGTTTTCGTTGGCCATGCCGCTGCCGAACCGGTCGCAATCGACTGGAATGCGGCTGTGCAGCAGCTGCGGGCGGCGGCCGGCGGCAATCCCGCGGCCGAGCAGGCCGTGGACCGGCTGCTGGCCTCGGGACAGGTTGTCACACCGGTGGCACTGCCCGCACAGCCGTTCCAGATGCCAGCGCAATCCGATATCGGGCGCGGTGACGGGCCGGGTGTCTACGGGTCCGGGGTCGCCCTCGGGTACGACGGGTTCCGATTCGGATTCTTCGGCGGACCGGGCACGATCTCCCCGATCCAGGACGGCGCCAGACTACAGGTGACGTGGATCAACCTGTCCAACGGTCGCAGCGGCACCGAGACGCTCAACGAGCACAGTGACACCACGGTCGACACCACCATCCGCACCCGCACCCTCGACCTCGGCAGCGGCCTGGTCGTCGCCGCGGTCTACGGAACACTGTGGCACCGTTGGCCCGTTCCGGTCAGCGATGCCAACCCGGACGGTTTCCAGTACAAAATGGGGACCATCTCCATCCCGTCCTTCGGGACCTTCTACAACTGACCCCGGCACGCGAGCCCGGCACGGATTTCCGTGCCGGGCTTCTGCATTGCGACACCCAATGCTGAACTATTGCCAGTAATTACGTAATTCCGTAAATTTGCGCGAGTGAGCCTGGAAGAACGACTAGCGGAGCTCGAACGCCGACTCGACTCCATGGAACTCGCCGGTGATAGCAACGGTCGAGCGAATGGATCTGTCCCGCCGGAAGGGTGGGCGCTGCGGCCGCTGCGGGAGCAGTTCGCGGACGAGCGCAATGGTGGGGTGATGTTCGCCGGTTCGGGCCGACTGCCCAGTGCGGAGCAGTACAACTGGCAGATCCAGTTCAGCACCGATGACATCGTCGCCTATGACTGGGATGATGCCGCCGAATGCCTTGCCGCCCTTGGTAGTCCGGTGCGCCTGCGCATTCTGCGGGAAATCATCCGCGGCAGCAGAACCGCGGCCGAACTCACCGACCTCGACGAGGTGGGCACCTCCGGTCAGATCTACCACCACCTGCGCCAACTCGCCGCGACCGGCTGGCTGCACACCGTGGGCCGCGGCCGCTTCGAAGTACCCCCGAACCGGGTCGTCCCACTGTTGGTCGCATTGGCGACCGCGCGACGGTGACGCTAGAGATCAGCAGGAACCGGCGCGATTCGACAGCAACCTGTGACGCACGCCATACGCTGATACGGTTGGTCACACATAGACGCCCGTTCGATATCGCTAGGTCGAGGGCCGACGCGAGTTCCTTGTGGAGGTATTCGACAATGAAGTTGGCGCATGCGCTCGAGGTTGTGAAGGCGCTGGGAGTGCTGCGGGCGCGCGGGGTCAGCGATCCCACGAAGCCAGTGGAAACGCTGCGAACGGCGAAGGAATCGCAGGTCTACGGACCGCAGGCGACGCTGATCCGGCATTCGGCCCGGGTCGCGCCCAATGCCCCCGCACTGGTGGACGAGCGTGGCGAACTGACCTATCGGCGGTTGGACGAGCAGTCGACCGCGATCGCGCGCGGGCTGCGGCAGGCGAATCTGACCGAGGGGTCCGTGGTCGGTGTGCTGGCGCGCGACCACCGCGGCCTGATCCTGGCCATGGCCGCCGCTGGCAAACTCGGCGTGCGGGTCGCGCTGATGAACACCGGATTCGCCAAGCCGCAGTTCGCCGAGGTCTGCGAGCGCGAGAAGGTCAAGGCGGTGCTGCACGACAGCGAGTTCCTCGGACTGCTCGACGCGCTGCCGACCGATCTCCCGCGCTACCTCACCTGGGTCGACGAGGGCACCGAATTGCCCGAGGGCGCAAAGACTCTCGATGATCTGATCGCTGCCAACTCGACCGCGGACCTGCCCGCGCCGTCCAAACCGGGCGGCTTCGTGATCCTCACCAGCGGCACCACCGGCCTGCCGAAGGGCGCACCGCGCAGCAAGGTCACCCCGCTGGCCACCGCACAGATGGTGGACCGAATCCCGTTCCCGGTCCGGGGAACTCAGGTCATCGTCTCGCCGATCTTCCACAGCACCGGGCTCGGCACCTATCTGGTCGCCTCCGCGATGGGCAATAAAGTTGTGGTGCGCCGTCGCTTCGACGCCGAGGCCACGCTGAAGATGGTGGCCGATCACAAGGCCGAAATGCTGGTCGCGGTGCCGACCATGCTGCACCGGATGACCGAACTGGCACCGGAGATCCGCGCCAAATACGACACCTCCTCGCTGAAATGCATTCTGCTCGCGGGTTCGGCGCTCGCTCCGGAGTTGTGCATCAAGGCGACCCAGGTCTTCGGCCCGGTCCTGTACAACCTCTACGGATCGACCGAATGCGCCGTCGCCACCGTCGCGAATCCGGAGGATCTGGCGCTCGCACCGGGCACCGTGGGCCGTGCGCCGATCACCTGCGAGGTCCGGCTCTACGACGATAACGACAAGCAGGTCACCGCGATCAACACCACCGCGCGCATCTTCATCCGCAGCGGCGCGCCCTTCGAGGGCTACACCGACGGCAGGCATAAGCAGATCATCGACGGCTATATGTCCAGCGGCGATGTCGGGCATTTCGACGAGCACGGCCTGCTGATGGTGGACGGCCGCGATGACGACATGATCGTCTCCGGCGGCGAGAACGTCTTCCCGCAGGAGGTGGAGAACCTGTTGCTGGAGCGGCCGGATGTATTCGACGCGGCGGTGGTGGGCGTCGACGATGTCGAGTTCGGCAAACGCCTGCGCGCCTTCGTGGTTCCCGAGCCGGGGCATTCCCCCGACGGCGAGGAGATCAAGACCTACGTCAAGGAGAACCTGGCCCGCTACAAGGTGCCCCGCGAGGTCATCTTCCTCGACGATCTGCCGCGCAATCCCACCGGCAAACTGCTGCGCCGGGTACTCGTCGAGTACGACGTGAAGGCGTAGCCCAACGCGGCCGCCCCGGCGAAAACCGAGGCGTAACAGGGCGTTTCACGCTTCCCACGGCTGATGAGCCCGGACCGGTGAGATACATGACACACCGAGTCACAGATGCTTGCTATCGTTAGCGGCAGCACTGGATCTCGAAGTTGCGGTCCACACCACCGCCGGTCCCGGTGGGCGGACCGCGGAAGGCGTTGTCGAATGTCTCTATCTCTGCCTGCGTTGAATGACTCCGTTCGGAAGGCGGGCGATCTCGCCCAGGGCGTGAATGTCATGGTCAAGCGGCGGCTGTTCAATCCGCTGCGGCCCGATCATGCGGTCCGGTCCGCATTCAACGTGCTGAAGTTCGGCCCGTTCGCCGGTGTCGTCATGCATGCGGCACAGACCAGGCCGGGCGCAGCCGCCATTGTCGACGAACGCGGCGAGGTGAGCTTCGGGCAGCTCAATGAGCAGTCGAGCGCGCTCGCGCGTGGTCTCGAGGCGCAGGGTCTCGAGCCCGGTGACGTGGTCGCCCTGCTGGCCCGCGATCACCGTGGCATGGTGCTGAGCCTGCTCGCGACCGGCAAACTCGGCGTCCGCACCGTGCTGATGAATACCGGCTTCGCCAAACCGCAGTTCGCCGATGTGGCCGAGCGCGAGCACGTCAAGGCCGTACTGCACGACAGCGAATTCCTCGATCTGATGAGCGCGATTCCCGCCGAGATCCCGCGCGTGCTCACCTGGGTCGATGAGAAGGACAATGTTGATCCGTCGGTGCCGACCATCGAATCGCTGATCGCGGGCCGCTCGACCGAACCGGTGCCCGCGCCCGCGAAGCCGGGTGGCATGGTCATCCTGACCAGCGGCACCACCGGCACTCCCAAGGGCGCACCGCGCGATCGGGTCAGCCCGTTCGCCTCGGCCCAGTTCGTCGACCGGGTGCCGCTGCCGAACAACGGCACCATGATCATGGCCGCGCCGATCTTCCACGGCACCGGCCTATCGCAGTTCACCCTCGGCCTGGCGCTCGGCAATCGGGTGATCTTCCAGCAGCGCCGGTTCGATCCGGAGCGCACGCTCGCGAATATCACCGAATACCAGGCGGATTCGCTGGTCGTGGTCCCGACCATGCTGCAGCGCATCCTCGATCTCGGCGACGCGGTGCTGGCCAAGTACGACCCGAGCAGCATCAAGGTGATCTTCGCGGCGGGCTCGGCGATCGCGCCCGATGTCGTGACCCGCACCCTCGACTACTTCGGCGACAGCCTCTACAACCTGTACGGCTCCACCGAATGCGCGGTGATGACCGTCGCGACCCCGGAGGATCTGCGCAAGGCCCCGACCACCGCGGGCAAGGCGCCGGTCGGCATCCGGATCGTGCTGCTCGATGAGAACCGCAAGCCGATCACCGAGCCCAATGTGACCGGCACCATCTTCGTGGACAATGGTTTCGCCTTCACCGGCTACACCGACGGCCGCACCAAGGAGATCGTGGACGGCATGATGTCCAGCGGTGACGTCGGACATTTCGATGCCGATGGCCTGCTCTACATCGACGGCCGCGACGATGACATGATCGTCTCCGGCGGCGAGAACGTCTTCCCGCTCGAGGTGGAGAATCTCATCGCGGGCCGCGACGATATCTTCGAGGCGGCCGTGGTCGGCGTGGACGATCGCGAATTCGGAAAGCGGTTGCGCGCCTTCGTCGTTCCCGGTCCGGACGCCAAGTGCGACGCGCAGGAAATCAAGGATTACGTCAAGGCGAATCTGGCGCGCTACAAGGTGCCGCGCGAGGTGATCTTCCTGGATGAACTGCCGCGCAATGCAACCGGCAAGCTGCTGCGCAAGCCGCTGATCGAAATGGAAATCGACGCAAGCTGATTCGAACTCGGGACCGCACACCTTCGATTTCCCGGCCGCGGAATTCGTTCGGATATCCGGAGGTGTGCGGCTTTCGCATTTCTTCCATCTGGAAACTGATGCATCTCATGAATTTCGATGACCGACCGGGGTGTCATTCGGCCGGTAATTCGTCGGCTATCATCAGCGCGTGAGTATCGAGTTCGGCCCGGCCGCTGCGGGGCACCGCAGCGCCGTCGCGCGAGTGCGCGGCGCATGTGCCGGTTCGATCTCGGGGGCGATATCCGTTGCCGCACATGGGTGGGTCTCCGGCGGTGTGGCGCCGGGCGATACCGCTCTCGCGCTGATCGCCGTCGGCTCGGCCGTCATCGGTGCGCTGGTCGCCGGTATCGCAGCGTTTCGCGACAGCTCATTCGGGCTGGTCATGGCACTCGCCACCGGTCAACTGCTCGGCCATTTCACCATGGGCTGGAGCTCTGGGCATCTGCATCACGGCGATGCCCAGCTCGGTCCCGGCATGCTTGCCGCGCACATCGTTGCGGCCACCATCGCGGCAATGGTGATCCGTGGCGCGGAAGCCGCGTATCGGATCGGCTGTGCGGTGCTGTCCCGGGTGCTGCCGATGCGCTATCGCCCGCCCGCGATTCCGGGGCCGGTGCCGCTGCGCCTGACCCATCGTGATCGCGTCATTCTGCGGATTTTCGCCGCGGACTCGCTGCGTACACGCGGTCCGCCACTGGCGTTCGGTTACTGATTCTCCTTTACCCGGTGCACGGGCTCCGCTCGTGCGTCGCCGTCACCCACGCACAAACTCTTCCGCGGACTAGATTTCACATCACCGTGTGACATCGATTCCGTGGTTCACGGGTGCACCGATCAGCTCTGCCGTCGATCGCACCCGGTTGTTGCGCAACGCTCTTCGCGCCCGGCGAAACGCCGGGATCCGCTGTCCGTCATGAATTCCGCGTATCGCCGCGATGACGGCGTTCGGTGGATTCCGACGGCTCTTGTCGACGACGGACGATTCCGGGTGCTTTCCGAACTCCAGAAACGAATCACCATGACAATTACGGACATCAGCCCACCGGATGCCGAATCATCGGATCCGGCAGCGAAAACAACCGATCGGCCGCGCAATGGCCTCTATCCCCTGGCCATGCGGCTGCATTTCTACGCTGGCATATTCATCGCACCGTTCATCCTCATCGCCGCGGTCACCGGAGCGCTCTACGCGATCTCCCCGACCCTGGAATCGATAACCTCGCACGATCTGTTGAAGGTCGAGCCGAACGGCGCGATGCGACCGCTGTCCGAACAGATCACCGCGGCGGTCGCCACCCAGCCGACGCTGAAGCTGGCCGCGGTGGCTCCGGCACCCGAGGCCGACGACACCACTCGTGTGCTGTTCGATGACCCGTCACTCGGTGAGTCCGAACGACGCGCTGTCTTCGTGAATCCCTATACCGCGCAGCCGGTCGGCACCGATGTCGTCTACGGCAGTTCGGGTGCGCTTCCGCTGCGCACCTGGATCGATAGGCTGCACCGGGATCTGCACCTCGGTGAGCCGGGACGCATCTACAGCGAACTCGCCGCCTCCTGGCTGTGGGTTGTCGCGCTGGCCGGTCTGGTGCTGTGGATCCGCCGGGTCCGCGGCCGCCGCAACCGGAACTCGGCGGCCTGGCTGCTGGCACCGGACGGCGCCCAGCAGGGTCGCGGCCGGTCGATGAATTGGCATGGCGCCGTTGGAGTTTGGATCATGCCGGTGATCCTGCTGCTCTCGGCGACCGGCATGACCTGGTCGACCTATGCGGGCGAGAACATCACCGAACTGCGCCAGCAGCTCAGCTGGACCACCCCTGCGGTGAGCACCGCGCTGCCGGGCGCGACTGCCACCGAACACGCCGGGGGCGATCACCACGGTGGTGGCGACCACGCGCCCGCGGCGGTCGATACGCCGACCCGGATCACGCAACTCGACGCGGTGTACGCGGCGGCGCGCGCCAATGGCATTACCCAGGGTGCGGAGATCAGCATTCCGGCCGAGCCCGGCGTGGCATTCGCGGTGAAGGAACGGCGCATGTCCGGCACCTATGCCGTCGATGCGGTCGCCGTCGACGGCGCGACCGGCACGGTCACCAGCACATTGCCCTACGCCGATTGGCCGCTGATGGCCCAACTCACCAACTGGGGCATCCAGTTCCACATGGGCCTGATGTTCGGGCTGCTCAACCAGCTGCTGCTGCTCGTGGTGATGATCGGGCTGATCGCCGTGCTCGTGCTCGGCTACCTGATGTGGTGGAAGCGACGGCCGACCCGCGGTTCGTCGCGCTTGGCCATCGGGCGCGCACCCCGGCGCGGCGCATTGCGCCGGACCTCGCCGTGGCTGGCGCTGCCCGTTGTGGCGGCCGCGCTGGTCGTCGGCTGGTTCGTCCCACTGGTCGGGTTGAGCCTGCTTGCCTTCCTCGCCGTCGATGTCATCGTCGGCCTGATCGCACGCGGCCGCGCCACGGCAAGCTGAGTACCGCCGGAGCGTGAGGGGCTCCGGCAGTTACCAATTCGACCTATCGGACGTCAGAGGTACGGCCGTTGTATCGGCGTCGGCTGCGTGCTCGGCGGTATCGCCGGTGCGACGGTCGCCTCGGCCACCATCGTCGGCCTATTCGGTCCGTTCATTCCGGCCGCCGCGGTCGGCTGCGTCGGCGGCATTGTCGCGATCGGCGCGCTCGGTGTGCTCGCGGGTCAGATCCTGGTGACCGCACCGGTCGCGATCGGTGCGGCGATCTGGCATTCGGAGGCCGACCGCCTCGGTGGGAGCCCCGGCTCAGTCGGTCAGGAAGGTCTCCAGAAGCGGTATGACCTGACCGGGGCAGTCCTCGTGCACCGAGTGCCCGCAGCCGTCGAACACCTGCGACTGTGCGTTGGGGATGCGGCGGGCGAGTTCCGCCGCCTGCCACGGTTCGTCGAAGTGGTCCGCCGCACCCCAGATCACCAGCGTCTTCGCATGGACCTCGCCGAGCAGTCGCTCGGTCAGTGAGTAGTCGAAGCGGCGCTGTTGCGCCCACAGCGCCGCACGGTTCTCGGGCCTGCTCATCGCGGCCCAGTTCTCGTCGATCAGCTCGGGTGTGACCAGTTCCTGGTGCTCGAACGACTTCCGCTGCGTCGTTTCGCTGCTTGCTTTCGTCATCAGTTTGGTGATCAACTCGCCGACCACCGGGATTTCCAGCGGCCGCCAATCCCAGCTCGAGGGCACATTCAGGCCCGGCGAGGCGAGCAGGCCGAGCCGGTCCACCCGGTCCGGATGCCGCTCGGCGAAGTACAGCGAAATCGCGCCGCCCCAAGAATGCCCGACCAGCGAGGTAGCCGGCAGATTCATCGCGTCGAGGAAGGCGCCGAGGGCACCGGACATGGCGTCCAGGTCGTAGCGGAAGTCGTCCCTTTTCGGGGTGGTGTAGCCCTGACCGGGCAGATCCACCGCGTACACGGTGAAATGCTCAGCCAGCACCGGAATGGTGTCGCGGTAGGAGTAGAGCCACTGCCCGCCGCCCGCGACGAGCACCACCGCCGGCCCGGAGCCCGTTTTCGTGTAGTGGAACCGCGCCACGTCGGTGTCGGCGTATCGCGACTGCACGGTGGACAGGTAGTGAGATGTGTAGTCGCGGTCCTCCGGGGGCTGCCATACATAAGCGATCGCAGTCGCCGCCGTTAAGATCAACGCCACCACCGCAGCGCAGGACACGGTGAGCCACCGTAGCCACTTACGAGCCGTTCCCTGATTTATCATCGACCGTCCTTCATATGTCGAATGCCTGACACAACCAGGACGAGATGGCCCGTCGACTCCGTGACGCTTACATGATGTGATATCGATCATCGCTCGAGGCACGCTAGCGGCAACCGCGGAAGGCGCGTCCGAAACGCGATGGGATACCCCCGGTGGCGACCGGCGATCTAACCTGCGCGATCGGCACATTCCATCGCGGCCTTGGCCTGCGGCCAGATACGGGCCAGGTCGATCAGGTGCGCGAGCTCGGTGTCGAAATCGTGGGCGACCACGGGCAATGGCGGTGGTGCTCCGGTGCCAGCGGGCGGTATGCCCGCCTTTCTGGCCTGCGCCGCCCGTATCAACCGATGGGCATAATCGGTAATCGCCCGGTTCGATCCGGACTCTCCCACGGTATTGCGTTGCGTTGCATCGGATTCGGCCGGGAGGTAAGCACCCAGGTGGAGCATTGCGTCGCGGATCTCCACAGTCATCCGCAGTAGACGGGTGGCTGGATCCGAGCCGTGTCGCGCGTCGACGGGCATAACGATCTCCGGGACCGCCGCAGTGAGATCACGCCACAGCGGCAATAGCCGACGGTAGGTTCGGGTGGCGCGATCCATACCCGCTCGCAGCATCAGCTCCGCGACCAGTGGTACCGCGAGCAGCGTCGAACCAATCGCGACGAACAGGGTGAATGCAGCCGGGACCAGCGACAGTGGTGGTCCGTCGGGCCATCCAGTGGTCAGCTGGGAAAGCGAGAGTGCCTGCGCGCCCCAGATAATCGCAATGCTGCCGATCATGCCGAAAGACACGATCCGAGCCGCGCGCGGCGTATCGACATCGCGGAGTGCGCCGAGACAGCCGCGAGCGAACACGAACGTGTTGTAGGTGAGTGGTACGGCGAAGGCGCAACCGATGCCCAGTCCATCCCGCGCAAGGCGCAGGTCGACCGTGCGTCCCGAGTATCTGACCGATGCCGCGGTCAGGACTATCGAGGCCGTCGCGGCCAAGGCGACGAAACCGGCGTTGCGCTGGTTGCGCCATACGGTCTCCGGCACGGAATCGGCGCTGATGAGCCGACCGATGCTGTACAGGTACGTGGTGGTCATGAGAACGCAGCCCAAGGCAAGCTGATTCGCCGGGTCATCGATGGTCGGCGTCGATGCGCACCGGTACATCAGCAGGGCCACGATGCACCACAGGCCCATGTGGATTACGAGTCGGCCCATGCGGTTGTCGAACCGATCGACATCAGTGCCGCGGACGAGCCACAGCCAACCCGACAGCCCAACCGCGAGGTAGCCGATCACCGCCCAGGCCACGACCCCCGGTATCGGCGACGACATCGATGCACCCTTTCGGTCCGGCGGAACTCATGCCCGTCGGAGGATACTGCCGCCTCGACTTCTCCTAGAACCCAAGACAATTGGGCGGGGGCATTCGCTCGAGGCACGCTGCCGCTAGCGACGACCGCGGCCTTGTCCCGTGTGCTACAGGGCAATCCGGAGGCGACACGTATCTTTGGAGACTCAGCGATGGGTGTATGCATCGACGACCCGTCTTACCTTGTCCAGCGCTTCGCGCAGGGTGTCCAGATTTGTCGAGCCGAGAGCCAGCCGAAGCGCGTGTGGCACGTGCGCGGACGTCGCGAACGGTTCCGCCGTGGACACCAGTACGTGTTCGCTCATCAGCGCGGTTGCTATTTGGTCGGCCCGTACGTCCTCGGGCAGCGGGAGCCAGAGGAAATACGACGACGCATGGCTGACCTGAGGAAGCCCCGCCAGCGCGTCGCGGGCGATCGACTGTCTGATCCTCGCATCATCGCGCTTTTGCGTCTCCAGCCTGGCGACGGTGCCGTCGTCGAGCCACCGGCACGCGATCGCTGTCATCACCGCAGGGGTGTTCCAGGTGGTGGCGCGGATCGCGCGCTCGATGGCGGGCACCAATGTGGTTGGAGCAGTGACGAATCCGAAGCGCAGGCCGGTCGCGACGTTCTTGGAGAGCCCGGAAACGTTGACGGTCCTTTCCGGTGCGAGCGCCGCCAGTGGGGGTGGTGGCTGCTCGGCCAGGAAGGCGTATGCGGCGTCCTCGATGATGAGCAGTTCGTATCGGCGCGCGATCTTGACCAGCTGCTCACGGTGGTATTCCCCGGTGACCCATCCCAACGGGTTGTGCAGCGTCGGCATTGTGTAGACGGCACGGACCCGCCGCGTCGCGCAGAGCTGTTCGAGCGCGTCGAGATCGGGCGCGTCGCCCGCCGCGGGAAGCGGTGCCAGTTCCAAGTGGAGCGCATGGGCGAGCACCTTGAAGCCCGGATAGGTCAGGGCATCGACGGCTACGACGTCACCGGGCCGCAGCATCGCCATGGCGGTGACGGTCAATCCATGCTGAGCGCCATTGGCGATCAGCACCTGATCAGCGCCGACCGCTGATCCATTCCGTCGCAGATGGCGGGCTACCGTGGCCCGCTCATCAGGTCGTCCGCCATGGGGCTGATAGCGCAACAGGGCCTCGAGGTCACCCTGGGACGCCAGCTGACGCAAAGCCTGCCGCAGCATATCGGCCTGACCAGGTAGTGCGGGGTAGTTGAAGTTGAGATCCACCACGTCAGCCGCAGCCGCCTGTAGGTCGATGCCATGGCTGGGCGGCAGCGCGATCTCACGAACAAAGGTGCCCCGGCCGGGTTCCCCACTTACCAGCCCCATGGCTTCGAGCTCGGCATAGACCCGCGACGCGGTTACCAATGCCAGCCCTTCCCTGGCCGCGAGTTGGCGATGGGTCGGGAGCCGCGTCCCGGATGGCAACCGCCCCGCCCGGATATCGGACGCCAACGCGTCCACGATGCCTTTGTATCTCGAGACCGCCACGCCCGATTGTATGCATGACAATTTCTTGATTGTATTGGATCATGGTCGTACGGTGCCCAGCAGCGACTGGGAAAGGCAACCGTCATGCATATCGCCATCCTCACCTTCGAGGGCTACAACGAACTCGACTCGCTCATCGCGCTCGGCGTTCTCAATCGAGTCAAGAAGACCGACTGGCGGGTATCGATCGCCAGTCCTACCCGGCGAGTCCGTTCGATGAACGGTGTGGTCATCGAGTCGACGGCCACCCTGGAGGAAGCCAGCGCCGCGGACGCGGTCATCGTGGGCAGCGGGGTGCAGACCCGCGAAGTTGTCGCCGACCAGGAACTGATGGCACGGCTACGACTCGCCCCGTCTCGGCAACTGCTGGCCGGACAATGTTCCGGGACGTTGGTGCTGGCCAAGCTCGGACTACTCGACGGTGTACCCGCCTGCACCGATCTGACGACCAAACCATGGGTCCAGGCAGCCGGAGTCGATGTGCTCGAGCAGCCCTTCTTCGCCAAGGGCAACCTCGCCACCGCGGGCGGCTGCCTCGCATCGCCCTACCTCGCGGCCTGGATGATCGCCCGCCTGGAAAGTGTCGAAGCGGCCGAAAGCGCTCTGCACTACGTCGCTCCGGTCGGCGAGAAGGAAGACTATGTGGCACGCGCGATGGGCAATATCAGCCCATACCTGACCAGCGAACTGGCCACCGTGTCAGCTGGGCGCAACGGCTGACCGGTCTCGTAAGACCAGCGAACCGGAGTCGGTGGTGGCGACGGACCGGATGCGCCGATTGCCCGGCACCTGCCTACTCACCCGAGGTCGCAGCGGAGTCGCCGAGTGCGAGGATTGCCGCCGTCGATGCTCGGACCACGTCGTCCACCCAGGTCGGTATGGGTTCAGCCGATCGCAGGTGGGGACGCACCAGCCCGTAGGGGCTTTCCTGACACGCGATGGCGATGAGACGGAGATGGAAGTTGTCGCCTACGGGGTATCGACGGGATGACAGATCCAGCAGTGCCCGAGTGACGGCATCGTTGATATGGACGATGTCTTCCATTAGCGACGGCGGTCCACTGCTGACGAGTTCGGTCTGGCGATACATGGTCATGGCGACACCTTCGGCTGGGTGATCGCGACAGAAGCGCGGGATGTGCACGGCGCACGCGATCGCCGCCGAGTTCGGGTCCGGTTCGTTCAGGGCCTGCAGATAGCCGATGTGGAAGCGACGGATCGAGCGGAGCCAGAGGGAGACGAACAGCTCGTCCCTGGATCGGAACCGGTGGTAGATGGACCCGACCGGGGCGTCGGCTTGCGCCGCCACGTGCCCGATCGTCGCGTCTCGCCCGTGCGCGGCCGCCACGGTTGCCGCCGCGTCGAGGATGTCGTCTCGTGTGAATTTCGCCGCCCTTGCCACATCACCATTCTAGAATATAGATTCTAGAACATGAATTCTAATTGGTTGGCACGACCGCGATCGACGCCGCCCGTCTGATCGCCGACACCCGCGCAGGAGTATCGACCTACAGCAGGTGCCCCGCCCGCAAAGCCGGTCGCCGAACTCACCCAGTTGGCGAAATACCGCACAGACCTGATGGTCGATCGAGCGCGTGGGGCCGGTCAGCTGCGGATGATGCTCACAATGATCTTCCCGGCGTCGGCGGCCGCATCGGATAGCTCGGACCACTCATCGTTTGATCCTGCTGACCGCACTGCGCACGCGCCGATTCGGTGGCGGACCAGGGCTGATCGGCGTGGCGGCGGTCGCTGGTACCGCACCTGCTGGTACCCGCACTCACCGAAGGATTGAAATGAATACTGTCAGAGGCGCCGTGATACTCACGGCATTATCGATGCTGGGGTTCGGATGGTGGGCACGCCTGGATCCCGCGGGTTTCGCCGAGTGGGCGAACTGGCCCGATCACGTGCACTTCCTTCATGACGCAGGTGTTTTCCAGATCGGTATCGGATTCATGATGCTGGCCGCCCTCTGGTGGCGCGACGTCATCGCTGTTGTGCTGACCGGTTTCCTCATCACCAACACCTTTCACGCCTTCAACCACGCCGTCGACCTTGACCAAGGTGGTAAGGCATCCGACCCGTGGGCGCTGCTGGCGCTGTCCGCGGTTGCCGCGGTGGGACTGGTGATCAGGCTGCGTGTGTCACGGCGCCGCCCCAGCGCGAGCGAGGTGGTTTCGGCATGAAGGTATTGCTCGCTGGGGCCACCGGCACAATTGGAGCTGCGCTGGTCCCGCAGTTGCTTGCGGCTGGTCATGAAGTCATCGGATTGACGCGGTCCGACCGCGGTCTGCGGCAGCTGCGGACGGCTGGCGCCGAGCCGGTGCGCGCAAGTCTGATGGACGCTGATGAGCTGCTGGCCGCGCTGAGCGGCCGCACCGCCGACGCGGTGATCCACCAGGCGACCTCGATCACCGGAACTCCGTTGTTCCACCGCAGTCTCTATGCCACCGACGCACTGCGTGATCAAGGTACGGCGAACCTGATCCGAGCCGCCCGACATGTCGGTGCGAAACGCTTCGTCACCCAATCGTTCTTCCTCGGGTACGGCTACCGCGACCATGGCGACGAGTTCGTCACCGAAGAACGGCCGTTCGCTCAGCTCACCGGGCACCGCGCGACCGACACACATATGCGTTCGTTGCGCTCCAATGAAGACCAGGTGCTCGGCACCCAGGGCATCGACGGGATCGCCTTGCGCTACGGAATGTTCTACGGCCCCGAACCTCTGACCCGTCAGTTGGCCGAGCAGACCCGGCGGCGCCGGCTGCCCACACCTCATCCCTCCGGGATTACCTCACCTATTCACATTCACGATGCCGCCACCGCAGCCGTGGCCGCCCTCGACCGCGGACGACCCGGCCAGGCCTACAACATCGTCGATGACCAGCCCATCGCCTTCAGTGACTACATCCAGGCCCTGGCCGAAGCCACCGCGGCACCGTCACCCAGATCAGTACCCGGCTGGCTGCTGGCGGCCTTCCCGTATCTGCACGAGCTGATGGTCACCACGCGCATCCGGGTGTCGAATGCCAAAGCCAAGCGAGAACTGGGCTGGGCACCCGTCTACCCTTCGGTCCGCGACGGTCTGACCACACTGTAGGAGCCAGCAGCCGGGTTCAGGTCGGCTTGCGCCCGTCGAATTCCAGCCAACGACAACCCCTTCCGACGCCGGCCGGAACGGGTCTTCATGGCGTTTGTCCCGCGCCTTCCTTCGGTTGTAAGGCGAACGCGTTCTGCGCAAAATCGACGCACCGAACAGGACGGCCGCCGCCGCGATCGCGGCGCAGTGGCACCTGACACCGATCTAGCACGCTGCCGCTAGCGGCGGCCGCACCGATCCGCGCCGGTCAGGGCTCGGGTGGCGAATCCGCCTCGGCGGCAGGCGCATCGGTCTCGGTCGGCACGGACACCGGCCGCAACAGCACCCAGACCAGGAAGGCGATTGCCACCGCACCCATGCCGAGACCGGCCCAGACGTTCACATTCACACCACCGGTCTTGGCCTCCTCGGCGGCGGTATTGTGCACCAGCCCCGTCACGATCAAGATGACGGCATAACTGCCGAGCAGTGCGCCGACAATGGTGCGGATATCGAAAAGCATCGGCTGGCCTCCTTATCCGACAATGATATTGAGGGCGATGACCAGGACCAGGGCAATGCCCGCGAGCAGCACCGGACGCTGATACCAGGGCAGGCTGGCCTCGTCCGGATCGTGGCGCAATTGTTTGGGCGTCTCCGAATAGACGAGCCCGACGAGTTCGGCATCCGGTTTCGATGCCGTCACCTGGGTGACCGCGACGCTGACGGCGATATCGACGACGAAGGCGACACCGGCCGCAACGAAACTCGACCCCTGGCCCGACATTTCGAAGACATCGGTCTTGTGCAGGATGAAAACCACAATGGCCGACAGGGTTCCGAAGACCAGCCCCATCCAACCCGCCGTCGGTGTCATCCGCTTCCAGAACATGCCCAGAATGAAGGTCGCGAACAATGGCGCGTTGAAGAAGCTGAACAGTGTCTGCAGGTAGTCCATCATATTGCTGAAATTGGCCGCGATGAAGGCGGTTCCGATGGCCGCGACGGTCGCACCTACCGTGGCCAGCCGCCCCACGGTCAGGTAGTAGCCGTCCGGTCGATCCCGGCGCACATACTGCTGCCAGAGGTCATAGCTGAACACCGTATTGAATGCGGAGACATTGGCGGCCATCCCGGCCATGAACGCCGCGAGCAATCCGGCGAGCCCGACGCCGAGCAGCCCGTTCGGCAGCACATCCTTCATCAGATACAGCAGCGCCTGATTATAGGTGACATCACCGGAGAAGTTCGGATCGGCCGTCACCGCCGCCTTGTACTCGCGCATCTGCGGCACCAGCACCGCGCTGATCATGCCGGGAATCACCACGATCAATGGAATGAACATCTTCGGGTAGGCGCCGATGATCGGGGTGCGCCGCGCGGCGGAAATGGAATGCGTCGCCAGGGCGCGCTGCACCTCGACGAAGTTGGTGGTCCAGTATCCGAACGAGAGCACGAATCCGAGTCCGAACACAATGCCGACCACGGAGAGGAAGCTATTGGAGAACCCACTGAGCGCGGTGCCCGGCCAGGACTCCAACTGTTCGGCGCCGCCCGGTGATGCGGTCACCTTGTCCCGCAGCCCCTCCCAGCCACCCGCCTTGTGCAGGCCGACCAGGGTCAGCGGCAGCAGTGCGGCGACGATGACGAAGAACTGCAGCACCTCGTTGTAGATCGCCGCGGACAGTCCACCGAGGGTGATGTAGGAGAGCACGATCGCCGCCGCGACGATCACCGACACCCACAGCGGCCAGCCGAGCAGCACATTCAGGATGGAGCCGAGCAGGTACAGATTCACTCCGGCAATGAGCACCTGCGCGATCGCGAAGCTCAACGCGTTGACCAGATGTGCGCCGGTGCCGAAGCGCCGACGCATGAACTCCGGCACACTGCGCACCTTGGAGCCGTAGTAGAACGGCATCATCACCACACCGAGGAACAGCATGGCGGGCACCGCGCCGATCCAGAAGTAGTGGAAGGTCGGGAAGCCGTATTCGGCGCCATTGGCCGACATGCCCATGATCTCGACCGCGCCGAGATTGGCGGAGATGAAGGCCAGTCCGGTCACCCAGGCGGGCAGCGATCGGCCGGAGAGGAAGAAGTCGATACTCGACGAGACCCGCCGCCTGGCCAGCAGACCGATGCCGAGTACGAAGAGGAAATACAGCGCGACCAGCACATAGTCCACGGGCTGCGCGTCCAGGCGCAGCGTCGACGAGGCCTGCACCGAGTCGGTATCCGGCGCTGCTATGAAAACGGTCGAATCGGCAAGCGGCACAGCGTCGTCCCTCCAGGCATTAACCGGGCGTCGAGCCAGTCGTGCGTTCTACTGTGCGTGATTGTGCCGCACCCACGCGGCACAATCACGCACATAGGTCGGATGTATCGCCCGATCGGCTGCTCAGTCGACGCGGTGGGCGCCAGCTCCCGGCAGCACCACGAAGGTGCGCGGTGCGTCGAAACCCGATTGCGCGAACCGGTTTCGCACCGCTTCGGCGACCGTCGCGGTGTCATCGCGATCGGTGAGCGCGATGACACTGCCGCCGAACCCGCCGCCGACCATGCGCGCACCGTGCGCCCCGGTGTCCAGCGCCGCGGCGACAGCCGTGTCCAGAGCCGGTGTGGACACGGCGAAATCATCGCGCAGGGATGCGTGCGCCGCGGTGAGTATCGGGCCGATCTCGCGCGGATCCGCACCGGCCCGCAACTTTTTGGCAACTGTCAGCACTCGCGCATTCTCGGTGACAACGTGTCGAGCCCGCTGACGCAGGACCGGATCGGCGATCCGCTCGAGCGCCACGATCGAATCGACATCGCGCAGTGCGGATACGCCGAGTTCGACGGCTGCCGCCTCGCACTCGGCGCGCCGGGTGGCGTAGCCCCCGTCGACCAACTCGTGCGGTTGTCCGGTATCGATCACGAGCAGTTCCAATCCGAACCGGTTCAGGTCGAACGGGATCTGTTCGTACCCACCGCCGCGGCTCGCCGCACTGCGAAAGTCACGAACGTCGAGGAAGAGCGCGTGTCCCGCCCGGCACAGTATGGAGGCGGACTGATCGAGCACGCCCGTCGGCACTCCCACGTAGTCGTTCTCGGCGGCGCGCGCGATATCGATCAACTCCCGATCGGTGACGCTGGGCGCGAACAGATCTCGCAGGGCAACCGCCACCGCACACAACAACGCGGCCGAGGAGGATAGGCCAGCGCCGATCGGCACCGCGCCGTCGAGTTCGAGATCGACCCCGTCGACCGGATACCCGTGCCGCACGAATTCGGACACAACGCCCAGCGGATACCGCGCCCACGGCGGCAGCCGATCCCGTTCCGCGCCAAGGTCACCCGGCTCGACAAGCACCACCTGACCGGGGCGCTGCCACGACGCCACCCGCACAAGTCCGTCTCGGCGGACCTCCGCCACACACTCGACTACCAGCGGTAATGCGATGGGCAGCACGAAGCCGTCGTTGTAATCGGTGTGCTCACCGATGATATTGACCCGCCCGGGCGCCACCCACTTCGGCACGAATTCCTCACTTCGTTCTATCGGCCAGTGCCCACGCCTGCCATCCCAGCAACCACCGGAACCACACCCTACGAGACACGCCGCGCGAGCACGGTCTTCGGTCGGCGCGGATGCGCGATCGATCTTCTTGACGCGCAGTCGAATTTGACGCAATACCGGCCTGCAAAATCGACCGACCGTTTCGGGAGGGCATTATGATTCACACGACCCCACGCAGCGGCCTACTCGGGCTGCAGTGGATCGATCGACTACTCCCGCCTATGGGCAGGCCGGATCGCGACGATCAGCGTGACTCCGGAGCTCCACTGACGATCGAGATCGGCGCGGCGACCGGGGCGGGCCCGATGGCTATGTCGGCCTTCGATGCGGCACTGCGTGACCTGGGAGTAGGTGATGCCAACTTGATTCGCCTGTCATCGGTCATTCCGCCGCGCGCCACCTTGGCCCGCACGGGTCGGGTCCGCAAGCCGATCCCCTGGGGAGATCGGCTCTACTGTGTCTACGCCGCGCAGCATGCGCACGCGGCGGGTGAGCGGGCCGGCGCTGGTATCGGCTGGGTACTGCGCGACGACGGTTCCGGCGCCGGACTTTTCGTCGAACACGAGGCCGAAACCGCCGCGGAGGTCGCGCGACTGATCCGATCCAGTCTGACCGATATGACCCGCAACCGGCCCGAGCGGTTCGGCCCGATTCAGCTGTGCACCACCGAGGCCCGCTGCGATCGCACGCCGACCTGCGCGCTGGTACTGGCCGCGTACCGCACCACCCCGTGGGGGCAGCGATGACGGCGGCAGCGCGCAGCGATTCGACGGGGGTTGTCGGTCGGGCGACGGGTGGGCTGCACGTCACTATCGAATCGCGCATTCCGGACGACCGGATCGAGATGTTCCACCGGCTCGACGAGGAGGCCTTCGGCCCGTTGCGGACCAAGGCCATTGCCAGACAGGTCCTGCACCGTTCCGAATTCCACGAGGAGATGATCGATCCGCGGGTCGCCAAACATGTCGCGCGCACGGCGACCGGCGAACCCGTCGGGGTGACGACGCTGACCAAACATCTCGAGACCGTGCCGTGGATCAGTCCGGAGTACTTCGCCACCCGCTATCCCGAGTACGCGGCGCGCGATGCGATCTACTACGCCGGATTCACCCTTGTTGCGCCAAGTGCACGACAAGGCGCCGCGTTCCATGCCATGATCAAATCAGTTGTCCAGGTACTGGTGGCCGAGCGCGCCGCGGTCGGTTGGGACATCTGCTCGTACAACAACACTCGTTTTTCCTTCGCCGACAGCATTCGAGCGGTGCTCGATGAGCAACAGGCGAACGTCGAAGTCGCGGTGGAGGATTCACAGACCTACTACGCGGCGCGGTTCACTGGGGATGGAGCGACCTAGGGGGGCTGATGACAGTCAGCGAAGAGCAGTCGACGACCGCCCGCCACGGCCTCGAAATGTGGTGGAGCACAGTACTTCTCGCCGGCATCGCGATCGGGCTCGCGGTACTGCTCCTGGTCGATCGGCAGCCCCTGTCGCTGCTGACCATGGCCGCCGTGGTGATCGGCGCGCTCACCATGATCGGCATCGGCCTGTGGCGGCACCGACCCGAGCGGCCGCTGCCCTGGTATCTGCTCTCGGCCTCGGCCGTGCTGTTCGGCACGGGCACGGCCACCCGGGAGATCGACGATCACGCGATGCACCCGATCGATGATCTGTTCACTCTCGCAGGCTATTTCGGTATCGGCGTGGCCGCGACGCTGTGGCTGCGCCCGCGCCGGGTCCGGGCCAACTACGACCTGCTGCTCGACTCCGCGCTCATCGGGCTCGGTGCCCTGCTGGCCTCGTGGACTTTTCTGATCTCACCGATCCTGCAATCGCACGACACCACGGTGAACACCCTGGTTGCCGCGACCTATCCGGTACTGGACGCATTGCTGCTGGCCCTCGTCGCGCATTCGATGGCGACCGCGACCCGGTCGGAGACCTCGCTGCGCCTACTGCACGTCGGCCTGATCGCGGTGCTCATCGGCGATCTCGGCTACAGTCTCGATACCGTCGGCAGCGCACCCGTCGGACACGAGATACTGCCGGCGCCACTGCTGCTCGCCTACCTGATCGTCGGTGTCGCGGCACTGCATCCGACCATGGCGACCCTCGGTGCGCCCCGGCGCATCCACCCACATCACTCGCGGCAGCGGGCCAGTTTCATCGCGGTCGCGTTGATCGTGGCCTCGCTGGTTCCGGTGGTCGGCTCCAGCCTGGACACCCTGGATCGGGCGGTGGTCTCCTCGCTGTGCGCACTGCTGCTCATCGGTGTGCTGGTACGCAGCGAACGCGCCATCGTGCGCAGTGCGCGCAGTGAACGGCGCGCGCAGTACCAGGCCGATCACGATATGCTCACCGGATTGCTCAACCGGTCCGCCCTGCTGCGCGCGTTGCATCGCAACCGCGAGTACTGGATCGAGCAGCCATTGTGTCTGCTTTTCATCGATCTCGACGGCTTCAAGATGGTCAATGACAGCTATGGCCATGCGGTCGGCGATGAGCTGATCGCGAATGCGGCATCCCGGATCCGGCGCGTCATACGGCACGACGATGTGGTGGCCCGCTACGGCGGCGACGAATTCGTGGTGCTCGCGCCGCTCGAGCGGCAGGAGGCGACCATGCTCGCGGAACGACTACTCGGCGCCTTCGTTCGGCCGTTCGAGCTGAGCGCGGGCGAAATCCCTATCACCGCGAGTGTCGGACTGGCCTGCGGCAGCCCGCACAGCTCCGAGGACACCATCTACGACCTCATCCGGTATGCGGATTCGGCGATGTACCACGCGAAGGAGTACTCGCTCGGCTACGCATTCCACGACGATCTGCGCCACGGTGCGGACACGCGCCATGGCAGCGACACCCACCACGGCACCGCCGACTCGGGACGCCGGATCTGGCGCCCGAGCGGCAGGTCGCACAATGCCAGCGGGAAGTCTGCCAGCACCGCGGTTTGATCAGCCCGGCACCGCGGTCCGATCAGCCAGTACCGCCAGCTGCTCCGGCCAGTACCGCGGTCTAGTCCGACAGCTCCTCGAGCAGCCGCTTCGCTTCGGCTAACTCGGCCTGTAACTGGTGCACCTTGGACTCCTGCACCACGCGGGCCGCCTCCAGGATTCCGGCCACTACCTCGGCCACCTCCGGATGCAGCACCTTGGCCGCCTGCGCCACCGCCGAGCTGGTCACCGGCAGCCCGCGCACGGACTTCTTCTTACCGCTGACCACATCGACCGACCATTCGCCGTCCGCGGTTCCGGTAAGCGTCACCGTGACCTCGGGCGCCTTCGCCTTGGCGCGGGCGGCGGGCGCCTTGGCCGCGGGCTTCGCGGCACCCGTGGATGCGGCCGGTTTGGCCGGTTCGGCGGCGGGGGCAACGGGTTTCGGCGCGACCGGGGTCGGGCTCGGTGGAGCGGCGATGCTCGTTGTCAAGGTCGACGGCTGGGTCACAGTGGATTCCTTCCTGGTTGTCGACTTCGGCTGGGCAGGACTAGCGGTCGCCGCCTTATCCCGCGGCGGCTTGGTCAACGTGACTTCGGTCGGAGAAAAGGACAGTACATCCTTCGATCCGGTCGGCTTGACCCGCAGGAAGTCACTTTCGGATCGATCGCCGATCTCGACCACCTTGCCGGACCGTCCCTCCGGCACGCCAACCGCGGCCGCGGTGAACCACACCATCGGCGGGCGACCGCCCTCGATGTCCGTGGCGATCTGCTGAATTTCAGTGTCCGACAACGGCTGTGGTTTCGTTCTTGGGGACGGCATGGTGCACTCCGAGCGCTATTCGTGGATGGCTGCGTGCACAGATGATGCCGCACGCCACCGACAGATACACAGGCCACCACCGAATCCGCCCAGGATCAGGCAAGATTCCAAAATTCAGCAAATGTAGAGCTATCAGCGTCGCGGGGCCCTCGGATAGCCGGATCCGCTCCTACGTCGTGGGCGCCTGCAGAGCGGGGAACCAGATTTCGGCGAGGACCTCGGCGGCCCGGTCGGCGGTGACGTCGATGGTGCCCTGCATGGCCCAGCGGGTGAAGAAGCGTTCCAGTTGGGCGACAAGCAGTTCCACGCGCAACCGGGCCTCGTCCTGACGGTCGGCGGGCCAACGGGCGAGGTAGGAGGTCATGGCATTGGGTAGGGCGAGGATGCCCTGCCGGGCGAGTTCGCGGAACTCCGGTTCCAGCGCGGTGGCCTCGTCCCAGGCGGGCAGCAGATCCTTGTATTCCTGGAACCAGGCGATAGCCCGGGTCACCCAGTCCACGAACTCCGCGCGCGAGCCGGTATCGAGCACCCGGTCCAGATCCTCGTAGAAGTGCAGCGCGGTCGGCGCGGTGCCCTGTTCGGCAATGGCCCGCAGCAACTCCTGCTTACTGGCGAAATGCAAGTAGAAGGTGGCGCGGCTGCAGCCGACGGCGGCGGTGATGTCGTCCACCCGGACCGCCGCATAGCCCCGCTCGGTGAACAGCGCTTTCGCGCCATCCAGCAATTTCGCGCGGGTCTGCAATTTCTGCTCGTCGCGCAGACTCAGCGGGTTCGACTTGGTCGGCATGGGGTGCGGCCACCTCGGGTCTGTCGTCGGAGAAGTCCGAGAACGCGGGCTTCGCTAGACATCATGTCATTCACTAGACACCAAGTCTAGCCAGTGCTACTTTGTTGCCTACGTCACTCCACGGTCGCAGGCGGCTGGCGGATCGTTCGGGCACCGCATCCGGTGCCGCCGATAGGTGACGGCAATCCTTCAGACGAGGACCAGTGAATTGACTCAACGCAATCTGCCCCGGGTATGCGTCATCGGCGCGGGCCCCTCCGGTATCACCGCCGCAAAACGCCTGCAGGACTTCGATATTCCCTTCGATGTCTTCGAGGCCAGTGATGAAGTCGGCGGCAATTGGTACTTCAAGAATCCCAATGGCATGTCGGCCTGCTACCAGTCGCTGCATATCGACACCAGCAAGTTCCGCCTGGCGTTCGAGGATTACCCGGCGCCGGAGGAGTGGCCGGATTTCCCGCACCATTCGCAGCTGTTCCAGTACTTCCGCGACTATGTCGAGCATTTCGGCTTCCGCGACAAGATCCTCTTCGATACCAAGGTCACCGCGGCCGAACGGCAGGACGACGGTCGCTGGCTGGTCACCGCGAGCGACGGCCGCACCCGCGGCTACGACGCGCTGATCGTCTGCAACGGCCACCACTGGGATCCGCGCACGCCCGACTATCCCGGCGAATTCGACGGCGTGCTGATACACAGCCATGCCTACAACGACCCGTTCGACCCGGTCGATATGCGCGGCAAGAAGGTCGTGGTGGTCGGCATGGGCAACTCCGGGCTGGATATCGCCTCGGAGCTCTCGCAGCGCTTCATCGCCGAGAAGCTGACCGTCTCGGCCCGGCGCGGGGTGTGGGTGCTGCCGAAATATGTGCACGGCGCGGTCGGTGACAAACAGAGTGTGCCGCCGTGGATTCCGCGCAAGGTCAGCATGAAGCTCAAGCAGCGCTTCGTGCGCAAGTTCCGCGGCGATATGGAGTTCTACGGACTGCCGAAGCCGGATCACAAGCCGTTCGAGGCGCATCCTTCGGCCAGTGAGGAGTTCCTGCATCGCGCCGGATGCGGCGATATCGCCTTCAAACCGGCCATTACCGCACTGGAGGGTCCGCGGGTGCGCTTCGCCGACGGCAGCACCGAGGAGGTGGATGTGATCGTCTGCGCCACCGGCTATCGCATCAGCTTCCCGTTCTTCTCGGATCCGAAGCTGGTGCCCGACGAGCAGAATCGCATTCCGCTGTTCAAGCAGATGCTGAAGCCGGGTGTGGACAATCTGTTCTATCTCGGCCTGGCTCAACCGCTGCCGACCCTGGTGAATTTCGCCGAACAGCAGTCCAAGTTGGTCGCGGCATATCTGACCGGCAAGTACCTGCCGCCGTCGGAAGCGGAGATGAACGCGGAGATCGCCGCGGCCGAGGAGCGCCGCAGCGGGCGGTACTACAACTCGCCCCGGCACACGATCCAGATCGAATTCGAGCCCTACGTGCGCGATATGAACCGCGAACTGGCCAGGGGCGCAAAGCGCGCCGCCGCCGCTGGCCATGCGCTGCCGGTGCCCGCCCGCGCGTTCGAGAATGCGTGAGGGGGCGCTCATCATGACGACGTCAGGATTCTGCGCTGACGAATTCCACGGTGTGCGAACGGAATTGGCGAACCAGATCGCCTCGGGCGAGGAGCTCGGCGCGGCGATCTGTGTGCTGGTGGACGGCGAACCGGTCGTGGATATCTGGGGCGGACACCGCGATCTCGAACGCACCGTGCCATGGACCGAGGACACCTTGGTCAATGTCTTCTCCATCAGCAAGACCATGACCGCGCTGACCGCGCTGCTGCTGGTCGACCGCGGTGAGCTGGATGTGCAGCAAAAGGTCGCACACTACTGGCCGGAATTCGCCGCCAACGGCAAGGCCGATATCGAGATCCGCCATCTGCTCGGGCACACCTCCGGTGTCTCCGGCTGGGAACGGCCGATCGAACTGGCCGATATCTACGACACCGAAGCGGCCAGCGCCCGGCTCGCCGCGCAGCCGCCCTGGTGGGAACCGGGCACCGCATCCGGCTATCACGCGCTGAACTACGGACATCTGGTCGGCGAGGTGATCCGCCGCATCACCGGCCGCACGCTCGGGCAGATCTTCGCCGAGGAACTGGCGGGACCGCTGGATGCCGACTTCCATATCGGCACCGGCCCCGAACATCACGACCGGATCGCGCCGCTGGTCCCACCGCCGCTGCTGGAATTCGATATGGCGACGCTCGATCAGGAGAGCATCCTGGTCAAGACGCTCACCAGCCCGTTGCTCGATATTCCGGAGGCCAATAGCGCCGCGTGGCGCACGGCCGAGATCGGCGCGGTGAACGGACACGGCAATGCCCGTTCGGTGGCCCGCGTGCAATCGCTGGTGTCCTGCGGTGGCGAGCTGAACGGACGCAGGTTCTTGTCGGAGAAGACCATCGACCTGATCTTCGAACAGCAGTCCGACGGTGCGGATCTGGCGCTGCTGCTGCCGCTGCGCTTCGGACTCGGGTACGGTCTCCCCCAGCCGCAAACCGCACCGGAGGTCCCCGACGGCCGGGTCTGCTGGTGGGCCGGGTTCGGCGGCGCCATCGTGGTCAACGACCTCGAGCACCGGGTCACCTTCGCCTACACCATGAACAAGATGGCGCCGGGACTCATCGGCTCCGATCGCGCGAATGCCTATCTGCGCGAGGTGTTTTCGGTGGTGCGGTCATGATGCGGGCATTGCAGCTCACCGATCCTGGTGTGCTGGAGTTGCGCGAGGTTGCGGTGCCCGAGATCGGGCCGACGGATCTGCTGTTGCGCGTCGGCGCGGCCGGAATCTGCCATTCGGATCTGCACGTGCTGCATATCCCGTTCAAGATGCGCGAGGAACCGCTGACGCTCGGGCATGAGGTCGCGGGCACCATCGAAGCGGTCGGCAGCGATGTCCAGGGGCGGGTGGCCGGTGACCGGGGCATCGTCTATCTGTGCTGGTCCTGCGGTGTGTGCCGAGAGTGTGTGAGCGGCAATGAGAATGTCTGTCTGGCCGCCGGTCGGACCGCCATGCCGCCATGTCCCGGACTCGGTCCCGACGGTGGTATGGCGGAGTACATCCGCATCCCCGCAAGCTCTTTCGTACCCATCGGCGACCTGGATTTCCTCCAGGCCGCACCGCTGGCCGACGCGGCTCTGTCGAGCTATCACGCCATCGAGGGCGCGCGGGCACAGCTGCGACCGGGTTCGGTCGCGGTGGTCATCGGCATCGGCGGGCTCGGCCATGTCGCGGTGCAGATCCTCGCCGCGACCAGCGCGGCACGGGTGATCGCGGTCGATATCACCGAGGATAAACTCGCCCTCGCCGCCCGCTGCGGCGCGGCCGAGGGGCTGCTCAGCGGCGCCGACACCGCACGCGAAATTCTGGACCGCACCGACGGTCGCGGCGCCGATGCCGTGTTCGACTTCGTCGGGGTCGACGCGACCGCGACCCTCGCCGTGGAATCGGTTGCCCCCAATGGCGCATACCGAATGATCGGACTCGGCGGCGGCGCACCGGAGATCACCGCGGGACCGGCGGGCGGACCCGGCTGGCCCTGGGGTGCGTCGGTTCGAAAGTCCTACGGCGGCACGAAATCCGATCTGATCAACTCCATTGCACTGGCCCGATCGGGCAGGCTCACCGTCGAGGTCGAACGCTTCGATCTCGCGGACGGCCGCGAAGCCCTCGACCAGCTCGAACGCGGACTCATCACCGGCCGCGCAGTGCTGGTGCCCTAATTGACCCATGAGGAAGTGCCGTTTATGACAAAGCCTTTCGATCCACAGGCAATGGCCGCCCAGGCCGTGGCACGGCTGACCGGGCCGGGTGGTCAGTTCGAGATGACGGTCGAGGATGTCCTCGGCGCACCGATTCCGGTGATCAAGGACCGAGTACGCGCACTGGGCGATGTCCTCGCGAATTCGGTGGCGCTGGGCGATCGCGATTACCTGGTGACCGAGGACCGGCGGATGTCCTATGCCGAACATGCGGCCGCGGTATATGCGCTGGCTCGGGCGTTGCGGGAACGCTACGGCGTCGGAAAGGGCGACCGGATCGGCATTCTCGCGGCCAATACTCCCGAATGGGTGGTGACGTTCTGGGCCGCGCAGGCGCTCGGCGCGATCGCGGTCGGCTACAACGCCTGGTGGATGCCGCGCGAAATCGCCTACGGCCTCGAACACACCGGTCCCGCCGTGCTGATCGTCGATGCGAAACGCGCGGCACAGGTGGCGCAGCTCGATACTCAGGTGCCCGTGCTCACCATGGAGCACGATCTGCCCACACTGATCGGCGAATTCGGCGACGGCGAGGTGCCGCACGCGGCGGTGGACGAGGACGATCCCGCGGTCATCCTCTACACCAGCGGCACCAGCGGCCGCCCCAAGGGCGCGGTGCACACCCATCGAAACCTGGTGGCGGTCATCGACTATCACCGGTTCAACGACGCACTCGCCGCCGCCTTCCAGGGCGGTGTCGACGACGGTGGTCCGAAGGGACGTCGCTTCCTGCTCACCTCCCCGCTGTTCCACATCGCCAGCCTGCACAATCTGGTGCTGCCGCGGATGGCGACCGGCGATACCGCCGTCATCTACCAGGGCGCATTCGATGCCGAACGGATACTGCGGCTGATCGAGCGGGAGCGGATCTCCAACTGGGGCGCCATGCCGACCATGGCGAGTCGACTGCTCGAGGTCGATATGTCGAACTACGACCTGTCATCGCTGGCCGCCTTCTCGCTCAACTCCGCGCCGTCCTCGGCCGCGCTGCAACAGCAACTGCGCGACCAGCTTCCGGTCGCCAAGACCGCGCTGGTGACCAGCTATGGCATGACCGAATGCAGTACCGCGGCGACCATCGCAGCACCGGCCGAACTCGCCGCCTTCCCGGATACCGTGGGCCGCCCGGTAATCGGCGTCGAGTTGCAGATCCGTGATGAGCTCGGGGAACCGGTCGTCGAGGGGGTGGAAGGCGAGATCTGCGTGCGCAGCCCGTATGTCATGCTCGGCTACTGGGCCGACGATGCCGCGACGACAGCCGCCATCACCGCCGACCGCTGGCTGCGCACCGGCGATATCGGCGTACTCGAACAGGGCCGACTCCGGCTGTCCGGGAGGCGTTCGGATCTCATCCTGCGCGGGGGCGAGAACGTCTATCCGACCGAGGTCGAGCAGTGCCTGGACGAACATCCCGCGGTCCGCGAATGCGCCGTCGTCGGCCTGCCCGATGACGATCTGGGGCAACAGGTCGCGGCGCTCGTCGTCGTCGAGAGTCTTTCCGCCACAAACGAACAGGAGCTCATCGAGTTCGCGAAGCAGCGCATCGCCTACTACAAGGTCCCCGCGCGCTGGCGGCTCACCACCACACCGTTGACCCGCAATGCGACCGGCAAGGTCGTGCGCGCCGGAATCGCCGAAGCCCTGTCTGCCGACTCGGCCTCGGATCAGCACTGAGATATGAGAAGTCATGTACGACACCATCATTAGCGGCGGACGCTGGTTCGACGGCGCCGCCTCCCCATCGGCCATCCGCCACCTCGGCATTCGCGACGGCGCTATCGCCGTGGTCTCGGCCGAACCGCTCGATGAGACCGACTGCCCGAATGTCATCGATGCCGCCGGGAAGTGGGTGATTCCCGGCATGATCGACATCCACACCCACTACGACGTCGAGGTGCTGCAGAGTCCGGCACTCGCCGAATCCATCCGGCACGGCATCACCACCGTACTGCTCGGTTCGTGCTCGCTGTCCACGGTGCATGTCGGCGCATCCGACGCCGGTGATCTCTTCGGGCGGGTCGAGGCCATCCCGCGCAAACATGTGGTCGCGGCGATGACCGAAACCAAATCCTGGACATCGGCGCGCGAATATGTGGCGGCATTGGAGGCACTGCCGCTCGGTCCGAATCTCGCCGCGTTCATCGGACATTCCGATATCCGGGCCGCCGAGATGGGACTGGATCGTGCCACCCGCAAGGAGGTCCGCCCCACCGAGGCCGAATTGGCGGCCATGGCCGCGAAACTCGATGAGGCGCTGGACGCGGGCTTCGTCGGCATGTCCTCCCAGCAGCTGTTGTTCGACAAACTCGACGGTGAGGTGTGCCGCTCGCGCACCCTGCCATCGACCTATGCCACCACGCGGGAACGCCGCAGACTCAATGCCATCCTGCGCCGCCGCGGCCGGGCGCTGCAGGGCGGTCCGGATGTGGCGCGACCGCAGAGTCTGGTCGCGATGGCGGCGAGCAGCCTCGGCATCTTCCGCAAGCCGCTCAAGGTCAGCCTGCTCTCGGCGGCCGATATCAAGGCCATTCCCGCTGTCGCCCAGATGTTTCCGCTGATCGCCCGGGTACTCAACCGGCTGGGCGGCGACTTCCGCTGGCAACATCTGCCGGTGCCGTTCGAGGTGTACTCCGACGGTATCGATCTGCCGGTCTTCGAGGAGTTCGGTTCGGGTGCGGCGGCCCTGCACCTGTCCAACCAACTGGAACAGCGCCGGGAACTGCTGCGCGACGAGGGCTATCGACGCCGGTTCCGCAAGGACTACGACAAGAAGTTCGGGCCGCGGGTCTGGCATCGCGACTTCTTCGATGCCGAAATCGTGGCGTGCCCGGATCAATCGGTACTCGGCAAGACCTTCGGTCAGGTCGGCCTCGATCGCGGTGGACTGCATCCGGTGGACGCGTTCCTGGATCTGGTCGTCGAATACGGCGGCAAAGTGCGTTGGCGGACAACCATTTCCAATCACCGGCCGCAGGTGCTGGACAAGTTCGCCGCCGATCCCGGTGTGCAGCTGGGCTTTTCCGATGCCGGTGCGCACCTGCGCAATATGGCCTTCTACAACTTCGGGCTGCGGTTCCTGCGCCGGGTGCACGACGCCGAGCGCGCGGGCCGACCGTTCCTATCCCTGGAGCGGGCCGTGCACCGGATCACCGGCGAACTCGCCGACTGGTACGGCATCGACGCGGGCCATCTGCGCCCGGGTGACCGCGCCGACCTGGTCGTCATCGATCCAGCGCATCTCGACGAGACCGTCGAGGCCTACGCCGAACATCCGGTCGAAATATTCGACAACCTCCCCCGCATGGTCAACCGCAATGATGCGACTGTGACCGCAGTACTGGTCGGCGGTGAATACGTCTTCGGCAATGGTGTGGCGGCGCCGGTCCTCGGCACCGAGCGCACGGGCCGATTCCTCCGGGCGGGCACGACATAGGTCCGAACCCGCCGTACCGACCGGCCGCTCGGCGATTCACTGATCGCCGAGGCCATCTCCGCCGACGTGGTGTCGGATCAGCATTGAGATGCGAGTAGAAGTTCGGTCTACATTGGCTACAACGTATCTCGCAGCGTTCGGGCAAGCGACCGAAAGGAAACCCCTGGACACACGCAAACGGCCCTCAGCCTCCTGGCTGAGGGCCGCTCTGGTACTCGGGGCTACCGGCGTTCGAACTCGCCGTCGTTCACCCCGGCAGTGAAGGCGGACCACTCGCGGGGGGTGAAGACCAGCGCCGGGCCAGTCGGATTCTTGGAGTCCCGCACGCCGACCATGTCCCCGTCGAGGAAGGCGACCTCAACGCACTCGCTCCCCCCTGAACTGTGGCTGGACTTGAACCACTGTGCCCCGGTCAGGTCAGTTTTCACACTTATACTCCCTTTGGCTGAGGGCCGTTCTGGCACTCGGGCTACCGGCGTTCGAACTCTCCATCTGCCACACCAGCAGTGAAGGTGTCCCACTCGCCGGGGGTGAAGACCAGCGCCGGGCCAGTCGGATTCTTGGAGTCCCGCACGCCGACCACGCCCCCGTCGAGGAAGGCGACCTCTACGCACTCTTGACCTCCGGCGCTGCGGCTGGACTTGAACCAGCGGGCATTGGTCAAATCAACGCTCACTCTCGTACTCCCTTGCTATCTCACGCACGATGTCGCGGCTTGGACGAGCATCCACGGTCGCAACGTGTACTCTCTCGAACGCTTCACGGTACCTCCGTACGTCCAGTGCGCGTTCGAAGTACATCCCACCTGTGAAGTTCTCAGCAAACACCACTGGCGGCTCGGTCGGCCTGCCCCGGCCGTCGCGAGGGAAGTCCAGGATCACGAACGGTGGCAGCGCCATCCCGAACGGGAACCCAGCCCTGTACGGCAATACACGGATGTCAATGTTGTCTCGCGTGCTCAGGTCCGCGATGTGCCGCAACTGGGCGGCCATCACACGCCGATCCCCTACCACGGTTCGTAAAGCCGCCTCTTGCAGAACGATACAGGCCGTGACCGGTTGGCGGCTCCGGGTGAGGGCCGCTTGCCGTTGCTTTCGCAGCTCTACACGGCGGTCCAGTTCCGCATCGGACTCGTCCGGGAAATACGCCCGGTCCAGTGCCCGCGAGTAGTCGGCAGTCTGAAGCAGCCCCGGTATCACCAACGGCTGGAAGACGCCCAATTCCTTTGCGCCAGACTCCAATCCGACGTAAAGATTGAAACCTGCGGGGATGAGATCGCCATAGGCATGCCACCAAGACTTCGCGGGTGTCTGCTCGGCTAGGCCCTTGGCGATAGCTGTCTTCTCCTCGTCGAGTCCGTAAATTTCGCAGAGCGCCAATACATCTCGCCCCCTGACCTTTTCAGTCAAACCACGTTCCAGACGGCTCAGGGTGGACTTGTTCCACTCCATGACCGCCGCAGCCCGTTCCACAGTAAGCCCGGCACCCTCGCGCGCCTCTTTGAGATACCGCCCGAGCTGCCTACGTGGCAGGGTGCTGCCTGTTTCCTCTGACTCATCGATCTCGATCACACACTCCCCCAGCTGGTTGCGTTCCGAAGTCGTTATTTGTTGCAGAATGCGGCGATCGTAGATGGCGTTGCACAACACGCCCAGGCGATTTGCGCGCGTTTTCCCGAGTCGTCATTTTGCCGCGCCCGACATCGGCGCTTGACACACCCTTTCTCTCATGGCGACAACTCCCAACTCGGCAAGGCGCAGGCCGCAGTGCTGACGGTACTGGAGCTGGGCCAATCCTTGAATCATCGAGGTACGAGAGGTCGGCAGATGTCGAAACATGTACTTCCGCAACGAGACCCGTTCACCGGACCACCAGTCCCGTACACGGGCGCAACCGTCGATGTGGTCGAACTCTTCGCCGACGCGCTACGCGAGTGGAGCACCACCGAGCCACCCCGCACCGAGCACCACAACCGAAGGGCCTAAATCGCGTGGAGCACATAGCATTTGGGGATACGCCCGCATCACGCTGCGTCTACTACCGGCAGGTGTGCGACCTTCCCGCGACCATCGACCCGCCGCACTTGGGCCGGATCGTCATGCGCGCCGATTTCATTTGGGCGCTGATGATGCCGCTCCCGCTCGGACAAGCGGTGAAGGCACACATGCAACGCGACGACCACGATATCGGTCCGATCCTGTCCCATCCTCGGTCATCTCGCTGGAGCTACCTCGTGCGGCCGGACTTGCCCGATGACGACTATCTTTTCGCGGAAATGTTCCGGCTCAACGTCTCGGTGGTCCGTACCGGCGGCACCATCGCGTTGCCGAGCCCCGCAGATCAACACGTGGAGTTCCGGCGCTGGATCGAACCACCCCGTTGCACGTTCCGCCCCTCCGGGCTCGTCGTAGTCGATGCGATCCGTGCTTACGCCGGTTCGGGCCGGTCTCCCATGGTGACACGGGCGTGATGTCCGACATCCAGCCCCAACGGCGCGAAATCGCCCCATCCGTACGGGCATTACTCGCGGAATTCCACGCCGACACCCGAGACAAGCTCGGCCTCGCCCTGACCGATAGCGCGCCGATCTACGAGGGCACAGACGGCTCGTTGAGCCGGGTCACCGACGGCTGGATATCCGACTCGGACGCAGACCTCGACAAAGCCGACGCAATCACCATCACACCGACCAGCGTCCGCGACATCGAGGAACAATGAACCCGCAAACCCCACAGCACCAAGACATTTCGCCGCTACCGCACGAACCTGACGTACACCTCAGCGTATTCGTCCACGGCGTGCGAATGGACTTCGCCGCATGCCTTACCGCCGCACTGGTCTTCGTTGCGGAACATCGGTCACGCCACTACGTGGACGCCGTGAACGTGATCCCCGGCGACACTACCGGATACCGGAGACTCCCCAACGAACGCTTGTATCTTCAGCCATGAACATCGACACTGAACGGTTCGGCGAGACAGCTGGCCCGGAGTCGTCGCTGGAGGTTGCCGATCGACGGGCCGGTTCGTCGATAAGGCGGTCGCAACACAGCGGGGTAGGGTTCAAGGCGGCGAGGCTGCTCTATTGGTTGGGGGAGATTCCCTATGGCACCACAAATTCCGGGAATGCCGACGCCGCCGCCGGATGACTCGGTGATCGAGATCCCCCATATGCTGCTGGGTTTCCTGGAGCAGGGGACCTGCCTCGGTGCCGAGCTGACGGATACCGGACGCGGAACCTTCACCCTCAGCGGCACCCCGGTGACCGATCTGGAAGCCTTGCAGCAGATGAACCTCCCCGACCATGAAACCGCCATCGAGGTGCCAATAGGAAAGGAAATCCGGCCCGTATGAAGCTGATCCAGGGCGAGGAATTCGTCGACCTCTTCCGCGCTGGTGCCTGGAAGCGGGCCTTTCACCTGGAAACCCAGGACGAGTACCTCGTCGCTGACGAGCATGAACCGTTCCGCAAGTTTCTGGCCGGAGAGCCCGACGACTACGAGTGGTGCCGTTCCTGGGATACCCTGATCAACGAGGTGACGTCAACCGGCAAGCAGGTTCATCGCGTCCGGTTGGTCAGTATTCCGCATGTGGACTACACCCGGTTCGGCCTGACGATCGCCCCGCTGAACATCCAAGCGGGCGAGGAGATCAAGTGGCTGCCGCGCCCCCTGATCGACTCCGCCGAGCTGGCCGGCGACGACTACTGGCTGTTTGATGACCGCCTGGTCGTCTTCGTCACCTTCAAAGAAGATGGTGACTTCGGCGGGTTCGCCGTCACCGAGGATCCGGTGATCGCGGCTCACTGCGTCGCCATTCGTGACAAAGTGTGGGGCCTCGGTGTCCCGCACGCTGACTACGTGGAGAGCGACTTCGCTGCTGCCAAGTGACCAGCTCCAGCGTTCGTGATGCCAGAGAGGCGTTAGGCGCCCGTCTTCGGGAGCTGCGCAAAGACGCGGGCCTCTCTGGCGTCCAGCTGGCCGAGCTGACGGGGTGGCACTCCTCGAAGATATCCAAGATCGAGAGCGGCAAGCAGGCACCGTCCGAAGCTGACATCCGGATCTGGTGCCGCCACTGCAAGGCCAAGCCGCAGGTGCCCGATCTGATCGCCACGCTGCGCAACGTTGAAGCGGCCTATGTCGAAGCTTGTATCTTCAGCCGTGAACACCCCCACTGACCGGTTCGGCCGACACAGTGCCAGCGCCCCGCCAGACAGCTTGCGAATGCCCGTCGAGCGCAGTCATAGGGCGGTCGAATACGCCTGGGCGACGACCATTCGAATACGTTCGACAGATCCCGGCCCTGGGGCTCGACACGGCAGGAGCTAACTGGACGCGGCGCTAGCCCGGAGCCGTTGCTGAAGGTTGCCGATCGGCGGGCCGGTCGTTGATACGCCGGTCGCGGCGGAGTGGGGTAGGGCTCGAGGTGGTGAGACTGCTATATCGGTTGGGGGAGACTTCCGATGGCACCACAAATTCCGGGAATGCCGACGCCGCCACTGGATGACGCTGGACAGGCTCCGCACGGTTCGCAACCGTGGTACAGCCGCGCCGACGACATCAGAGCTGGCGCGGTGGACTCATCCGGTCGACGCGTTCCTGGATCTGGTCGTCGAATACTGCGGCAAAGTGCGTTGGCGGACAACCATTTCCAACCACCGGCCGCAGGTGCTGGACAGGTTCGCGGCCGATCCCGGTGTGCAACTGGGCTTTTCCGATGCCGGTGCACACCTGCGCAATATGGCCTTCTACAACTTCGGACTGCGGTTCCTACGCTTCACCGTCGACAATCGCTACTTCGTCTGGCGCTCCGGCGTCACCGCGGACGGAAACATCGTCTACGCCATGGGCCCTGCGCTGTCCGTACGCACCCGCGCCGAACTGCTGCACCGTGCGGGGGCGGTGCGGGCGATGGAGTTCGACATCAACACCGAGTGGGTCTCGTTCATGACCTACGACAGCATCCGCGACCCCATCAACCCGCCCGCCACCAAACTTCTCCCCGAATTCCGTCGAAACGGGGGACGCTACTTCAACACCGAGGAACGCGACTTCGTCGCCGTCTGCAGTCGTCAGCCTTGCACGAATTCGTAGGTGTAAAACAGCAGGCCGTCACCCATCTTTCGTGTGTTGACCAGGTGCAGCGGCTTCTTGTCGCTGGTCTCGTCGAAGAAACGCAGGCCGGTTCCCAGCACGACCGGGAAAACTACCAGCCGCAGTTCGTCGAGCAGGTTGTGTTCTATCAGTGTGCGCGCGAGCTGATAGCTGGCGTAGATCAGGATTTCCCCGTCCACTTTCCGCTTCAGCTCCGAAACCTCCTTCACCACTTCACCGCCCAGGACCGTGACGTTGCCCCAACGCGGATCTTCCAGAGTCGACGACACGACGTACTTGGGCATGCTTCTCACCCTGTTCGCCCACTCGGGGCTCACACGGCCCTCCGCCAAATTGCGCTCTGTCATCCGGTCTGCGAACCACTCGTTGGTACGCCCGCCCAGCAGCAGCACCTCGGCATCGAGGGCTTCCTGCGTCTCGCGAGCGGTCCAATCTTGGAGGTCCCCGGCCCCGACGAACTGGTGGAACCAGCCGCCCCGCTCGAAGCCTTCCGCGCCGTCCGGGTCTTGGACCACTCCATCGAGTGTCACATTCGAGGTGAGGATGATCTTTCCCATTTCCGTGCTCCTTTGACAATGTTGTCGGCTATCACTGGTCTAGACGCCACGGCATTCGAAAAGGAGGCGCTCTGCGACCGCCCCGTTCGCGCCTTGGCCGACGTCCATACGGGATGGAACTGCACACAAGGAATGAGGTGGCGGGAGTGGAGTTGGCGCGAACGGACCTGTTGTCGAGGGCGCAGGCCGGCGACGGCGAGGCATTCCGAGCGCTGACCGAGCCACACCGTCGCGAGCTACAGGTGCACTGCTACCGGATGCTCGGATCGTTTCAGGATGCCGAGGACGTTCTCCAGGACACGATGCTCGCCGCTTGGCGAGGTCTCGAACGATTCGACGGCCGCGCCTCACTTCGCACCTGGCTCTACCGCATCGCCACCAACCGGTGCCTCGACGCGCTGCGCTCTGCTCGCCGACGTCCTGCAAAGCAGTGGGACATCCCGGGAATCGAACTACCGGAACCCACTGGACTCGGCGAAATCCACTGGCTCGAGCCCTATCCCGACGCCCTTTTGGACGGTGCGATCAGTGTGCCGCTCGGTCCGGAGGCGCGCTACGAGCAAACCGAATCCATTTCCCTGGCCTTTGTGACCGCCCTGCAGATCTTGCCGCCGCGCCAGCTCGCCGTCCTCATCCTGCGCGACGTCCTCGGATTCCACGCGAACGAAGTAGCCGACATGCTGGACACGACCGTCGAATCGGTCAAAAGCGCCCTCAAACGCGCGCGTGCAGGAATGCAGCGCCAACTGCCGGTGATTACTGCCCGAGAGCAGCCGCCTGCCAGCGACTCACCTGCCGAGGACGCAATCGTGGCGAAGTTCGTCAGCGCCTACGAATCTGCCGACATCGACGCGTTGGTGGCTCTGTTGACCGACGACGTCTTCATGTCGATGCCACCGATACCGCTGGAATACCAGGGCCGAGACATCGTCGCCCGCTTCTTCGCACTCATTTTCGGCTCGGCACAGAGATTCGAACTGGTGCCGACGCGAGCCAACGGTCAGCCGGCATTCGGGGTCTACCGACACCCCTGGACCGGCGTCCACGGATCCGGCCTCTTCGTCCTCACTCTCGCCGGTGACCGAATCGGCGCCATGACCCGCTTCGAAAACACTGTCCTCCCCATATTCGGCCTGCCGCAATCCCCCCCGAGTGCCCAGTAGACCCGCCGTACCGACCGGCCACTCGGCGATTCGCGTCGCCGTCCGATCCGCGCTACCTTATCTGTTACTGGCGAACACAGGTGTTCGCTTATCCACTCGCAAGGAGGCGATGTGGCGATATTTGCGCACCAGGGTCGGAATGTAGTCTATGACCGGGTCGGCAGCGGGCCACCCATCGTGCTGCTGCACAATGCGGGCACCCAGCGTCATATCTGGGACGATCAGGTCGGCGAATTGCGGCATCACTACGAGGTTTTCGCACTCGACCTGCCCGGTTACGGTGAATCCGACCAGCCGGCCGACGGCTACCGGCTCGCGGACTATATGCGGATGCTCGAGGCCTTCCTCGCCGCGCAGGATCTCACCGATGTCGTGCTGATCGGCAACTGCCTCGGGGCCGCCACCTCGTTGCGGTATGCGATGGCGCATCCGGACAACGTCCGGGCTCTGGTGCTGTGCAACCCGCTGACCTGGCATACCGTCCGCGCCGGACGCCAAGCCGGACTGGCCTGGGTCGATGCCAGGCTCCCACTCGCACCGGTGGCACGCTGGCTCGCGCTGCCGGATGCGGTCGTCTCCCGAATCGTTGCCGACCAGTTGGGTGCGGACGGGCGGCGCCGGAATCTGCACCGCTCGCCGCGACTGAGGGCCCACTGGGGCGATAAGGGGCGGCTGCAGGCGCTGCACGGGCTGGTGCAGGACTTCCCGACCTATGCCGAACTCGATGTGTTCACTCCCGGCCCCGGGTTCCCGCCGATCTGCACCATCTGGGGTCAGCAGAACCGCATCCTGTCGGCGCGGGCGGGTGCTCAACTCGACGAGACGCTGCGGACGCACACCCGGATCCAGCTAACCGAATGCGGACATCTGCCGATGGTTGAGGAGCCGCAGACCGTGACGAATGCCATCACCACCTTCCTCGCCGCCAAGGAGGTGCGGCAGTACCGAACAGAGAAACACCAGGTCAAACCCTGATTCCAGGGTGTTGATATGGTTGTTTGGCGAAGCGAAGCGCGGGAAACCGAACCTCAAACACCGAGGAAAGGGACGTCATGTTGCTACGCCGATTTGCCCGTCCACTGCTGGCGACCGCATTCATCGCCGATGGTGTCGACGCACTCGCCCACCCCGAGCAGCGCACCAAGGCCGCCGCGGGGCTGGTACAGCAGGGCCAGCAATCACTGCCCGATAATTTCGCCGCCAAACTGCCCTCGGATCCGGGGACGGCCGTCAAGATCAATGCGATCGCCCAGGTCTCGGCCGGTGCGTTGCTGGCGCTCGGCAAAATGCCGCGGCTGGCCTCGCTCACCCTGGCCGCGACGGTGATTCCCGCAACGGTCACCGAACAGGACTTCTGGGCGGAGAAGGATCCGGATCGCAGGCTGGCCAAGCGCAATGCCTTTCTCAAGGATGTGAGTCTGCTCGGCGGGTTGATGATCGCCAGCGCGGATACCGGCGGCAAACCCTCGCTCGGCTGGCGTGGCCGCCGGGCCGCGAGCAATGCCAGCGCGGCGGTCTCGGCCGCCTTGCCGTTCGCGGCGGCGGATTCGCAGACCGGTGAGGCGCTGCGTCGACATGCGCACGACACCGCCCTGCGCGCCAGGGAACTCGGCGATGTCGCCGCGGCCAAGGTTTCCGCGGTCGCGCAGGAGCGGGGCTCCGAAATCGCCGATATGGTCAAAGAGTACGGCCCCGAATGGGCCGAGCTCGCCAAGGAACGCCGCGCGAAGCTGGCCGAGAAGGCTGCTGAACTCGCCGAACTCGCCAAGGAACGCGGGCCCGAAATCGCCTCGGTCGCACGCGAACGCGGCACGCTGCTGGCCGAGATCGCCCAACATCGCGGGGCCGAACTCGCCGAAAAGGCTCAGCACCGCGGGGCCGAACTCGCCGAGAAGGCCCAGCACCGCGGGGCCGAACTCGCCGAGAAGGCCCAGCACCGCGGGGCCGAACTCGCCGAACTCGCCAAAGAGCGTGGGCCCGAATTGGCTTCGACCGCGCGGACGCGCGGCGCCGGGCTGTCGGCGAAGGCGCAGAAGCGTGGTGCGCGCCTGGCCGCGAAGGCCGAGCGCCGGGCCAAGAAGGCGCAGCCTGGGATCGATAGGGCCCTGCGCCGTCTCGACAAAGCCCAGGAGCGGATGGCGCTGGCACAGGAGCGGATTGCGCAGGCCAGGGCACGCGTCGAGGGGCGGCGCCACTGATCTGCGCCGGGCGCGAATCGCCGGAACTGCACCCGGGCCACACATCCCGGCGTAGTACCCACGAATACCGCAACCAGCAACCCGAACCGAAGGACAACACCACTAAGTCACGCCAGCGCAATCACCAGAACTACACCCGGGCCACACATCCCGGCGTAGTACCCACGAATACCGCAACCAGCAACCCGAACCGAAGGACAACACCACTAAGTCACGCCAGCGCAATCACCAGAACTACACCGGGGCCGCGCATCCCGGCGTGGTGTCCGCGAGTGCCGCGGCCAGGGAACCGACGCGGCGTAACGTCGTGGACAACCCGGTGATCTCGATGACGCGGTCGACACAGCGCACGGTGGTGATCAACACCATTCGCCGATCGGCCTTTTCGGCCGCCGCCTGGGCCTCGATCAGGGCCGCGAGCCCGGCGGCGGCGAAAAAGGTGACCGGTGAGAGATCGACGACAATGGTCGATTCCTGAGAGTCGAAGGCGCGCAATAGCTTATCCCGCAGCTGTGGCGCGGTGCACAGATCGACTTCGCCAGCGACGACCACCAGCGTCACATCGCGGCGTGGGTGGCTCACCGAGAACTGCATGCTCCGCGCTCGGGGCGCGGTCGAAATATCGACGCACTCACCGTGTTCCGGTCGATCACGGTCAGCGGGTCGCCCTGCCGGATAAGCGAAGTGGGTGGACATGCGCTGGCTCCTGCGGTCCGGGTGCAGACCTGGTCACACCAGTGAAGCAGGGTCCGCCGGGTCTGTACAGGGACAGCGCATGCCGCGATTCCCGGGAACCGGACCGCCGTATCGGACGACCAAGTGATCATGCAACACACAGCACTGGCAGCACGTCGGCGTGCGGCCCATGGCGATCGCGCCGGACGCATCGAGAGCTCGACCCCGCCTATGACACGTGCCGCCGTGCTGGCCATGGCCATTGGCGCCATTGCCGTCACCGGATGTTCGACCACGGTCACCGAATCCGCGGCCACCGCACCCGCCGCGACCGAGGGCAGCACCAAATATCCGATCACCATCGAGAACTGCGGTAAGAGCTACACCTTCACCGAGGCACCGAAGCGAGTCGCGGTGATGAACGGCGGCTCCATCGGCGAGGTCTCATCCCTGATCGCGCTCGGCGTCGGCGACCGCGTCATCGCAAACGCCCAGTCCTACGGCACCTCCGAGGTGCCCGGCCGCGCCGCCGCCATCGCGGCACTCCCGACCGGCGGCATCACCCCGAACAACCTGCAGGACATCCCCCGCGAGGCCATGCTCGCCCAGCGACCCGATCTCGTCATCTCCACCGGGGGTGGCGGCTTCTCGGCCGATCAGGGCTTCGCCACCCGCGCGGAGCTGTCCGATGCGGGCGCCAATACCTATGTGCCCCGGGCGAACTGCGGTATGACCGGTGCGGTCACCGGCACACCGACCATCGAGGACAGCTACGCCATGCTGCGCGACTTCGGGACGATCTTCGACGTACCCGGCCGCGCCGAACAGCTCATCAACGATATCGCGGGCAAGATCACCGAGACCGCCGCACGGGTCGCCGGACAGCCCGAGAAGAATGTGCTGCTCATCTTCCCGGGTATGGATATGGGCGGTACGGGCGACTTCTCGGCCATTGCGGCGGGCGGCATCTGGAACGACATCATCCAGCGGGCCGCTGCGGTGAACCCGTTCAACCGCACGGACGGCACGACTTTCGTGACGATCAGCAAAGAGCAGCTCGCCGTCACCCCGATCGACGGCCTGATCGTGGTCAACTACCGCAATTCCGATATCGACGGGACGGCAAAGCGGATCCTGGAACAGTTCCCGCAGTGGAATGCGAGCAAGAACACCAACTACACGGTGCTCTCGGACTCGATCTACCTCGGCCCGAGCAATGACATCGCGGTGGCGAAGATCGCCAGGCTCGTTCACCCCGAACAGTTCTGACCGATGCGCACCCTTCGACAACAGCGACTGCTGGCCACCACACCCCTGCCCGTCGCGATCGCCGGCGCAGTGGCAATTCTGTGCGCGGTAATGCTGGTATCCATTGGCGCGGGATCGGTCACCGTGTCGATCGCCGATACCGGCCGGGTCATCTTCGCCCACTTATCGGGTAGAACACCGGATGTCGGATTCACCGTCGACCAGATCGTCTGGAACTATCGGCTGCCCCGGGTCATCCTGGCCGCGCTGTGCGGCTGCGGGCTCGCGGTCTCCGGCGTGATTCTGCAAGCGCTGGTGAACAATCCGCTCGCCGACCCCTATGTGCTCGGCCTATCTTCCGGCGCCTCGCTCGGTGCGGTGACGGTGATCGTCACCGCCGGTGCGGCACTCGGCGGTATCGGTGTATCCGGCGCCGCCTTCCTCGGGGCGATCGGCACTGCCGCAGTGGTTTTCGCACTCGGACAGCGGCGCGGCACGCTGGCCCCCACCCGCCTCGTACTGGCCGGTGTCGCCGTCGGATATCTGCTGCTGGCGGCGACCAACTACCTGCAACTGCGCGCCACCCCGAATGAGCTGCGCGCGGTGATGTTCTGGACCATGGGCAGTGTGTCCGGTGCGAGCTGGTCGCGACTCGGCCCCGTCACGCTGGTGGTTCTCGTTGTCGTCGCGATCGTGCTCGCCTTCGGCCGACGCCTCGATGTGCTCGGCACCGGTGATGAGCAGGCCACCGCACTGGGCGTCGACGTCCGCACCACCCGCATGGTCCTGCTGGTACTCGCCTCCCTGCTGACCGGTGTACTGATCGCGGTGGCGGGCGGAATCGGCTTCGTCGGTTTGATGGTTCCGCATCTGGTGCGCCTGACATTCGGCATGGACCACCGCCGGGTACTGCCACTGGCGGCACTGCTCGGCGCGGCGTATCTGGTTGCAGTGGACCTGCTTTCGCGCACCGTCGACGCGCCCAACGAACTCCCGCTCGGCATCTTCACTGCCGCCTTCGGCGCACCCTTCTTCCTCTGGCTGCTGCGCCGCGACGGCGGCATCGCATGAGCGGGCCACCGTCCCATAAATCGGGCAGCTCGGTTGAGCCACGTGATGCCCGCACCGCCGAGCTATCGGTTGTCGGGGTGAGCGTGGCGATCGGGGGTGCGCGGGTATTGGATGCGGTGACGTTGCAGGCCCCACCCGGGTCGGTGGTGGGCGTGGTCGGGCCGAATGGCAGTGGTAAGACGACGCTGCTGCGCACGATCTACCGGTCGTTGCGGCCGGATCGGGGCATGGTGCTGATCGACGGCGCGGATAACACCGGAATGTCCGTGCGGGCAGCGGCCCGGACCACCGCCGCGGTCCTGCAGAACGGGGCCGGATCACCCGAGCTCACCGTCGCGGAAATGGTCGGCCTCGGCCGCAATCCACATCACGCGCTCTTCAGCCGCGACACCGCCGCCGATCACGCGGCCATCGAAAAGGCCATGGCGCGAACGGGTGTCACCGCGTACGCCGATCGCCCCATCGGCACCCTGTCCGGCGGCCAGCGCCAGCGCGTGCTGCTGGCCAGGGCGCTGGCACAGCATCCGCGGCTGCTCGTCCTCGACGAGTTGACCAACCATCTCGACGTGCGCGCCCGATTCGAACTGCTCGACCTGGTTCGCTCGACCGGGATCACCACACTCGCGGTGCTGCACGAACTCGACCTCGCGGTCCGGTGTTGTGATCGTTTGGTCGTGCTCGATCACGGCAGGGTCGTCGCGGCGGGGACGGTACTCGAGGTAATGACGCCCGAGCTGCTGCGCACTGTCTTCGGCGTGCATGCGCGGGCCGAGCAACACGACGACGGCGTCGTCCGATTGCATTACGCCGCAGAGCCTTTGGCCTCCGAATGAGTGCCAGCGCGGGTGCTGCACTGCCGGTCGGGCTCCGCACTCGATCGGGCACCGACGCGGCGTACGCAAGTGCGGCCCCTCGAAGGTGGGACTCGCGCGGGGAAGTGAACGCAGAGCAACCGGTTGTTACGCGCCGAAAGGTACAGCACGCCAAAGAACTGCCCGCAGGGTCAGCCGTTGGCGCGGCGCTTGCCGCCGAAACGGGCTGCTGCGACGAGGCCTTCGCGCGCACGCGCCACCCGGGACCGCACCGTGCCCACCGAACATCCGCATACCGCCGCCGCCTCGGCATAGGACAACCCAGCACATGCGTCAGCACCAATGCCTCGCGCCGATCGTCGGAAAGATCCTCGAGCAGCAACTTCAGCCCCACGATGTCGGCGAGCCCGGAGGCCCGGCTGCGCCGCCATCAGATACAACCCGCGGGAACTTTGTAGTGCGCCGATCCGACAATGTGGACGTGGAGTGCAAGGTATGCCGGACCGCGCTATCGGCGCGGATCGATGGCGAACGCGAAACCGTGCCCGCGGCGCGCGTGGACGAACACCTGGAACAGTGCCGGGAGTGCTGTTCCTGGTACGCCGCCGCCGTGGCGATCTCGCGCCTGCTGCGCGGCGGTTCGGGCTACGCGCCCGATCTCACCGACGCCATCTTCGCCGCCGCCGATCTGGAGCGCCCGCACGGATCGCGCTGGCGCACTGCACTGTCCGGAGTTGGCTGGTCCGAATGGACCCGGCTGCTGCTGGGCCTGCTCGGTATCGTGCAGTGCGCACTGGCGATCGGCCAGTTCGCCGGATTCGACTTCGGCATGACCCACCACCACGGCGCCGAGCTGACCCGGCATCTGATGAACGAGTCCACCGCGTGGAGTCTGGCGATCGGTATCGGATTCGTGTACTGCGCGGTGCGGCCGCACGCAACCTCGGGCGTGCTGCCGGTGCTCGGCGTACTGGTCGCGACGCTCACCGCATTCGTCATCGGTGATCTGTATTCCGGAGTGGTGACGGTCTCCCGGGTGCTCTCGCACGGCATCCTGGTCGCCGCGTTGGTGCTGGTCGTGGTGGTACATCGCACCCGCCGACCGGAGACCGCACCGCCGACCCGCACGAGCAATCCGGTGCCCGCCGAACTCGTCCTGCCACCCGGCGCCCGATTCGGCCGCCGCACCGGCCATCTGCGCTCGACCCAGCATCGCTCGACCCAAGACCCCGCCGCCTGACCGAACGGAACCAAATGGACACAGCATCGCGCAGCGATTCGATAATGAGTGGCGGTCGGGCGACGGGTGGGCCGACAGCATTGACCGAGCGCGGTCGCGCGACGGACAAGCCCGACCTTGCCACCGCGGCGCAGCACGCCACCGTTCGCATCTCGCTCGCGGTTTCCGGCATGACCTGTGCCGCCTGCGCGAATCGGGTGGAGCGCAAACTCAACAGGGTCGACGGCGTGCTGGCATCGGTGAACTACGCGACCGGCATCGCCACCGTCGATGCCGCCGAGGATATTTCGGCCGAACAGCTCTGCGCCGCGGTGGTCGCAGTGGGCTACGGCGCGCAGCCGATCACCGAGGGCACCGGCCCGATCTCCGCGGCCCCCGAGGAGGCCGCGGTCCGAGATCTGTTCCGCCGCTTGGTCGTCGCGCTGCTGCTGTTCTTCCCCCTCGCCGATCTCTCGGTCATGTTCGCCATGGTGCCAGCGGCCAGGATCACCGGCTGGCAGGTCATACTGACCGTGCTCGCACTGCCGGTGGTGGTGTGGGCGGCCGCGCCGCTGCACCGAAAGGCGCTGGCGGGGGCGAAGAATTTCACCGCGAGCATGGACACCCTGGTATCGGTCGGTGTGACGACCGCGACGCTGTGGTCGCTGGACACCATGTTCCTGCACGCGGACCGGACCGCAACTCCCGATGGCGTATGGGACGCGTTCTGGTCCGGTGATTCGATCTATCTCGAAGCCGCCGCTGGCGTGACCACCTTCGTGCTCGCCGGACGGTATTTCGAGGCCAAGGCCAAGCGGTCGGCGGGCAGCGCGCTGCGGGCGCTCGCCGCGCTGGGCGCCCGTGAGGTCACCGTGCTGACCCGTGACAATCGCGAAATGCGCGTCCCCATCGGCGAACTGGTCGAGGGACAGCGCTTCGTGGTGCGGCCCGGCGAAACCATCGCGACCGACGGCCTGGTGGTCTCGGGTGCGTCGAGCGTCGATGCCAGTGCCATGACCGGCGAATCCATACCGATCGATGTGACCGAGGGGATGGCGGTGATCGGCGGCACCACCGCACTCACCGGTCGCCTGATCGTGGAGGCCGCCGCGGTGGGCGCGGATACCAAGCTGTCCGGCATGATCCGGCTGGTCGAGCAGGCGCAGACCGGGAAGGCGCGCATGCAGCGCATCGCCGACCGGGTCTCGGCGGTATTCGTTCCATTCGTATTCGCCGTGGCGGCTGGCACCTTCCTCACCTGGTGGCTGCTCGGTTCCGGTATCGACCGGGCCGCCGCGGCCGCCTTGGCGGTGCTGGTGATCGCGTGCCCGTGCGCGCTGGGGCTGGCGATTCCGACCGCGCTGATGGTGGCCTCCGGACGCGGTGCGCAACTGGGCATATTCATCAAGGGCCATCAGGCGCTCGAGGCCACCCGCGATGTGGATACGGTGGTGCTGGACAAGACCGGAACGGTCACCAATGGGGTCATGAGCGTCGTCGCGGTGACCGTAACCGACACGCTGACCGAAGCCGAGGTGCTGCGGCTGGCCGGTGCGGTGGAGGCGGCCTCCGAACACGCCGTTGCCGCGGCCATCACCCGGCACGCCACCGCAGCGCGGAACGATCTGCCGCAGGTCGAATCCTTCACGGCGCTACCGGGATTGGGCGCGCGTGGCATCGTCGCGGGCCGCGAGGTCATAGTCGGGCGCCTGCGCCTGCTGCACGATCGCGGTATCGATGTGCCGCGACCGCTGAGTCGCGCTGTGCGCCAAGAGGAACGGTCCGGACGCACCGTGGTGCTCGTCGCGGTCGACGGTGTGGCCAGCGCGGTGATCGCGGTCGCCGATACCGTCAAGGATTCCGCCGCCGACGCCATCGCCCGACTGCATGCGCTCGGCCTGCGCGTCATGATGTTCACCGGTGACAATGCCTACGCGGCCCAGTCGGTCGCGGATGAGATCGGCATCGATGAGGTTGTCGCCGAACTGCTTCCGGAGGGCAAGGTCGAACTCATCGCCCGCATGCAGGAGCAGGGCCGCCGCATCGTGATGGTCGGCGACGGCATCAATGACGGGGCGGCGCTGGCCACCGCCGACCTCGGCATGGCGATCGGGGCGGGCACCGATGTCGCGATCGCGGCCGCCGATGTGATCCTGGTGCGTGACGATCTCGGGGCGGTCGCCGATGCCATCGAACTGGCGCACGCCACCCTGCGCACCATCAAGGGAAATCTGGTGTGGGCCTTCGGCTATAACGTGATCGCCATTCCGGTGGCCGTGCTCGGGTTCCTCAACCCGTTGATCGCCGGTGCGGCCATGGCGTTCTCGTCGTTCTTCGTGGTCTCCAATAGCCTGCGACTGCGTCGCGTTCGGCTCGTACGCTGAGTCAGCGGCGCGATCGCGCCAACTTCTCCAGCATCGCGTTATAGGCGGCGAGTTCGGAATCCCCGTACTCGTCGTCCTTGCGGTCGGTGCGCACCGCGGTGCGGCGATCCTGTGCCACCCATTGGGTCAGCAGTGCGCCGACCACGAGCAGGATCGGGATTTCACCGGAGACCCAGGCAATGCCGCCGCCGACCCGCTGATCGGCCATCACGTCCAGGTGCCATGGCAGTTCCAGTTGTTGATAGAACCGCTCGCCGATAATGGTGTTCATCGACATCACCGCGACACCGAAGAAGGCGTGAAAGGGCATGATGGCGAACAGCATGCCGAGCCGGCCCAGATGCGGCAGGCGGCGCGGGCCGGGATCAATGCCGATAATCGCCCAGTAGAACAGGTAGCCGATGATCAGGAAGTGCACGTTCATCAGCACGTGCCCCCAGTGATAGCGGATCAGGTTCGCGAACAGCGGCGTGAAATACAGGCCGTAGAGCGAGAGCACGAAGGCCGTGATCGCGGTGCCGGGATGGGCCAGCATCGCGGTCGGGCGCGAATGCAGGATCCACAGCACCCATTCGCGCACACCGGGAACCGTATCCTTCGGGGCCGCGGGCACGGTGCGCAGCAGCAGGGTCACCGGTGCGCCGAGCACCAGCAGCACCGGCACGAACATATTCAGGGCCATATGCGTGATCATGTGCATGCTGAACATGGCGTAGCCGTAGCTGCCGATGCCCGATGATGTCGAAATCAGCAGGACCGCACAGCCGCTCGTCCACGACAGCGTGCGCCATGGCGACCAGATATCGCCGCGCCGCCGCAGTCGCAGCACACCCGCGAAGTACAACCCGATGCCAGCCAACGCGGCGCTGCCGAGGACGATATCGAAGCGCCACATGGTCATCAGCCGCCAGAGGTCGGCCCGGCCCGGCAGATCGAAACCGAGGAAGACCTCCTGTGCCGTGAACGACCGATCGGCGAAGGCCGGGGCGGGTTGTACCGCCATCGCTACCAATGCGGCCGTCGCCAACACCGACAGCGCACCGGAACCGGCGATCAGCTGTCGCGTACGAGGCGACGAATCCGGTTCGGCCGCGAGCTTTCTCAATATCAGTCCGATGCCGATGGCCGCCGCGACCACCACCAGCGCGAGCCGCCCATAGCCGGTATCGAACAACGCCGACCACGGCAACAGGATCGCACCGAGCACCAGCCCGCTGACGGTGGCCGCGGCCAGACACAACAGGCCGATGCGTGCGTAGCGTCGAACCGCGGTCGCTACCTGGGAACCCGCACGGCCCAGCTGCGCCGCGACACACCAGGCCGCGCCCGGCAGCACCGAGACGGCCAGCTGGAAGATGATCATCGCACCGGTCCCGAAGTCATGATCCGGTCCCTCACCCGCATTGCCGACCAGCGCGGGCGGCAGCACCGCCAGTAGCGCGAGCACTGTCGGTACCACAAGACCGGTCCAGGCCAAGGTCAGCCGCGTCACCAGCGCGACGACACCGGCCAGCACCGCGACCACGATCCAGGCCTTGGGCTTCTCACTCGCATCGATCAGCGCGCCGATCGCACCCCGATCCAGTGCGGTGCTCATCGACAGTCCGCCCACATTGGCGGCGCTGACCGGAATCAAGATCAGGGCCGAGACCAGCCACACCAGACTCGCCCGCTCGGCCACCCGGACCCCGGCATATCCGTCCACATCGACGCGTCCGCGCGCGGTGACCACGGTGCAGCACAGTGCGTAGATCAGCGCGCCGACGGTGACCGCGCCTGCCAGCGCCGCCACCACGCGCAGCGCGACATAGATCAGGACATCGGGGAAGCCCGGATATGCGAGCCCGGCCCGGCGGTAGGGCATATCTCCGGCCGCGATGACGGAGATGAGCACGACGGCACCGGCGGCGACCGCCGCGATCAGCCAGATGAAGTGGTCGGGCGAGCGCTTCACCTGCACGTTTTTCCACCAATCCGGGTAACCGAAGATGTGTGACGGGCAGCGGATGTGCCAGCCCTCGCACATAAGTCGCCGGTGGCCCGGTGCTGGTTCCCGGGCCGCAGGCGGTGCGACGAGCGTCACATGGTGGATCGCTCAGGCAAGTCGAAGGTGACCGCGACCGGGGCGTGATCGGATTCCGGATCGTCGACGTCGGTGGCGAACGCACCGGATTCGTCGATACCCCAGCCTATTTCAGTTCCTTGGAAAATCTACAGACACAGGACCCAGGTCACCGATCCCAGCCAGATGGGGAAGCATATGGCAATCGATCCCTGGGTGGGCGTTACCGGAGCTGGCGCCTCGGTCGCGGAAGCGGTGGGCGCCACAATGGAGCCAACGCCAAGGGATAGTGCGATTGCAGTTGCGGCAACGGAGCTTGCGATCTTGGTGTGCATCTTCTTGCCTTCTCACTTGAACCTTGCACCACATTGGTGCTCGAGCACGAAACGCGAGAAAGAAGCGTTTCATCCAATTATGATTTGCCTCGCAACTATCATCTCTGCGATTCACGTAGTCTACTAGGGACTTTCGGCCCCCTTCGGACTGTCGAGAAGTTGGGGGATGACCGGGTTTTCCGATTGATATCCGCTCGAATTCGAGGACCGGGAACAGACGAATACCCGGTTATGTCCTTTTTATTCCGATCTCCGGTCCATATTTCCCTGTCGCGGCATCATTAAAACTTGGCGAATCGCTCAGGCAAAGTCGAAGGTGACAACGACCGGAGCGTGATCGGATTCCGGATATTTGACGTCGGTAGCGAATGCACCGGATTCGTCGTGCAGCAGCTCGTTGTGGATCTCCGCGCCGCGGTAGTGGGCCAGCAGATTGCGGGTGACCAGGATATGGTCGAGCATCTGCCCCTTGCCCTGATGGAACAGCGAGTACCGCGCGGATTCGGGGATGGTGTTCTCCAGCGGCACCAGCACCCGTCCCGCCAGCGCGCCATTGCCGGTGTCCTCGACATCGCCGCGGATGGCCACCAGGGGCACCTCCTCGGCGGTGGCATTGAAGTCGCCGCCGACCACGATGCGCGCGTTCGGGTCCTGGTCCAGGATCTGATCGACCAGCCGCCGGACCTCCAGCGCCTGGCTCATCCGCTTCATCGAGGAGATGAACGAACCCTCGGCGGCCGCGCCCGCACTGCGCCAGGTGAAGGTATTGAGCTTCTGCCCGGGAATGTCGGTGGGCAGTTTCGACTTCAGATGCACCACGATGACATGCAGGGGTGCGCCGTCGACGTTCAGCTCCACATGCAGAATCGGCCGCTCGACTCGAATTGCTTGCGGCGCGACGGCGGGTGGATCCGCGGTCAGCATCTGATAGATCGGCGCGGCGACGAGCGTATTGAGCAATTGCGTGTGCCCGGTCACCGGCAGCGAGGTGACCAGCACCAGATTGCGCTGATCGAATACTTCTCCATTCGCGGTTTGCGTCGAAACAATATTTGCCCCAGCCAATTTCGTACCGGAGAGCAGTTCGGCCAGTGCGAGTAGCGCCCGTGGCTGGCCCGGCCGTTCCTGTCCGTGCACCTCTTGCATACATAAGATATCGGCCCGCAACCGCTCGATCTGCGGTCGCATTACCGCGATCCGATCCGCCAATGACGGCGTGCTCGCATTCGGCACCGTCTCATCGAAATTCTCCACATTGAATGTGGCGATACGTAGGGTGGTCATGACACCTCGATCCACTATCAGGCCCCGACCGACTTATCGATTACGACCCGATTCTCACTCGGCCGACACCCGAACTCCTGCGTACCGACTACTCGAATTCCCCGATCAATGCGGCTATCGAGGTGCGTGTTATGGCCCGTAGGGCGCTGGCTACGGTTCCGTCCGAGGAGCTTCGGCCTCGGCCTCGGTGTGTTCGGCGACCGCCGCGGCATGTTTGGCGCCCGAGCCCCAGCCGACATGCAATTCCGAGCGCATGCGATCGACCATATGCGGGTAGTGCAATTCGAAAGCGGGTCGCTCGGAACGGATTCGGGGCAGCTCGTAGAAGTTGTGCCGCGGCGGCGGGCAGGTGGTGGCCCACTCCAGCGAGTTGCCGTAACCCCACGGATCGTCCACGGTGACGACCTCACCGTAGCGGTAGCTCTTGAAGACGTTCCAGATGAACGGCAGCATCGACGCGCCGAGGATGAAGGCGCCGATCGTGGAAATGGTATTCAGCGTGGTGAATCCGTCGCTGGGCAGGTAGTCGGCATAACGACGCGGCATGCCCTCCGCACCCAGCCAGTGCTGCACCAGGAAGGTGGTGTGGAAGCCGACGAGCGTGGTCCAGAAGTGCCATTTGCCGAGTCGTTCGTCGAGCAGCCTGCCGGTCATCTTGGGGAACCAGAAGTAGATGCCAGCGAATGTCGCGAACACGATGGTGCCGAAGAGCACATAGTGGAAGTGCGCGACCACGAAATAGCTATCGGTGACATGGAAATCGAGCGGCGGGCTGGCCAGGACGACGCCGGACAGACCACCGAACAGGAAGGTCACCAGGAAGCCGACCGAGAACAGCATGGGCGTTTCGAAGGTCAACTGGCCGCGCCACATGGTGCCGATCCAGTTGAAGAACTTCACGCCGGTCGGGACCGCGATCAGGAAGGTCATGAACGAGAAATACGGCAGCAGTACGGCTCCGGTGGCGTACATGTGATGCGCCCACACCGCCATCGACAGCGCGCCGATGGACAGCGTCGCGTACACCAGGGTGGTGTAGCCGAACAGCGGCTTGCGGCTGAACACCGGGAAGATTTCGGTGACGATCCCGAAGAACGGCAGCGCGACGATATACACCTCGGGGTGTCCGAAGAACCAGAACAGGTGCTGCCACAACAGGGCTCCGCCGGTGCCCGGATCGTAGATATGCCCGCCCAGATGCCGATCGAAGGCCAGCGCCATCAGCGCCGCGGTCAGAATCGGAAACGCGAGCAGTATAAGGATGCTGGTGACCAGGATGTTCCAGGTGAAGATGGGCATCCGGAACATGGTCATGCCCGGACACCGCAGGCAGATCACCGTGGTGATCATGTTGACGCCGCCGAGGATGGTGCCGACGCCCGAGACCGCGAGGCCCATGATCCACAGATCCGCACCCGCACCCGGCGCGTGCACGATGTTGCTCAGCGGGACGTAGCCGGTCCAGCCGAAGTCGGCCGCGCCGCCGGGGGTGACGAAGCCCGCCGTGGCGATCGTCGCGCCGAATAGATACAGCCAGTAGCTGAGGGCGTTGAGCCGGGGGAAGGCCACATCCGGCGCCCCGATCTGCAGCGGTAGGACGCAATTGGCGAAGCCGAACAGAATCGGCGTCGCGTAGAACAGCAGCATGATCGTGCCATGCATGGTGAACAGCTGGTTGAACTGTTCGGGCGAGAGGAACTGCATGCCGGGGCGAGCCAGTTCACCGCGCATCAGCAGCGCGATGAGACCACCGATGAAGAAGTAGGTCATCGCGGTGGTCAAGTACATGACCCCGAGCACCTTCGGATCGGTGGTCGTGATCATTTTCCAGAAATAGGAGCCCTTGGGCCCGACCCGCCGCGGATAGGGCCGAACAACTTCCAGCTGAGTTGTGGTCACGGCCGTCGCCACCTTCCGATCGCCGAGCAGCCTTGTCCGGATTATGCGCTCATCCGAACACCAACATGCCCGCTTTGACCCCATTGACGCCGTTGCGTCCGTGTCTACGGTAGGAGCCGGATCTGCGACCATGGTGCGATTGCGGTCGCCACGCGCGTCGTAGCGACCGCATGGCTACCAGCACATTCCGGCTGCGCTGGGCTCGGCTCGCGCGCGGGTTTCCGCGGACCCGGCGAGGAGTGCGGCACCGCCCGCCGGGGCGGGTCAGCGGACCGTTGTGACGCGATCTTCGACCGGCTGGTCCACCGAGCGACGCAACTGCACCGCGGCCGCAGCGAACAGCGCGAGTGTCAGCCAGATGTAGCCGTTGTGGAAGAACGTCGTGAGGTGGCTGCCCGGGGGATAGTCGAAGATGCTGACCACCGTGGGATCGAAAAGCGAGATCAAACCGCCCGATGCAGCCGCCAGCGCCACCAGAAATCCGAGCGGTGCGGCCACCCCGCCCCGGCGCAATGCCAGATCGGCCAGGTACACCAGCAATGGCGCGAGCCAGACCCAGTGATGTACCCAGCTGTACGGGGACACCGCAGTGGTGGTGAGTCCGCACAGTACGACGGCGGGCAGTTCGTATCCGGTCAGCGACAGCCGCCGCGCCAGCAGCAGGCAGCCTGCAGCGATGGCGAAAGCACCTGCCAGCCACAGCAATTGGTGCGTGCCCTCGACGCCGATGGTGCGGGCGAGCAGGCCGCGCAGCGATTCGTTGCGCGGGTTCTCCGGTACGCCGACGCGGGTGGGATCGGCAAAGGCGCCGCTCCAGAATGTCAGCGAATCCTTGGGCATGGCCGCGAGGCCGATGAGAACAGTCGCGACGCATGCGCCGATCGCGGTCACCGCGGCGCGGTACCTGCGGGTGATCAGTAGATAGAGCACGAAGAATGCGGGAGTCAGTTTGATTCCGGCCGCGATCCCGGTCAGCACGCCTTTCCAACGCGACGAATCGGGCAGCGCCATATCCGCGAGCACCAGCAACAGCAGGAAGATATTGATCTGCCCGAAGGCCATGGTTTCGCGCACCGGCTCGCACCACATCAACAATCCGGTGATCGGCAGACCCACCAGCACCAGCCGCCGGTCGCGCCGGTAGCCGAGCATCGACAATGCGGCCCAGACCGATCCGGTCAGCATCGCGAAGTTCCCCAATGCGCCGATATAGGTGTACAGATCGCCGTGCAGATCGACCAGCGGCACGAACAGCAGTGCGGCGAACGGTGTGTAGACGAACTCCCAGACGCCGCGGGTCTGGCCTAGCAATGGGGTGTCATAGACGGAAACGCCGTCGACCACCCGGTTCCCGGCGATCTGGTAGACGCTGAGGTCCATCAGATGCATCATCACCCGCGGCGTATCGAGAACCTGCACGAGATAGCAGATACCGGCTGCCGTGCCGAGCACCGAGATCGCCAGGAAGGCCGGGGTGGGGATGGTGCGGCGCTGCGGCGCGGTGGTTACCGCGGACGGCACCGCCGCATTCTCGATCGTCGACAATGGCACGCTCATCTCCCAGCGATCGGGTCCGGATTCGCCGCCCCACGGTAGTGGCACTCGTCGTGAGCCGCACACCGCAGCCGCGCCCCGGCCGGCGCGGGACCGATATTGTCCTCGGGTGACTGCTGGCCCACCACCGCGGATGTACGACGGACGACCCGTCGCGGACCGGCGGGCGCAGCGGCGCGCGGAATTCCTGGCCGCCGGAGTGACGGTATTCGGCGAGCGCGGGTATCAAGGCAGTTCGATCACCGCGCTGTGCCGAGCGGCCGGGTTGGCGCGCAGCCAGTTCTACGAGCATTTCGACAATCGCGAGGATCTGCTGATCGCGGTCTACGACATGATCCAGGTCGAAACCAGGCAGGCGGTCACCGCCGCGACGGCCGCGGCCGCACCGGATGATCCGGTCGGCCGGGCCCAGGCGGCGGTGCGGGCCTATGCGGAGTCGATCGGTCGCGACCCGCGCCGGGCCCGGATCGCACATATCGAGGTCGTCGGCGTCAGCGAGCGGGTCGAGCGGCGCAGGCTCGAGCAGCGCAAGCTGTGGATGGCACTGTTCGAAGACCAGATCCGGCGGGCGCTGGGACCGGACTTCGTACCGCCCGGTGGGTTCGATGCCGCCGTGACCGGATATCTCGGTGCGCTGCTCGCCCTGGTGCAGCAGTGGACTACCGGAGATCCGCGCACCGACCTGGCCGGGATCACCGAGGTACTGACCCGTTTCCTGGTCTGCCTGATGACGCCGTGATTCAGCGGCTCGGCCGAATATTCTCCCGGACCGCGGCGATATCCGGATACCCGTTGACCGCCATCAGCAGATCGGCCTCCGCCAGCAGCATCCGGAGCACATGCACCAGACCCGAAACCCCGCCCAGCGCAAGGCCGTACACGTACGGACGGCCGATGCCGACCATGGTCGCACCCAATCCGAGCGCTTTGATCACATCGGTGCCCGAGCGCACGCCGGAGTCGAACAACACCGGTACCCGATCGTCACAGGCTTCGACCACCCCGGGCAGTGTCGCGAGCGCGCTGAGACCGCCATTGGCTTGGCGCCCACCGTGATTGGAGCAGTAGATGCCGTCGACGCCCGCATCGATCGCCCGGCGTGCGTCATCGGGATGGGAGATGCCCTTGAGAATGATCGGCAGTTCGGTCAGTGATCGAAGCCAGACCAGATCGTCCCAGGTGAGCGGGTTGCCGAAGGTCTGAACCCAGTGCAGCACGATGGACTGCGGATCATTCGAACCGACCATCTTCTGGAAGACCGGATCGGTGGTGTAGTTCTTCAAGACGTGCCCGCGCAGCTGCGGAAAGTTGCCGCTGGACAGATCGCGCGGACGCCAGCCCGGCACCCAGGTGTCCAAGGTGACGGTGATGCCGCGATATCCGGCCTGCTCGGCCCGGCTCACCAGACTCGCGGCGAGGTCGCGGTCCTTGGGCGTGTACAGCTGGAAGAAGCTCGGCGTGCTGCCCGCATGCCCGATGACCTCCTCCAGCGGATCCTCCATCAACGTCGAGAAGAACGCGGGCACACCGGTTTTCGCGGCGGCCTCGGCGACCGCGATATCACCGTGCTTATCCCCGACCAACCCGATCACCCCGACCGGGGCCATGAAGATCGGACTCGGGAAGGTGAGCCCCCACGCGCTGACCGACAGATCGCGCTGCGTCGCGCCGACGAGCATCCGCGGCACCACACCCCAGTCCGCGAACGCCTCGACATTGCGTCGCTGGGTCAGCTCGTCACCGGCACCGCCCGCGATATAGGAGTGCAGCGATGTGGGCAGCGCGGCGGCGGCCTTCGCCTCGAGCGTCGCGTAGTCCATCGGGAAATCCGGGGCGTGCCCGCCGAGTGCGGCGAAGTAGATCTCGTTCTGGTAATCGGCGAACGCCACTGTTCTGCCCTTCGGTAGGGGTCGATCGGAGGGGTGGTCTCCGGTTGCCCGAATATTAGACGCTAATGTCCATGATCGAGTCCGGACGAACCGCGAAACATTCGACCACGGCACAGCGAAGGAGTCTGTGCGATGTGCGTCACAATGCCGGGGTGGTTCGTACCGGATGACCTGCGCATCGGGTCCGACGGCCGTACCTGCTGTAGCGCGAGCAACCGCTGTAGCAACGGGTAATCCGGAACAATTGACAGATTGCGAGAACCGCGCCGTGAATCTCGACTACCTGCCCAGATCAAGTGACCACGACCTGCTGCTGGCGAATCAGATGATGAGTAGTCCACTACGCCGCCTCTTACATCTGGCGCTCGGCCTGTCCACGGAGTCCATGGACCTGCTCACGGCACTCACCGACCGACTACGGACCGCCGAGGGCGCACTACCGGATCCCGCGACCTCCGGCGAGTTCTAGCCCGTCCCTACCTCCGGCACCGCCTCGACAATCGAATACGACCCGGCCGATGCCATTAGCATCGGGCCCCGTGATCACTGTGGCCAGTTGGAATGTCCTGCATCGCGTGCACGCGGAGAACTGGGGCTCCGATATCGCGACGCGCTGGCCCGATGAAGCGGCGCGCATCGCGGCGGTGACCGACTGGCTGGCCGCGCGACCCGAACAGGTCATCGCCCTGCAGGAGGTCAGCGGCGACCAGCTGGCGAGTCTGCGATCGGCATTGCCCGGCAGGGATATTCACGCACTGCGCTATCCGCGCGTCCCGCATCCGCGCAGCGGCATCAGTCCGCTGCGCGAGCGCACCGAACATCTCGTCCTGCTGATCGACGGATCGGGCCGCGAGGTGGCGGCCGAATCCTTCGACAACGATCCCGGCAATGGCGCATTGGCCGTCGAAACGGCCGGAATGGTTTTCCTGGCAACCCATGTGACCGGCGATCTGCGGCGCACCCGGCAACTCGCGCGGTTGGCCGAACTCGCAGCGCCGGGCCGGGCGACCGTACTGCTCGGCGACTTCAATATCGACCGCGACACCGTGGCAGCCGCATTCGGCGCCGATTTCGCCATCGCCGATCTGCCCGCCGATTCCGTGCCGACGCGCCCGCGCACCTCGGGCACGAAATCCCAGTTCATCGACCACATAGTCGTACGAGGCGCGAACGTAGCCGATGCGGCGGTACTCGCCGTCGACGGTCTGTCGGACCACAATTTCGTCCGCGCCACCGTCACCGGATAGGCCGTGCGCCAGCGCGCCAGAGCCAGCGCCAGCGCGGCAACTCCGCAATCACCGTGAGCACCGCGAGCACTTGGACGAGCACGGCGATCCAGGTCGGCAAGAGCACCCAGGTGCTCATGACGGCCGCGACCACCTGCAGCACGACCAGGGCGATCGTGACCCACCCCGGCACCGGGACCAGAATCTGCTTCTTGTCCCCCGGCGTGGCGAACACCGTGGGCAGACCGATCAGCACCACCACCGAGAGCACCGCGAGCAACGCCGAATGCCCGGCCAGCGCCCAGGGTGTCGCGATCCAGGCGATGAGTTCGACCGCAAAGCGCAGGCCCGACGCGACTCTGCCCGACCCGGTCCGGTTCGGTGATTCCAACATGCATGCAGCGTGCCATGCGATGGATACGGACGCAGAGCGAAGCGAAGCCCCGGACCGAAGGGGATGGCCCGGGGCTTCATGAGGTGTATCGCGCGCAGCGCCCGCCGAGTTAACAGCGTGCAATGCGGGTCACATAAGTTGGGCCAGTAGGTCATCGACGGCGCTGGTGCCGGAGCGGACGCCTCGAGGTGTCCACCAACCGATTCGGTCCGGTACGGGGCTGTCGCGTAATGCCGCACTAGTGGCCGTGCGTGGGCGCGACCAAACCGTGCTGGTGTGCGTAGACGACTGCGTGAATGCGATCGCGCACACCGAGCTTCGCGAGTATCCGGGATACATGCGTCTTCACCGTTTCCTCGCCGACCCCGAGGGCCGCCGCAATCTCGGCATTGCTGCGCGCATCGGCCAAGAGCAGCAACACCTCTCGCTCCCGCGCGGTGAGTTGTTCCACCTCCGGCGGGGTGCGCGGCGGTGCGAGGGTGCCAGCGAAGCGCGATATCAGGCGTCGCGTCATCGACGGATCGATCAGGGCGTCGCCGCGGGCCGCGATGCGAATGGCGGCCACCAGTTCTTCCGGCGGCAGACTTTTCAGCAGGAATCCGCTGGCCCCCGCCTGGAGTGCGCGATAGAGGTTGGCCTCGCTGTCGTAGGTGGTGAGCACCAGGACGCGGGTGCCGCCCGCCGCGACAATGGCCGCGGTGGCCGCGAGCCCGTCCAACTTCGGCATCCGCACATCCAGAATCGCGACATCCGGTCGCAGCCGGGCGGTTTCGGCGATCGCATCGCGGCCGTCGCCGACCTCGGCGACACATTCGAGGTCGGCCTGACTGTCGACCACGGCGCGCAGTCCGGAGCGGAACATGCTGTGGTCGTCGGCGATCAGCACGCGCACCGGTGCGTTCACGCTCCTCCGATCGGTAGGCAGACCCGGGTGTGCCACCGGATTTGGGCCTGGTCCGGGCCGAATTCCAGTTCGCCGCCGAATAATTCGGCGCGCTGACGGATTCCGCCGAGGCCGCGGTGCGCGGTCGCGTCGTCGACATCGGCGGTCGCGGCGAGTGGGTTGACCGTCTCCAGCACCACTCGGTTCGGCTGGTAGTCGACGAGTAGTTCCGCATGTGCGCCGTCACCGTGGCGCAGGGCGTTGGTCAGCATCTCCTGCACGATGCGATACAGCGTGAGGTTCAGCGAATCCGGCAGCTCGACCGCGACACCGCGCGCGGTGTATTCGACGGCCAAACCGGCCGCACGAACCCGTTCCAGCAGGTCATCGATATCGGCGAGGCCGGGCTGACGCTGACCGTCCTCCTCGCGCCCGTGCAGCAGGTCGAGTTGGCGGCGCAGGTCGACCATGGCCGCGCGGCTGCTCGATTCCACCGCGGTCAGCGAGCGGGTAGCGGCGGCATTGCCGGTGTCGGCCATGGCGATTCGGGCCGCACCGGCATGGATGCCGATGGCGCTGACGTGATGGGAGATCACATCGTGCAGATCCCGGGCAATGGCGGCGCGTTCCTCGGTGAGCGCCCGGGCGAGCGCGGTCCGCTGCTCCTGCTCGCGCAGCTTGGCCTGCTGCTCGAGATCGGCGAGGTACGCACCGTGTGCCGCCGTGTACCGCCCGACCAGCCACGGCACCACCCCGGCCGACACCGCCGATGCCAGCAGCAGCCGCCAATCGTGCGAGGTAGTGCTGCCGACCAGCAGCTGCGCGGCCGCGCAGCCGGTGGACATGGTGATGACGGTCGCCACCGATTTCGGGCCGGTCATCCAGGCTCCGGCCCGATATCCGGCCACCAGGAATCCGACATCGGCGAAGCGGGCGGCGAAGCCGTGCCGGTGCAGCAGCACGGCCGCCGCCAGCCGCAGCGCCACCTGGACAATGGCCACCGCACCCGCCGTGCGCGGCGGCGCGGCCAGCGCGAGATCGGCCGCGACGATGCCGATCAGCACGGCACTCGCCTGCCACGGTGCCACCGCGAAGATCCCGTTGAGCGCCAGCATCGAAGCATCGATGGCCGCGGCCACCACCGCGACCACGAGCGACTGGCACGCCAGCGACCTGCTCACATCCAACAGTTCGCCACCACCTTCGCACCATCCCAGAAGTCCGGTTTCGAGCCGTCCGCGGGCGATCCTACCCAGCATTCACCCGACCGCTCCGGACCGACTCTGCCCGCATGCGCGGTCCGGCGCATCCCCCGCGCGAGGGACGGCCGATCCCTCGTCAGCGCGATGTTTGCGCAGGCCAGCGGCCGTAACGTGGCGGTGAGCACCGAGCGGAGGAGACATAGTGATCAGTGGACAGTTATTCATCTACGCCATACCCGCGTTCGCGGTACTCATGTTCGTGGAATGGATCGACTATCGCCGCGATCCGGATCGCCCGGCCAATGGCCACTCCGGGCGGGATATGGCCGCCAATATCACCACCTATCTGCTCGGCCGATTCCTGAAGCCGGTGACGCAGTATCTGATTCCGTTCTCGGCGGTGGTGCTGGCCGCCGCGATCACGCCGCTGCAGCTTTCGCCGCGCAGTTGGTGGGTGTGGGTGCTCGGGCTGGTCGTCACCGATTTCTGCTACTACTGGGCGCATCGCGCCGACCATCGGGTCCGGCTGCTGTGGACCTCGCACAGCGTCCACCATTCCAGCGAGTACTTCAATCTCTCCACCGCCATCCGCCTGCCATGGGTGCATCCGGTGGCCGCCGTTCTGCGCGGATTCGCCTGGGTGCCAGCGGCTTTGATCGGTCTGCCGCCGTGGATGATCTTCCTGCTGCAGACCATCGGGCTGCTCTATCAGTTCCCCATCCACACCCAGCGCATCGATACCCTGCCGCGCCCGATCGAGTTCCTGTTCAATACCCCGGCCCACCACCGGATCCACCATGGTTCGAATCAGCCCTATATCGACAAGAACTACGGCGGCGTCTTCATTATCTGGGACCGCATGTTCGGCAGTTTCGCCGCGCGGAGCGAACCCATTCGCTACGGCCTCACCAAGAACATCGGCACCGATAACCCGCTGAAGATCAACTATCACGAACTCGGCGCACTGATCAGCGATGTGCGCCACGCGAATACGTGGAAGGGCCGTCTCGGCTACATCTTCGGGCCGCCCGGATGGTCCGAGAGCACGCAGCCCGACATTGCGCCCGCGCTGCCCACCGAGTCAGCTACCCAGGGATCGGTCGCCGCCTAGGTGACCAGTAGCGGCCGCAGCAGCTGCGCGCCCTTGCGGGTCAGCCAGGTGCGCAGGCTCATCAGGCCCGGGTGTAGTGCACGCAGTTCGTCGATATCGACATCGGGGATGCCGTCGCCGCTGTTGATCCGTTCGTAGCCGCGGGCAAAGCGTTCGTTGATGCGGCGAAGTTCCTCGATGGGGCGCTGGATATAAGGAACGGGGCGACCGACGACGGCGCTGATCTCGGCGGCGACCTGCGGCGGTGTCAGCACGTCACCGACCAATTCGAGGGTCCTGCCGCGGTAAGCGTCGGGCTGCGCGAAGGCGAGCGCGGCGAAGGCGCCTATGTCGTCGAGGGCGATGAACTGCTGGCGCACATGCGGGGCGGCAGCGGTGCGCAACGCACCATCACGGACCCCGACGGTGGCCGATTGCGTGATGAGATTTTCCATGAATGAACTCGGCCGCAGGATCGTTGCCGGGATGCCGGACTCGGCGATGTACTGCTCGATCTCCCATTTGGTGGGCTGCCCACCCCCGTCGGCACCTAGCGCCGAGCTGTAGACCAGATGTGTCGCACCGTATTTCACCGCTGCGTCGGTCACGGCTCTACCCGCTCGCACCTCGTCCTGATCGGGCGCCAACGCTCCCGGATGCACATTGAACACCCCGTATACGCCGTCTACGCACCGACCGATGGTCGCGTCGTCCTCCAGCGATCCGGTGACAACCTCCGCGCCAGCCGCGGCCAGAGCCCGAGCTCTGACGCTGTCCCCGTCACGAGTCAATGCCCGCACGCGCCACCCGTCCGCAAGCAGTCGGGCCGCGACCGCGCCACCCTGCTGTCCGGTCGCACCGACGACGAAAACAACCTGGTCCACTGCAATACCTCCGCGAGCGATTCACCCAGTCAATGGTCAGAGATCGTCCGCTAAACGGAGAACTCTCTCCGAATAGACTATATGGAGAGATCTCTCCGTTTGGCAACGGCGGGAGATAGCATCGTGTGGTGGTCGACAACGCTGGCCCGACGGCCAAGCCCTTACGTGCGGACGCTCGCCGCAACCGCGAACTGGTGCTGGTCACCGCGCAGGAGATGTTGTCCACCGACGGGATGTCGGTGTCCTTCGATGAGATCGCGCGCCGCGCCGGTGTTGGCGTTGGCACCGTCTACCGACATTTCCCCACCCGCGACGCGCTGTTCGAGGCGGTTGTTCTCGGCCGGATCGAACAGTTCGTCGAGCTGGCGCGCACGTCGATGGTGGCCGATGCCGAGCCAGGTGAGGTGTTTCTCGGCTACTTCGCCCATGTCGTCGGTGCGGTAGCGCTCAATCAGGCGCTGTGTGACGCCATGGAGCCGGGCGCCGGAGCAGGTTTTGCGGTGCCCGAGAAGGTGCGCACCGAGTTTCGCGACGCATTCAGCACCCTGCTGCACCGTGCACAAGCCGCCGGGGAGGTGCGGTTCGACCTCGATGACGCCGACGTACTGGATCTCCTGATCGGCGCAGCCACGGCCGAGCGGCTCGCTCGCCTGCGGGGCGCAGAGAACGACCTGCTCGCGGTCATCCTGGCCGGTTTGCGCGCCAGGAAATCAGCCACTTGAGACGCGGTCTCAGCTCGAGTGGATGAAGATGCGGATCGCGGTGATGCGCCGGCTATCGGTGGCGAATTCGACGAAGGCGACGCCGTTGGCCGAATCGAGCCGGACGCTGGCACTCACCGTTCGACCGGCGGCGATCAGCTTGTCCCACTGCATATTTCGGGTGCGGTTGGTGAACTCCTCCAGTGAGATCCTGGTGCCCGCGGGCAGTTCGATGACGGCACGGTCGCTGAGCAGTCGCCGCACCCGCGCGATATCGGTGGCCGCCGCGGCCGCGAAAACCTCGGCCGCAGTGCGTTTGCCCGCGCGCCCGACCCCGCCCAGCGCCCGCATCATGCCGAGCATGCCGCCGAAGCCCTGGTTGGCGATCAGCTGTGGGCCCAGCTTCAGTGCCGCACCCAGTCCGGGCAGGCCGGTGCGCAGCAACTGCACGATCATCGCGGCCAATTCCCAGTGCGCGGCCAGCCGGACGATCTTCCAGACGCCGCCTTCCTCGATGAGGTCATAGCGCAGATGCATCGGGACGGCCACGGTGGCGCCGGTCGACATGGTGGTGCGGATCAGCAGGTCGCGAACCACCGTCGACGGGCCGACGAAGTCGTGGTCGATCTGGAATGCGATGGTGTTCGGGCCGATAAAGGTGTCGTAGAACCGTTCGATCGCGACACGGCCGATGTGCGGGCTCGATCCGACCGGATCGTTGACGGTCGCGTCGGCGGCGAACAGGCCGACCCAGGCCGCCTTATCGTGTGCCGCCACCGCGCGCGGCGACGCCTGGACGGCTGCGAGCAGGTCCTTGGCGGTGGAATCCAGCGGCATGACAGTTCCTCCTAGTTGCTGCGTCACATGGTAGAACATGTTCTAATTTCGGCGCCGCGGGTTCGGCAGAACTGCCCGGCGTCCCGCTCGACAAGGACTCCCATGGACTGGTACACCGGCAATACCGCCTACGACACCGTGCTGACGATCGCCTTCGCCTTCGCCGCATTCGTGCTGATCGGCGGCCTTTTCGCGCAGAGTCCCTACGGCCGCTTCGGTACCACCGAGATCGGCTTCAACCTCAACCCGAAGCTCGGCTGGTGGTTGATGGAGATTCCGGCGACGGTGGTCTTCGCGGTGTTCTATCTGACCGGCCCGGACCGGTTCGAACCGACCGCACTGGTGCTGGCCGCGATCTGGGTGCTGCACTACGGCAACCGCGGCTGGTTCTTCCCGCTGTCCATCCGCCAGGTCCCCGGCAAGCGCAGCAGCTTCAATGTATCGGTGATCGCCGCGGGCATGTTCGTCACCGCGCTGCACGGCTACCTCAACGGCGCCCTCTTCAGCCACGACTACCTGCACCAGTACGACCCCCACTGGCTGATCGATCCGCGCTTCCTGATCGGTCTGGTCGTCTACCTCGGCGGTTTCGCGCTGCTGGTCCGCTCCGAGTCGATCGTGCGCAATCTGCGCGATAAGAACAATCCGGGCGCGACCGAGTACCGGATTCCGCACGGCGCCGGCTTCCGGTTCGTCACCAGCCCCGCCTATCTCGCCGAACTGATCGCCTGGGCCGGATTCGCACTGCTCACCTGGTCGCTGGCGGGTGTGGTCATCTTCTTGATCACCGCGGGCAATCTGGTCCCCCGAGCCTTCGCCACCCACAAGTGGTACCGGGAGAAGTTCCCCGACTATCCCGCCGATCGAAAGGCATTGATCCCCTTCGTCCTGTGAGGAGTCATACAGTGGCGTAATGGCGATCATCGATGCTTGGGCCCAGCATCCGACGGTGCGACTGCTACAGCACGAAATGCTGGACTCACTGCGCCGCTGGACCGGTGACACCATCCCGACCCAGCCGCCGCCGGTCTCGACCACGCTGGCGGCCATGGACGCGGGCGGCGTCGACACCGCCTTGATCAGCGCCTGGTACGGCCCCGAGGGCGTGCTCATCTCCAACGACGAGGTGGCCGGTTTCGTCGCCGAATCCAACGGCAGACTGGTCGGCGTAGCCTCGGTCGACCTCCGCAAGCCGATGGTCGCGGTCCGCGAACTGCGCCGCGCGGTAACCGAATTGGGTATGAAGGCATTGCGCATCGTGCCGTGGCTCTGGGGTCTGCCCCCGAACGACCGCCGCTACTACCCGCTCTACGCCGAATGCGTAGAACTCGGCATCCCGTTCTGCACCCAAGTCGGCCACACCGGCCCGCTACGCACCTCCGAAACCGGCCGCCCCATCCCCTACCTCGACGACGTCGCCCTGGACTTCCCCGAACTGGTCATCGTAGGCGGCCACATCGGCTACCCCTGGACCACCGAAATGATCGCGGTAGCAACAAAATACGAGAACGTCTACATAGACACCTCCGCCTACACGATCCGCAGATACCCACCAGAACTGGTGTCCTACATGAAGTCCCACGGCCGCACCAAGGTCCTCTTCGGCACCAACTACCCCATGATCGCGCCCGAACAGGCACTGGCAGGCCTCGACGACCTCGCCCTGAACGCCGAATGCAGCGACCTGTTCCTCTCCAACAACGCCACCCGCATCTTCAACCTGACCAAGTCCCCCTGAGCAACACCCGTAGCTGAGCCCCCGCAGAGCGGTCACGGTGGTGCAGGTAAATGTCGAGTGCTGACCTGCACCAGCGCATTCTCGCGGGGTGGGCTTTACTGGGTGCCCCATACGGCGTGGGCGCCGGAGTCGCCGACTCGGTAGGTCTGTACCAGGGCTGCACTGCCTGCGAGGATCGCTAGTGCGGCGACGAGGGCGGTGAGGGTGCGGCCCAGTGGTTTTCCGCGTTCGGCGCGGAGGTGGACGATGATCAGTAGGGCCGTGACCAGGAGGAGCCCGACTGCGAAGTAGATCATCGTGTTGCCGAGGTTTGCGTGCTTATCGATTGCGGGGGAGCCGCCGAGTTTGTGTTGTAGCCACTCGCCGGCGTCGGTCGTGATGGGGGTGAGTGCGACGGTGATCGCGGCCAGGGCGGTGATCAGCCAGATCAGGCGGCGGCGCGCGGCGGGCCAGAGGGCGGACATGATCAGTAGGACCGCGGTCAGCGGGACGAAGACGACAATGATGTGGACCAGCAGCACATGGGCGGGTAGACCGTTGATCGTCGACATGAGGCGCACTCCTGGAGTTCTCGACCACCTGGGCAGTTCCGGCCCAAGTATCTTCCTCACCTCACGGTTTACCGCGCCGACAGGTTCATTTCACGAATGTTCGGCCGTTCGCCGGGGCGATATCCGCGACGTGATGCAGATCCGGATACCGCCCGGGTTCCCCTGGTCGACCGCACCGGATCGGGCGTCGGAATGCGAGAGGTCAGGCGGTGCCGGTATCGCTCAGGGGCAGGTGCAACCGGACCTCCGCGCCGCCCTCGGGCCGGTTGACCGCCTCGGCCCGCCCGTCGTGCAGTGCGACGATCGAGCGCACCAGGGCGAGCCCGAGTCCGTGGCCCTGTCCGTGGCCACGCGCGAAGCGTCGGAAGACGTGCGGCAATACGGCGGGATCGAATCCGGGCCCGTCATCGGTGACCGTCACCACGACCTCCTTGCCATAGGTCGCGATGCCGACCCGCACATTGGTGGCGCGGGCGATGGCATTGCGCACGACATTGTCGATGGCCTGGCGCAGCAGAATATCGTCGCCGTCGACGACCGCCGGGCGGGCGTTGGTCAGCTCGACCGCGGCACCGCCGGCCGCGGCGGTCGCGACGATCTCCTCGGTGAGCAGGTCGACCCGCAGCGGCATCCGAACCGGTTCGACCGTGCCCGCGTCGAGCCGGGCGAGGTCGAGCAGTTGCACGACACTCTCCCCCGCGCGTTCGGTGGCCGCGCGGATTTCGGTCAGCGTGCGCACGTACTCCTCGGCTTCGCGCGGCCGGGACAGGGCCTGACTTGCCGTCGCGCGAATGACCGCGATCGGCGTGCGCAGCTCATGGGCGGCATCGGCGAGGAAGTCACGCTGGAACTGCTGGGCGCGCACCGCCGGTGCCAGCATGCGCCCGGCGAGCAGCCAGGTCAGCCCGGTCAGCAGGGCGGTCACGCCGACCGCGACCAGCGCGACATACCAACGCTGCCTGACGATTTCGGCGTCGGTATCGTCCAGCGGGGTCGCGGTCACCACCACTCGGCCGTCGGGCCGCAGCCGGGCCGCACCAAAGTAGTGCTCATCGTCGCTCCACACCTCACGCAATGCCGAACCGGCACCCCAGTCCGGATCGCGCGCCTGCTCGGCCAGATCCTGTACCGGCGCACCCACATAGACCTCACCGAGCGGGGTGGTCACACCCGCCGCGTCGACCACCCAGGCATTCTCGCGCAACCAGTCGGGGGCCTTCGCCGGATCGGGCTGGGCCGCGATATCCGCGACCTGTTCGGTGGCGACCACCCGCGCCTCGGCCTGGCTGCGGTCGGCGAGCACAGCCGCCAGATAGACCGCACCGGCACCGACCAGCAACAGCGCCGATAGCGCGGTGGCGAGGGTGAGCCGGATGCGAAATCGCCTGAGATACATCGTCATTCCTTGGCGTACAGGTGGAAGCCGACACCGCGCACGGTATCCAGGCGGGTCCGCGCGGTCGGCAGATCCAGCTTGCGGCGCAGCGTCGAGACGTAGACATCGACCACATTCGAGGTGCCCTCGTAGTGCAGATCCCAGACCTGCTCCAGCAATTCGGTACGGCTGACCGTCTGCCCCGACTGCTGCATCAGATACTGCACTACGGCGAATTCCTTGGCGGTCAATGGAATCAGCACCTCGGCCCGCCATACCCGATGGGTTGCCATATCCAGTTTCAGATCGCCGACCCGCAGTAGCGAACCGCCCTGTGTCACCGGCCTGCGCAGCACCGCCCGCACCCGGGCGGCGAGCTCACCGAAGTCGAAGGGTTTGCTGACATAGTCGTCCGCACCGGTATCCAGACCGGTGACGCGATCGGTGGCACTGTCGCGCGCGGTCAGCACGAGTACCCGGGTGCGGCCGTCCGCCTTGAGCTGGCGGCACAGGCTCAGCCCGTCACCGTCGGGGAGACCGAGATCGAGGACGACCAGCGCGTAGTCGTTATAGGAGCACAGATCGTCGGCCTCGGCCAGGGTCGGGGCGTGGTCGACCGCATGCCCCTCCTCGCGCAGGCCGCGCACCAGCACCCTGGCCAGCCCCGCGTCATCCTCGACCACCAGCAACCGCACCGACACAGTCGATCACATCACCGGTCGACAATGATGCCGGGGACGGGTTTCGGACGGCCCGGCAGGACCAGTTCGGCCGGGACGGTGAACCAGCTCTCGGCAATGGTCGCGTAGAACTCGGACATATCGATGGTGGCCTTCAGGTTGTCGTCGCGATCGAGGGTGCGCAGTGACGGCTGCTCGCCATGGCCACCCGGGCGGACCGGACCGAACAGCAGTGCGGTCGACGCGGCGCCGTGATCGAGGCCGCCGGAGTCGTTATCGGGAACGCGACGGCCGAATTCGCTCAGCGTCGCGATGAGTACGCGAGAGCCGAGGCCGCGGCGGTCCAAATCGGCGCGGAAGGCGCCGATGGCGGCGTCGAATTGCCGCATGATGCTCGCGTATCGGGTCAGGTGGTCGGTGTGGGTGTCGAAGTCGTCGGCCATCGGTACGTGCACGATGCGGATGCCGTGCTGATCGTCGGCGAGAACTCTTGCCGTCAAGGACAATTGGGAACCGAGGTGGCTGTCCGGGTAGCCGTCCGCCGCGGCGGGCAGTGCGGCCGCGACAGCACCGAAGCGCAGTGCGGTGCGCGCGCTGTCGCGGGCGGTCGAGAGCAATGCGGCAGCACCCCGATCCGGATGATTCATTGCGTGCTGGGCCGCGAGCCAGGCCGCCGCCAGGGCCGGATCGTCGGGCATCGGAAAGGCGCCACCGGTATCGGGATCCATCGACAGCGTTGTGCACCGTTCGGCGCTCAGCGCGGGCGAGGGCCCGCCGCCGAGCGATACCCCAACGGCGGGCGCGGCCGGATCCCCCACGACATCGCAGAGTCGACCGAGGAAGCCGGTGGTCGGCCGTAGCGTGCCCGCGGGATCCCCGGTCCACCAGCGCTGCAGCATTTCGAAGTGTGAGAGATCGGGCGCGGCGGTGCCGACACCGGCTAGGACCGCAGCGCCACCGAGCGCGACCTGTTCGAGTTCGGGGTGCAGGCCGAGCCGATCGTCGATCCGGTGTACACGCGATGCCTCGATGGCGGTACTGCGGCGCAGCGCGTAGTAGCGGTCGTCGGTGTAGGGAACCACCATCGACAGCCCGTCATTGCCGCCCGCCATTTCGATGACGACGAGCTTGCGCTGGTCGGGTGGCGCGGCCACCGGCGGCGTCGGCGCGCGCAGCGGCGCGGGGGCCGGTGCGAATTCCGTGCCGAGCTGCCATGCCGCGTAGCCACCGACGGCGGCGAAAGCGCCTGCGGCAGTGAGACCCAGAAACCCGCGGCGGTCGAGGCTGATCATGACAGGGTGAACTCCGGTGACGAGACGACGCAGGCCAGAATTGCCGCGGCGCGGGCGCGCGGGTCGAGGCCGGGGGTGGCGGCCAGGGCCGTCACCGCATCGCGAGTGGTGGGTGTCGGGTCGTAGATGGCCGCGCGTTCGAAGGCCGCGAAGTTCTCATTCGGGGCATCCGCGCGCGAGCCAGCGCCGTCGAGATAGACCAGCATGGCCGGATCCCTGGTGATCTCGTGCAGCAACGTCCGGAAATTGCCGAGGGCATGCCTGCGCAGCAGCAGATGCTGGCGCCATAGCAACCGCCACTGCCCGACCTTGTCGTAACTGGTGGTCAGATGCCCGTGCCAGAACCACACCAGCTTCTCGTGCAGTCCCGCCGCCGGGTCGGCCAGCACCGTCAACCAGCGCTCGATGGGCCCATTGGCCGCATCCGCGTCGTCATCGGACAACTCCGGCGTGCCCGGCGCCATCGGCCGTGCGGTGAGCACGGACTCGACCACCGCGCCGATATCGCGGCCGACCCACCGTTCGGTCTGTCCGGGAAACGGCCCGAAGGTGGTGCGCCGCAGCACATGCGCGATCAGCGCCCGCTCATCGTCCACGACACTGCCCGCCATGCGCTCACGGTCGCACCGGGCGCATTAAGGGATCATGAAATCAGTCCGCCTCGACGACCTCCGCCGCCTCGGCCACCGGATAGAAACGGTGCACCGTGAGCGCCGCGGCGAGCAGTCGGGAGCCATTGGGCTCACTCGGATCGATGCCGGTGAGTTCGGCAATGCGCTTGAGCCGGTAGCTGAAGGTATTGGGATGCACGTGGACCTCGGCGGCGGCCGCCTTGCGATCGGATCCGTGCCGCAGGTGCGCATCCAGGGCCTCGAACAGGTGCTGGCGCAATAGCAGTGGCGCAATGCGGTCGGCCAGGCGATCCCGGGCCGGACCAGGGCGGGTGAGCTGATACTCGAGCAGCAGATCGTCGAGGTCGTACAGCCCGCTCGGCCGGTTGAGCAGCCGGGCAAGTTCGGCCAGATCGGATGCCTCCTGGACCGCGTGCGGAAGCAGATCCCGTTCCACCGCGCGGCGTTCGGCGAGGAACACATCGACACCGAACTGTTCGGTGAGGTCGGCGGCCAGCCGCTGGTACTCCGCGGAGTCGGATCCGCTCGGCAGCAGGGCGATTCCGGTCGTGCCGTCGAAGGTGCTCAGTGCCTTGGTTCCGGCGATCCCGTCCAATGCCCGCTGCAGCACCCGGATGCGGCGGCGGGTGAGCAGATCGGCGACCACGATCGGATGGTCGTCCGGGCGGATGTGGATGGCGAGCACCGTATAGCGTTCCGCGAGAACGACATCCGCGCGTGCGGCCAGTTCCTCGGCGGGCTGGCCGCGCAACAGGGCCGAACACAGTGCCCGGCGCGCCTCGCGTTCGGCGTGATAGATCGACTGCTCGACATCGGTATACGCCTCGACCACCGCGACATTGATATCCCGCAGCAGGTCGAGCAGTCGACCACCGAAGGCGATCAGATCGTTCATATCCTCGGGTGCGGCCACCGCCGCCGCCTCCTGCAGGATCGCCTGGCCCGAGCCGTGCACCGCATGCATCAGCAGTCCGAGCGGGATGCGGTCCTCGGCATGCCGCTCGGCCACCGGGCCGACGAACTCGACCACCTCGGCCCCGGTGAACGTGCGTTGCTCCTGCAGCGCGCGCAGGAAGGCGCGGCCGCATCCGGCGATCGCGGGCAGCACCTCATCGGTGAAATGCCCGTCCGGCAGATCGGCGGCCGGTGGCGTCGATCCGAGGCCCGCAGCGAGCATGCGTTCGGCGATTTCGGGTAACCGACGGACCAGTCGGGCGATTATCGGTGCGTCTCCGGACAACGGGGGTAGGGCAACGGGCATGACTTGCACGGTACCCAACGATGCCATTTACCAATAAATCTCGTAACCACCGGCCGGTTGTCTTCGAACACAAACTTTCCGCGGATTCTTCTCTCCCGGGTGCAGTGACAATATGGCTCGAATGACCGTGCTCACCAGCGCGTTCCGCGCGCTACCTGGTGACGCCGGTCACCGTCAACACCATCCACCGGAGAAAAAGACCCGACTCAATTGTGTTTCGGGACAATTAATTTCCGTCACCGCCGTTGCTACCTTGATAACCAGGATTCCGGCGTCATTTCAAATAAACACCGTGCCGGTGTGCCGTTCGAAAGGATGTACAGGAATGACCGTGCCTGCCGACACCGAGATGGGCCCGGCGCGTCCGATTGTCGAAATATTCCCATCGGAGCGACCGCTGCCGCCGGAGCTGGATCGGTTCTATCACCCGCCCGCCGGATTCGCACGCTTCGCCCCCGGCACCGTGCTGCGCACCCGCAGGGTCGAGCTGGCACTGTTCGGGCGTGTGCCACAAAAGGTTTCGGCCTGGCAGCTGCTCTACCGGACCAGCAACCTGCACGGCGGTGCGGAGACGGCCGCAACGACGGTCCTGCTGCCGTGGGGCGCCGATCCGCATCAGCCGCGGCCGCTGGTCTCGTTCCAATGCGCCATCGACGGCGTCAGTTCCAAGTGCCTGCCCTCCTACGCACTGCGCCGCGGCGCACGGGCGCTCGGCTCGATTCCGCAGGTCGAATTGCCGGTCATCGCGTACGCACTGGCTCAGGGCTGGGCGGTATCGATTCCGGATCACGGCGGGATGGCCGGACATTTCGGAGTGCCGCGCGAACCCGGCTATCGGTCCCTCGACGCGATCCGGGCGAGTCTGAGTTTCGCCCCGCTCGGCTTGACCGATTCGACTCCCGTTGCGCTGTGGGGTTATTCGGGCGGCGGACTCGCCACCGCCTGGACCGCGGAGTTGGCCGCCGAATACGCACCGGAGCTCGATATCGTCGGTGCGGTCGCCGGTTCGCCGGTCGGCGATCTCGGCTCGGCCTTCGCGCGATTGAACGGCACCTTCTTCGCGGCCTTCTCGACGATGGCCGTGGCAGGGCTGCGGCGGGCCTACACCGATCTCGATCGCATCCTGCGCACACACCTCGAATCCGAATTCCTGGAGATACTCGCGGATGCCGAATCGCGCACCACACTGCATTTGCTGTTCCGGTTGATGGGCAAGAACATCGACAACTACAGCCACCGCACCTTCGCCGAACTACTCGCCGAACCCGACCTGCAGCAGATCCTGGACGATATCCGGCCCGGTGTGCAGGCACCCGCCATGCCGCTGCTCGTCATCCAGGGTGTCAATGACGAACTCATCGCCGTCACCGATGTCGACCAGCACGTTGCCCGCTATGCGATCCGCGGTGCGCACGTGCGCTACCTGCGCGACCGCCTGAGCCTGCATATGCCGCTGCTGTTCATCGGCGCACCCGCCACCATGAACTGGCTGGCGGATCGATTCGACCAGCGTCCGCTGCCCGCTGCGGGCACCGAAACCGTGTGGTCGGTCGCGTTCACCAAGCGAGAGGCGTTGGGCCACTTGCGTTTCGCCGGATTGCTGGCACGCATGCTCACCAGCAGGCCGATCCGGCAGTTCCGCCGCTGCGCCTGAGCCCGGTCGCACACAGCACTCAGATGATCAAGCCTCGCGCGTGCGATGACCGAAGTCACGCTGACATTCACAGTGCCCGAAGAGCGTTGGCGTCAGCCCGACTTGGCTCGCCGTTCGAGGGCCGCTGATATCAAGGAACGAGCGGCGTTGCCCCGCACGGCCTGCTTCGCCAAGACATGGAATGCGCGCCCGTATGTGGCGACCTCCCGTGGCTGGGTAATCGTGAGTTCGGCTGTCACGTTTTCGACCATCACTGTGCGATCGTCGAACATGATGAAGTTCGATATTGGTACTTGGTAGCGGGTTTCGGCGGGCACGATCCCGAACAGCACCCGCGGCATGCCCAGCACGGCGAGCAGGCGATCGAGTTGTCCAGTCATGATCCGGTCATCGCCGACAGTCGTCCGTAGCGCTTGTTCTCCGATCACGAAGTGAAACCGATGCTTGCGTTGATACAGGATTTGTTGGCGTTCCATCCGCTTCGATACGCCATCTTCGAGGTCATTGGGTATGCCCTGGAACTCGATCACATTGCGCATGATCTCTTCTGCGTATTCGGCAGTCTGCAACAAGCCCGGGATCAGAACCGGCTCATACCAACGCATCAGCTGCGTCTCGGCTTCCAACTTGATCGAAGCCTGCTGCCGCCGTTTCGTGCCGGTTCCAAGTACTCGGCGCCACTCCAAGTAGGACGCCTCTATGTTGCGCACGGTCGCGATGAGATCCGGCACTTGGTCCACGGAGTTTGTATGCACGCACCAGGTGCGAACGTCGGCATCGGTCGGTTTGGTCTTCCCGTACTCGATCTTTGACACCTTGGTTTGGTGCCAGCCTGCGAGGTTGGCGAGTTCCGTGCCGGTGAGCCCCGAATTGAGGCGAAGCTCCCGGAGTCGGCCTCCGAGAGCTTCGCGCAGTTGGTGAAGCGAATCACTCACTGGTTGGAGTACTCCGCGAGAGGGGTAGCGAGCGCCCAGACACGCTCTTTCACGGCTCGGCAGTACTTGACCAGTCGAGGATCGGTCGTGACTGCGCCACCGACCCAACGGCCTGACGGCTCGAAGATCGTGTACGCCAGCACCGCGTCATCGAACAACCACCAGTCATCCACGGTCAACTCGGCCGAGTCGATCAAGTGCCGCGGCAGGTAGCGAACGTCCTCGCCAGCTTCAGCGTTGAACCGCGCTACCGCCTTCGCGAAGCGCGTGTAGTCGGTGTGAGGTTCGGTCACCACGCGGGCACGGTTCACGGCCACACCACGACTGGTCACGTCCCGCACGTGGTCGAGCCACGGTCGGAACCATGCGTAGTCGTCGGGTTCGTCCTGAAGGAACTTCCGAAACGGCTCGGACTCCTCTGGAGTCTCGTAGGTGTCCTGAACTTCCAGATGAAACGCCTCCCGCTGGCAGGAGTGGAATAGGCGGTTGAACGCCTCATCCTGCACGAGTTGCACCGTAGAACATCCTTTCTGCCTTCGAAACCTCGACGCATGTTTCGTCGTCGTAGATGTCCAGTCCCCCGAGTACGTCCGGGTCGGTGACCGGTGTCCCTTCGAGAGTGAAGGTGCCACGGCCGCTGTCGGTCATCGGCGCCCCGACGAACGTGTTCGGGAGCGCGAATCCGAGCAACAGGTGTGGGATCTCGACAGTTCCGGCTGAATCGGTTTTCCATCCCTGTACGACGTAGGTGTCCTGGTTGGTGGCGTAGAGGCTGGGGCATCCGCCTCCAGTGGTTCCGCCCTTGCCGAGAAACTGTAACCGCATGGCCTGGCTCTCCAATCGCTGTATGCCTACCTATGCTCGCGCGGATTCCATGTTCCTCTCTAAATGCTTGTTGTGTAGAGGAACAATAGATTTCGAGCATTTTGGAGCATGAGCCTGGACGAGCAGGCTGCCGGATTCTTACCGTCATTGCCAGGCACTCGGCGCCGGGGTGATGCCCAAGAGCCCTCGGCGCCGGGCGGCCTGCCAAACCGAAACGAACACCGAGGCGGTACAGCCAATGCCGTTCATGCCTAATTCAAAACTGCCACAACGTGACCCCTTGGTCGGCCCACCCATTCCCTTTTGCGGCGCACCGGCCGATGTGGTCGAGTTGTTCGCGGGCGCGGTACGCCAGTGGGCAGATCCGCCCGTGCTCGCACAGTCGTCACGGTGCTGGGGTGTCGAGTCTTTCGACATTGGTGCGCATGACCCACCCGAGGGGGTGCGTCATGGCGCTCACTGAGACACAGGCCAAAGTGTTAGCCGCACTGGCGATTCCGGAACCCGCGCAAGCGCTGACCGTGCGCGAACTGTGCGGCCACGCTGGTCGCGCCGAGGCTGCTACGCGTGCAGCGCTGCAGGGGCTCGCCGATTCCGGTCTCGCCCATGGTTCCCGCACAGTCCCGGTCGGGTGGCAGATCACCGACCGCGGGCGGGCACTGATCAACGCACGGCCATACCGAGAATTCCTGCCGCGCAACGGCGCTGTCACCGTGAGCGCAAGCGGGGCGAGCCGGTGAGGGCGAAACCAACCGCGATCGGATACCTGCGCACCGACGTATCAGGAATATCGCAAACATGGGACGAAATCCAGATTCGCAGTCTCGCAAAGCGATACGGCTACAACCTCGCCAAGACTGTGGCATTCAGCGCACAGACCGACCATCCGCTGAGTCGGTTGCTGAACGTGGTCCGGCGTCTGGATGTCGACGCGGTGATCACCCCCAACCTCGAGCACCTTGGCGGCGCAGTGCCGCCTGATCTCGTCCGAGTCTGCGAGATCAACACCATTTCGCCCAAGGCGACATACGCGCCGCACGCCTCGTTCCGGTTTGTCGATGTGGACGGCGCATAGACCTGCTCCGCAGCAACGACGCTGGAAAGGATGTGGCCCAACATGGTGGCACGAGTAGAGGATCCAGGCCCGGACGGCAACAACCACGACAACTGGAATCAGGACCCGCGCGAAGACCGAGGTGACGACTTGATTCGGCCGTGGGGGCGATAGCTGCCGCCGAGTCAGAAGTAGCAGCTCTGAACAGCAAGAAGCGGCCCGACCGTCGTGCGCGTGAGGGCCGGGCCGTCTTCTTGGGATCCCTGATGGAGGAAACTAAATGAAGATCATCAGAGCCGCCCTCGCGGCGTGCGTGATCACCGCATCGATGTTCGGTGCGATCACGGTCGCACAGGACACTCGGCGAACTCGTCGCGGGGCATGACAGTTGTCATGCCCGACCCGTGATGGTTGGCAGATCTGCCGCCCCGCGCCGGTCCGTAGCGTCATTTCTCGTAGTGCACAGCCGAATTCACCAGGAGCACCCGAGATGACGACCACCGCAGCAGCGGCCGGGCCGACCGATACAGTTCGGACCCCGGCGCCGCGCTTCAGCCCGATTCGCGTACTCGCCCCGATCGTGCGCGATATCGCGGTGCCCATCGGCGCCTACTTCCTGCTGACCGGCCTCGGTTACAGCGACTTCGCCGGACTGCTCGCCGGAACCCTGTTCTCCGGTGCGGTCCTGATCATCGAGACCATCCGGTCGCGGCGCCTCGAACCCTTCGCCGCGATCATGCTCGGCGTCTTCGTTTTCGGCTTGGTCGGCTCGCTGATCAGCGGCGACCCCCGGATGATGATCGTCAAGGATTCCGCGGGTACCGCGATCGTCGGCATCGCCTTCCTGATCAGCACGGCGGTCGGCAAACCACTGACCTACCTGTCTGCACGCAAGGCGCTCTCGGCCGCCGGACCGGCCAAGCTCGCCGAATTCGAAGAGTCCTACCGCGCTGATCCGGCCAAGCGCCGCGGCTTCACTATCCTGGCCGCGGCCTGGGGCGTCGGCCTGCTGTCCGAGGCCGTCGTCCGGATACTGCTCGCCTACCAGCTCCCGGTCCACACCATGGCCTGGCTGTCGCCGGTCCTGTCGATCATCTTCTTCGCCCCGCTGATCGCCCTGAGCGTCCGGTTCGTCAAGCGCGCCCGCCGGGCCTGAGCGTCCTATCCGCGCCGCCGGTCCCGATATTCGGGGTCGGCGGCGAGGTCTTCCCAGAACTCGACGTAGGCCTGCTCGTGCAGGACGCCGAGCCGTATGATGCGGGCGCGGGAAACCGCGCGGACCTGATCGGCCGGGTCGATATCGGCTTGCAGTGATCGATACAGCTCGAGCAGCCGACGGTGTTCCGCGGCTTGGCCGTTCGCCAAGGCGACCACATCCTCCGGTGCGCCGAGATCGGCGAAGAAGAGTTTCAGCTGTGCCGGATCGCGGGTCTCGGCGGGCGGGTTCCGCGGGTCGGCGAGCCAGCGCCGCAGTTCGGTCCGGCCCTTATCGGTCAGGTGGAAGAGTCTGCGTCGTCGCCCACCCTGTTCGGCCTCCTCGTCGAGCAAACCGCGCTCGGCCAAGCGCACCGGAATCCGATAGAGCTGCGCATGCGGCACCGGCCAGAAGTAGTCGACGCTCTCTTCGAGTCTGGCCTTCAACTCATACGGCGTGAGCGGCCCGTGCCTGGCGATCAATCCCAGCACGATGTGATCCTGCGGCCCGAGATCCGGCATGCCTCCTCCATCGCATTGACACCGTCTCACTGAGACTATATGTTAGTGCCATCGAGACCGTATCAATGAGACTATTAAGGAGTGACGATGCGCGATTTCGGCATCACCCTGTTCGACCAGTGGACCGCGATGTGGAACGGCGATCTGACGCTCGCGGAGCGAATCATGGCCCCAGAGTTCACCCTTCGCTACGCGCAGCCGAACGCCAGCGAGTACGACGACATCCGCGATCCACAAGCCCTCGCCACCCAGATCGCCGAATTTCGTGAGCAGCGTCCCGGCATCCGATTCGCACCCCAGGGTGAGCCGGTCGTCGAAATGGATGACACTCGAACCGGATTCATCGCACGCCCGTACGGCGCGGAATCGACCGGTCCCGATGGGGCGACCATTGCCATCAGCGGCACCGATATTCTGCGCATCGTCGCGGGGGTCATCACCGAGGTCTGGTCGGTCTCCGGTGGTCCCGCCGGACGCAGCTTCTACTGAGCGAGTGTCATCGGGGGCAGGTAGTCGCCGACCAGTGTGCGGTGCCACCACGTTCGCTCGTGCCGCAGTTCGGCGGGAGTCGCGAAGCGGTACAGGTAGATTCGCGCCCGCACATAGGTCGGTGGTGCGTCAGGAAAGGGACAGCGGCGCAGCAGCCGCAGCGTCGCCGGATCATTGCGCAGCAGCCGCTCGACGAAGCCGAGCAGCCAGCCACGGGCGTAGGCCGGGGAGATCGCGGCGAACCACATCAACCAGTCGAGCCGCAAATGGTAAGGGGCCCATTGCCGTGGCAGTCGGTGCGGATCCCCCGGCTTACCTTTGAATTCGTACTCCCGCCAGTGTGTTCGCTCGGTGATCTCCGCGTCATCGGTGCCTTCGAACACCACCTCCTCACGGGTCCGGCCGATACTGCCGAACGCACCATAGGTATTGACCAGGTGCAATGGGTTGAAGGACGCGTTCATTCGCTGCTGCCGGGATATCAGATTGCGCACCGGCCAGTAGCTCAGGATCACCACCGCGACGGTGCACGCGATCACCAGGCCCGCGAACCACGGCGGTGCGGCGGCCAACGACGGCGGCTTCGGCACTGGCAAAACCGCGGCGGCCGAGGATCCGTCGATCACGGTAGTGGCCAATAGGATCGTCACCCAGTTCAACCAGGCGAAGTTCCCGGAGAGCACGAGCCAGAGCTGGGTGACGATAATGAGCGCCCCGGCCACACTCGCCACCGGCTGCGGCGTGAAGAGCCCCCACGGCACGACCAGTTGGGCAAAGTGGTTGGCCGCCACCTCCACCCGATGCAGCGGTTTCGGCAGGCGGTGGAAGAACCAGCTCAGCGGACCGGGCATCGGCTGGGTCTCGTGGTGGTAGTACAGGCAGGTCAGATCCCGCCAACAGGAGTCCCCGCGCATCTTTATCAACCCGGCGCCGAACTCCACCCGGAACAGCAGCCAGCGGATCAGCCACAACACCAGCACCGGCGGCGCCACCCGATCGTTGCCGAGGAAGATAGCCAGGAACCCGGCCTCTAGCAGCAGCGACTCCCACCCGAACGAGTACCACGCCTGTCCGACATTGACGATCGACAGATACAGCACCCACAGCACCGCCCACATCAGCATCGCGCCCCACAGCGGCACCAGATGCAGCGCACCGGCCGCTATCGCGGCGGACAGCGCCGCGCCGGACCAGGCGACGGCGGCGAAGTAGCGGTCCGAGTAGTGCAGCTGGAAGATGCTCGGCGCGCGGCGGAAGGAAACCCGCCGGACGTACTCGGGCACCGGCAACATCCCCCGCGCACCGATGAGCGCTCGAAATTGCCGCGCCGCCGCCGAGAACGCGATCAGATAGATGACCGCGAGGCCGTGCTGAAAAACCAGTCTGCCCAACCAGTACTCGGATTCGGTGAACGCCATGCCCGCTCCTTCGTACCGCTACCTACGGTGTGGTGCCCGCCCATCGGGTAGCTGCGGCTCGGCTCGGTCGGTATTCATCGCTACTTTCCCGAGTTCGGCCAGATCGGTGACGACCACATCCGCCCCGGCCCGGCGCAACGCCTCGGCATGCCCGGCATCGCGGTCTCGATCGACGCCGACGACGTATCCGAAACGACCGGCTCGACCAGCCGTCACCCCGGCGACGCCGTCCTCGAACGCCGCCGCCTGTTCCGGCTTCGCGTCCAGGGCTTGCGCGGCCGCGAGAAATGCGTCCGGCGCGGGTGTGCCGCGCAATCCGCGGCGCGCGATCTCCAGCCCGTCGATACAGACATCGATGAACCGGCCCAGATCCGCGGCCGACAACACCGCGGCGGCATTCGCCGATGCGGTCACCACACCCGTCTTCACCCCGGCCGCGCGCACCGCCGCCAGATACTTCACCGACCCCGGATAGGTATGGACACCGTCACGTTCGAGGAATGACAACAGCAGTCGATTCTTTCGATTGCCGAGCCCCGCGACACTCGGCTCCCCCGGCAACGCATCGGGCTCGCCTTCGGACAGGGTGATCCCCCGCGACTTCAGGAACTCCCGGATACCGTCCGCCCGCGAGCGGCCGTCCACATAGCCCAGATAGTCCTCATTGGAGAACGGCCAAAACGCGCCATGGCCGCGACCGGACAGGAATTCGTCGAATACCAACTTCCACGCCCGCCGGTGCACTGCCGCGGTGTCGGTCAGCACGCCGTCGAGATCGAACAGCGCGACCGAGATCGACTCGGGTAGACCCAGCCCCCGGAGGTCATGGATGGGCGTCATATCACAGCGGTACCCGGGAGCCGGAGCGGCAAACGCGGCGCTGAGCTGCGGCGACGTTCGAGATGGTGACGGCGGCGTTATCGTCGATCGCCGCTGCGGCCGTGCGGCTATTCGAACAATTGGTCGTCGAGGATATCGGTATCGGCGCTCACGGATTCCAGGCGCAACCCGACGGCGGTGACCAGCGCGTGCACGAGTCCGGTGAATGCGGTGAGCGAACGCAGCACCGTGACCGAGCCGGTCTCGACGTAGAACGTCAGATCGGCAATGCGGGCCAGCGGGGAGGACGGATCGTCGGTGAGCGCGATCGTGGTGGCACCGCGGCGGCGCGCGTACTCGACCGTGCGCACGGTATCGCTGCTGTACCGGCGGATCGACACCGCGATGAGCGCATCGCCTGGCTCGATATCGCGCAGTTCATCGGTCAGCAGGCGGGCCGAGGCCCCCAGCTGTCGGACCCGTGGCCGGATCATTCGCAGCAGATGGTCGGCCGAATAGGCAACGGCCAGACTGCGCCGCAGACCGATGATGTGGACGGCCGACGCGGTCGCGAGTGTCTCGACCGCCCGGTCCCAGTCGTCGCGATCGATCCGCGCGAAGGTGCGGGTCAGATTGTTCGTATCGTATTCGGTGATCGCATCGAAGAATTCGTCGTTCGAGGAGGGTGGCGGTGCGCCAGCCGGCCTACGCACCAGATGCGCCTCCGCGGCCAGTTGCCTGCGGCATAGCTCGACCAGAGCCGGATAACCGGGTAGTCCGAGCATGGTCGCGAACCGCACCAGCGAGGAGCGATGCACGCCCGCTAGTTCGGCGCTGCGGCCGATGCTCCGGAAGGCGGTACCCTCCGGATCGTCCAAAACCAGCCTGGCTATGCGCTGTTGACCGTCGGCTAATTCGGGCAACCGCACCTGCAGTAGGGCACGTAGTTCCTGAAAGGTGGTAGGTGCCCTGTCCTGCACAGTGAGCCTCACGATCATTCGGGTACTCGAACGATAGGCCCACACAATAACTGACGAGCCGTAAGGTTCTAGTGCCCAACAGCAACCGCCGCCAACCCTCGGGGTTACTGCACACTTCGCCAGCTTCGCTGCGCGAATGGGTCATCCGGTTGGATGTTCAGGTTCCGCATCCTCAGGCCGCCCCACGGATCATTCACCAGGCCATCGGTGAGGCCATCGAACATGTGCGCATGCTCGTGTGCGGCCACGGCGGCGGCGAGATTTTGATCCGTCATGTTGAACGCCCACGTGTTCACGGCCTCGTAGGCGTTGTTCGCGAGATTGAATCCGATTGTTTGCAGCGTCGCCTTATCCGCGTCTGCCCAACGATCCGGAGCGATGGCCTGGTCGAGCCTCTGGCCCCGCTCCATGGCCGTGTTGACGTCGTCGATAAGGACCTGGTCGACGAGCGTGTTCCGCATCGGCCTTGGGGCGTTGTTGCGGAAGTTATAGACCGCGACATGCGCCTGGCCAGCCAATTCTTCCATGATGCCCGAGCCGGGACGATTCACCGCCGCCTGCAAGGCGGCGTTCGCCTTCGCCCGCGGCGCGAACTCGTACGTGTTCGGCGGCGTGCTCGCCTTCTGAATCGCGTGAACGGACGCGATATTGCCGACCGTCGTCTCGTTGACACCGAGCCGGTTCATCGAGCCCATCTTGCCCTGGTAACTCGCATCCATATCGCCGAGACCATCCCACCCGTGAGCCCGGCCCACATAGTGGCCCATGCCGCCGTAATCGTCCGCGCGCGATGTGGCCTTGGTGTCGAGGACGTTTCGCGCGGCCAGCAGTTCCTCCTGCTGGTGGAGAGTCATACGCGATGCCGCGATCTGCATATTGACCAGCTCGGCTTGCTTGCGCAGTCGCGCGTTGGGATCCAGCGGTCGGTTCGTCCGCATCGCCAACCAGGCCACCACCGGAGAGGTGTTGGCGGTGTTGATCGCGGCCAGGCCGGACATCAGTCCTGACCCCGACCCACCGCCCCTGGCCTGCATGGTTCCCATCCCCAAAGCCGTGCCGCCGCTGCCACCCCCGGGCGCGCGGCCACCCTGGATCGCCAGCGCGAACCGGTTGGCGATCCAGTCATTGCCCCGATCCAGGCCGCGGCTCAGGCGTTTCAGCTGCGAAACGGCCACGATCTCGGCGGTGCCCGCGATCACGATTACCGCCATGGTCTCGCCCTTGGCCTGCGCGAACAGATTGCCCATGAACAGCACATAGACGCCGAGGAAGATGGTGTAGGCCGTCATCTTGGCGGCCCCGACAATGCTGTCGACAAGATTACGGACCAGAAATGTCTGCGTCGGTCCGTATACGAATCCGCCTGCGGCGAAACCGAATATCGACATGAACCCGTGATAGATCGTGTCCAGGGCGGCCTTGATCACCCTGATCCCGAGCACCACCGCGAAGACCAGCAGGATGCCACCACAGATCAACAGCATCAGGCCGGTGCCGACCTGACCCATGCTCGGATTCTGCGCCTTGGCGTAGGCGGCGGAGTCGCCGCAGGACTGCATGCCCTTGCGGACCCGATCGTCGTCACCGGCGGCCATCCCCGCGGACCACGCCGAGCGGCATGCCGGTTGCTCGTCGACCACATGCCCGAAATTCCACACCTGGACCGGGCGGCGCGCGAAGTTGTCCGCCAGATCGCGCTGCATGGTGGTGACCAGCTGATTCGGATTCGGATTGTTATTGCCGTTCAAACCGGCTGCGACCGAAATGCCCAAATCCCTGCCCTTGGTGAGCAATCCGTCCGGGGACAGCACATCGGCGAGCGGTTCGGCCAGGAACACCGGGCCCAGGACCGCCACCCCGAGCATCGTCACGATCTGCAGCACCGCCTTGGCGTGATAGCCGCGCATCCAGAACCAGGCGACGCAGAACGCACCGATCGTCGCCGCGGTGATCAGCATCATGGGTGTCGCGATCTGACCGGTCAGCCGGTCCGCGACGCCGGTCAGCGCCGAGCTGAACATATTGAGCCACTGGAAGCTCAAAGCATTCCCGATCAACCAGATCGCGGTCGTCACGATGGCGATGTAGCCGATGAATAGGAAGCCGAGGATGGCCCAGAGGATGGTCGCGCCCGGGTTCAGCACCCCGCCGTGGTCGGTCGCGAACGAATAGTTGGCCAGCGGCACCCCGGACGAGTCCCGGATGTGCATCCAACTGAGCCCGTCGATTTGGGAAACACCGCTGCCGGTGGCGGCGGCCTGGTACTGCGCACTGGCCACCGCCCCGACGACGCCGGGAAAGACGAAGAGCACGAAAATGACTGCCAGAAACCACCCGATGCGACGCCGCCAAGGACTCGCACCGAACCGGCGCAACAATTGAACGGGGCGCGGACAGCACCCCCATGGATCCTCTGATCCCCACCTTGGCCGACTCGGCCGCATCTTCGACCGTGTGGCCATGCTCTCAGCATGACGCAACTATTGTTGCGCGGCAACACTTCTGAGAAACCAATTGTTCATCTAACGTCCACTTCCGCGGATTTCCCATCACCGAGAAGGATTTCGGCGGAAGCGATTGCGCCGCAGTACAATACGGCCGATGCTCAGGACGTGAGCGGCAGGCTGAGGTCGTAGACCGTGGTCGTGCCGACGGTTATCGCAGTGAAGTTGGCCTTGACCCATGCGGTGATTTCGCTGGCACTGCCCGATCCGCCGCCCGGGCCCATGCCGCCGCCCGGAGCGCCCATGCCGCCCGCGATGAAGTAGTGGATCTCGCCATTGGCGACGTACTGCTGGAACTGGGCCAAGGTGGGCGAGTTGTCGCCGCCGGTGAAGCCGCCGATGGCCATGACCGAAGTGCCGGTGGACAATTCGAGACTGCCTGCCGATTGGGCGCCCACTGTTGCCGCGCCCCAACGATTGTCGGTGTTCTTCAGCAGCTGTTGCAGCGCCGTGTTGTTCGCCGTCGAGCCGCCAGGTCCGCCGCCGTCACCCGGGCGGAACCCATCGGCATCGTTGCTTCCTGGTGTTGCGGCATCGGAAGTTGTTCCAGCCGTGGTCGATTCGGCTCGGGCGGGCGCCAAATCGCCGCCGTCCATGGGGCCGCCCGGTCCGCCACTCATTCCGCGACCGCTATTCGGCCCCGAGGTCGGGATCGAACCGTTGTGCGATGTCGCCGCGGTGTCGATGGTGTACGCCGCGGTTCCGGCCAGTCCGGACAGCAAACCGGCGATGGCGACCACCGCGGTCGACCTGCCGAGTTGGTGGGCGCCGACAATCACGATCGCGGCGATCACGATCGATCCGATCAACACGATCCAGCGCAAGGCCGGATACCAGTCGGGTGTGCGGTCGAGCAGGATGAAGTTCCAGACGGCGGTCGTCGCGAGTATGACACCGAGCGCGATGCGCGCCGTCCGGAATCGCCTGCCCCGCCACAGCTCGGTCACCGAGACCGCCACCAGTGCGGCGATCGCGGGCGCCAAGGCCACGGTGTAGTAGGGGTGCATCGTGCCCTGCATGTAGCTGAATACGACGCCGGTCGCCAGCAGCCAACCACCCCACAGCAGCAGGGCGGCACGGGTCCGCCCGGTGCGCGGCGTGCGGCGGGTGAACCATAGGCCCGCGATCAGACCGATCAGCGCGGCGGGCAGCAGCCAGGAGATCTCGGTTCCCATCGAATCCCCGAACAGCCGCGTAATGCCGATGCTGCCACCGAAACCGGTGTTGGCACCACCACCCGGACCACCACCCGGGCCACCACCGTTGCCGGATCCGCCGAGTACCCGGCCGAGGCCGTTGTAGCCCAGCGCGAGTTCGAGCAGGCTGTTGTCGGTCGATCCACCGATATACGGCCGAGAATCACTCGGCCACAAGCTGACCAGTGCGACGAACCAGCCACCCGAGATCACCATGGCCGCGAAAGCGCCGACCAGCTTGCCGATTCGGCGCCAGCAGGTGATCGGCGCGGCGACGAGGAACACCAGGCCGAGTGCTGGCAGCACCAGGAACGCCTGCATCATTTTGGTGAGAAAGCCGAAGCCCACCGCGACACCGGCGAATGCGAGCCATCGTCCGCTGCCGCGCTCGGTGGCGCGCACCGTGCAATAGGCCGCCGCGACCAGCAGCAGCACCAGCAATGCGTCCGGATTGTTGAACCGGAACATCAGTGCCGCAACAGGAGTCAGCGCCAGTGTGGCCCCGGCGAGCAATCCTGCGGCCGGACCGTTCCAGCGCCGGACCGCACCGTACACCAGCCCGACCGATGCCACACCCATCAGCGCCTGCGGCAGCAGCATCGAGAAGGAACTGAATCCGAGCAACCGCCCCGACAACCCCATGACCCACAGCGCGGCCGGCGGTTTGTCGACGGTGATGGCATTACCGGCGTCGAGCGAACCGAAGAGCAGCGCCTTCCAGTTCTGGGTGCCCGCCTGCACGGCTGCCGCGTAGAACTCATTGGCCCAGCCCGATCGGCTCAGCCCCCACAGATAGAGGACGGCGGTCACCGCCAGCAGTGTCCACAGGCCGGGACGGGCCCAGCGGGGCTGGTCGCGGGAGCCGAAGAGCAGTCGGGTCCATCGGGTTTGCTGCCGTATCGAGCCATCCGGCTCGGCGCGGTCGGCGCGCCATACGGGCGCTTCGGTAGCGGTAGTCATATTTCCGATCCTGATCTGCGGACGTGGGTCCGATATTTGCGATTGCTGTGCACTGTCTGTGCGGGCTGGGCGCTGTTGCCCGCCGTGAGCCCATCGATCGGAGGTCGGGTGCTGATCGCCGCCGGATCTGCGGGCAACCGCACGGTGAATTCGGTGCGGCCCGGCATGCTGTCCACCGTGATCGCACCGCCGTGTGCCTTCACCACCGCGGCCACGATCGCCAGACCGAGTCCGGAACTCCCCGCGCGCCGCGAGCGCGACGTATCGCCGCGGGCGAATCGCTGAAAGATCTCCGGCTGCAACGCTTCTGGAATGCCGGGCCCGTCGTCGACGACCCGCAGCACCGCACCGCCGTCGCCATCGAAGGCCAGCGCCGTGACGACCGTGGTCCCCGGACCGGTATGGACCCGGGCATTGGCCAGCAGGTTGGTCAGCACCTGATGCAATCGGGCGGCGTCGCCGACGATTACCACGGGTTCGTCGGGCAGGTCGAGATCCCACTGCTGCTCTGGTCCGGCGACATGTGCGTCGCTCACCGCGTCCACGGTGAGCTGGGTCAGATCGACCGCCTCGTGTTCGAGCGGGCGGCCGGAATCCAGCCGAGCGAGCAACAGCATGTCCTCGACCAGCGCCGACATCCGCCGGGCCGCGGAGTCCACCCGGCCCATTGCATTGGCCACCTCACCGGGTACCTCCGCCCGTTTGCGTTGCGCCAGTTCGGCATAGCCGCGAATGGCGGCGAGCGGAGTGCGCAGTTCATGGCTGGCGTCGGCGAGGAATTGCCGGACCCGCGTCTCACTGGCGTGTCGGGCCGAGAGCGCGCCAGTGATGTGATCCAGCATCCGGTTGACGGCCGAGCCGAGCTGCCCCACCTCGGTATGCGGATCGGCATCGTCTCGTGGCACCCGCACCGGCAGGGTGACCTCCCCGCGATCCAACTGCAGATCGGCCACGCGCGCGGCGGTGGCCGCGACCCGGTCCAGCGGCGCCAGCGCGCGGCGAATCAGCCAGATACCCACCGTGACCGCGAACACCAGCACGATCACGGTAACGATCACCAGCACCCACAACACCCGCATGAGCGTCTCGTCCACGGATGCCAATGGCAGCCCGGTGACCACCGTTGTGCCCTGCCAGGTCCGGTCTGCGATCACGCGATAGCGGCCCGCACCGTCGATATCGACGGTGCTCGCCCTGCCGTTGGCCGCCACCGCGGCAAGCTGTCGGCGGGCGGCATCCGATAGCGCGTCCTGTATGCCGTCGCTGCCGATCCGGCCCGCGGCGGTGACCGTGCCCCGATCGACGATCGCACCCACGGCATCGGGCTGGATGCCGCGCCGGTCGAGGAATTCCGGCCCCGGTCCGGTGCTCTGCGGATGCGGCGGCGGGGGCGGGGGTGCGGACTGGTTACCGGAAGACCCACCGGGCGGCGGCCCCAGGCTGGGACCGCCACCGGAATCGCCGAGTGAGCGCTTCTGCACATCGATCAGCTGGGTATCGAGTTGATGCACCATGAACTGTTGCAGCGCGAACTCGGTCGCGGCGCCGATGCCGACCACCACGGTCACCAGGAGCAGCGCCTGCCCGACCAGCAGCCTGGCCCGCAGCGACCACCGTCGCGGCGACCGCAGGCGGCGCACCTCAGCCCGCGGGCTTGAGGACATATCCGGCTCCGCGCAGGGTATGGATCATCGGCGCCCGACCGCTATCGATCTTCTTGCGCAGGTACGACACGTAGAGCTCGACGATATTGGACCGGCCGCCGAAGTCGTAACTCCAGACCCGATCCAGAATCTGCACCTTGCTCAACACCCGCCGCGGGTTGCGCATGAAGAACCGGAGCAGTTCGAATTCGGTGGCCGTCAACACAATCGGGGTACCGGCCCGGGTGACCTCATAGCTGTCCTCGTCGAGAACCAGATCACCGACCACGATCTGGGCGCCGCCGTTCTCGCTCGCCACCCCGGTGCGGCGCAGCAGCGCCCGCAACCGCAGCACCACCTCTTCGATGCTGAACGGCTTGGTGACGTAGTCGTCACCGCCCGCGGTGAGCCCCGCGATCCGGTCCTCCACCGAATCCTTCGCGGTCAGCAAGAGCACCGGCAGATGCGGAACCTGCGCGCGCAGCTTGCCGAGCACCTCGAGTCCGGTCATATCGGGCAGCATCACATCGAGCACCGCCACATCCGGCCTGGTCTCGCGCGCCCTGGTTACCGCCGTGCGCCCATCACCGGCCGTGCCGACCTCCCAGCCCTCGTATCGCAGCGCCATCGACAACATCTCGGCCAGGACCGGTTCGTCATCGACGACGAGCACATTGATCGGACTGCCGTCGGCGCGCCGCATGGCAGTCCGGTTGGCCGGGCTGTTTCCAGAGGTCATCGTGGACATGGGCCTCATACTCCGGGCGGTGGCTCGGCAGCGGCTATGGCCCGGCTGTGAACTTGCTGTGCGCCGAATCGGACATAGCCGATCCTGACCTCGCCCACAGCTCGCACCTAATTTCGCCGACGACGGTTGACCCCGACCAGGACTACCCGGACCGGCGCGCACCGGCCGTCACCGCAGAGGAGCACCCAGCATGACCACCCTCATCCACCAGCCCCCGCCCGACCAGGACCCGACCTGGGGCGCGCCGACTCCCCCGTCCTCAACCGGCTGGTCGACCCGAAAGACCCTGGCCGCCGTGGGTATCGCCGGTGTGATCGCCGCGGCGGGCGGCGGCATCATCTATGCGGCGTCGTCCAGTGACAACGGTGGCAACCAAGGCCCCGGCGGACCGGGGATGAGCATGAACGGCCAGCCCGGCCAGATCGGCGCCGGTCCCGGCGGTGCCATGACCGGCCCGCCGCTGCACGGCCAGGTCGTCGTCTCCGACGGCAATGGCGGCTATCGCACCGAACTGACCCAAACCGGCACCATCACCGCGCTTTCCAGCACATCCGTCACCGCCAAGAGCGCCGACGACTACACCCAGACCTACACCATCACCGCAACCACCACCGGCACGACCAGCGTGAAAGTCGGTGACACCGTGACCATTCGGGGCACCCAGACCGACGGCACCAATACTGCGACCGCCGTCGGCACGAGCACCGGCGCACCGAACGGCATGAACGGTGGCCCCGGCCCACAGGGCGGCGGCCCCGGCGGCAGCACCAACGGCCTGAACGGATCCGGTATGGGCAGGCCCATGGACGGTCCGCCCACCCGCCCAGGCAGCTGAGCCGTTGGAAGCCCGCCCGCCGGTCCGGCAGCGGCGCGGCAGGGCTCGAGCACCAACCACCCCTAGCCGCGATATTCGCCGCGAAAGCGGAGGTAAGGCTGCCCCCGGCCGCCGGACTAGGACTGCGCCGCGCCGAGTCGTCGGTCGATAACGGCGAGCGCCAGTTCCGCCCAGCGGATGTTCTCCTGTTCGAAGGACACACCGCGCATCAGCGTGAGATATGGGCCGATATGGTCGGCCTCCAGCAGATATGCCTGTTCGGTGCGGCCGTCGAGCAGCCGCGTCCGAAGTCGTTCGTAGCGGGCCAATTTCGCCGCGGCCCACTGTTTGCGCTCGGCGATCGCGGCGCGCACGGCCGCCCCGTCGCCGACATCCACCGCCTGCACCTTGACCATCAGCTCGTCCCGGATGGCCGTGGGCTTCGGCTCCTCGGCGGTAAAGGCGCGCAAGGCTGCCCACCCCGCCTCGGTGAGCGAGTGCAATCGTTTGTTCGGCCTGCGCTCCTGCTGCACGACCCGCGTTCGGATCAGCCCTTCCTCGGCCATCCGGTCGAGTTCGCGATACAGCTGCTGCGGAGTGGCCATCCAGAAGTTGGCTACCGACGCGTCGAAGCCCTTGGCCAGGTCGTAGCCGGAGGCCTCCCCTTCGATGAGCGCGGCCAGCACCGCATTGCGTAATGCCATCGGGTCAGGTTATCACCTCGGCGATTATTCAAAATATTGTCTACTCAGCTATGGACACTCGTGCCTGTTCCTCGCTAATCTTTGAGCCAAATAGTCAACAAATTGAGTATGAAGGTGAGAGATGCACCCCTTCCGCACGGCCGTCGAGACCCGCGACGCGGCCGCCATCGAGGCGCTGCTGGCCGACAATGTCGTATTCACCAGCCCGGTCGCGTTCAAGCCCTATCCGGGTAAAGCGATCACCGCCGCGATCCTGCGCGGCGTCCTGCGAGTATTCGAGGACTTCCACTACGTGCGCGAGATCGCCGACCCGAACGGGCGCGATCACGCGTTCGTCTTCGAGGCGAAGGTCAATGGCAAGCAGCTCACCGGCTGCGACTTCCTGCACTTCGACGCCGACGGCAAGATCGATGACTTCATGGTGATGGTGCGCCCGCTCTCGGCGGCGACTGCACTGGCCGAGGCGATGGGCGCGCAATTCGAGCAGATCCAAACCGAAGCCTACGCCGCCACGCGGCCGAAAGGCGCAGACGCATGAGCGATTTCGACGCCATTGTGATCGGCGCGGGCAATGCCGGTCTGACCGCGGCCGCCACGCTGCAGCGGGCGGGCGCGCGCACGCTGCTGGTGGAGCGCCACAATATCCCGGGCGGCTGCGGTACTTCGTTTCGGCGCGGGCGCTTCGAATTCGAGGTCGCACTGCACCAGCTGTCCGGGGTGGGTGTCGAGGGGCAGCCGGTCTCCTTGCGCGAGGGCCTGTTCCGGCAGCTCGATATCGCCGACAAGCTGGAATTCGTGCAGGAACACGACCTGTACCGGGCGGTGATTCCCGGGCAGCTCGACCTGACACTGCCCGCGGACTGGGAGGGCGCCATCACGACGATCGAAGAAGCGTTCCCCGGCAATGGATCTCGGGCTCGTGCCTTCTTCGATCTGGTCAAGGCGGTCGCCTTCTGGCAGATCGCAGCCAAGCGCGGCATGCCCGCCGAGGAGATCGATCCGACGCTGTTCACCTACGGGCTGCGCCCCCTTCGGCAGGTGCTGGATGAGTACTTCGAAGACGAAGCGCTCAAGTGCGCGCTCGGTATCTATTGGACCTACCTCGGCCAGCCGCCGTCGAAGCTGCCCTTCCAGGATCTGGCGCTGACGCTGTTCGCCTATTTCGAATTCAAGCCGTGGCATGTGCGCGGCGGATCCCAGGCCATGTCGACCGCCATTCTGGATTCGTTCCTGCGCGCGGGCGGTGAGGTCCGGTTCAATACCGCCGTCGACGCCATCCGCACCGAGGCGGGCCGGGCCATCGGCGTCCGGCTGGAGGACGGGCAGGAGGTCACCGCGCCCGATATCGTCTCGAATGCTTCGCTGCCGGTCACCTACGCGATGCTCGGCGATATCGTGCCGGCGGCCGTCCGCGATGATCTCGCCAGCCGCCGCATCGGCGTCTCCGGCTTCGTACTGCATATGGGATTGGCCGCCACCCCAGCGGAATTGGGCTTCACCGCCAGCACGAGCTTCATCAATCGCGACGCCGATGACGACCGCACCCAGGCCTCCTGGCACACGCTCGAACCAGCACGCGGGGTCTGCGTCTCCTCCTACGACGTCGCTCCCATCGGCTTCGCCCCATCCGGCGCGACCCATATCAGCCTGATGACCCTGCAGTACGCCGACGCATGGGACAACATCGCGCCGCAGGACTACGCGAGGACCAAATTCGCCTATGCCGAGACCCTGCTCGATGTGGTCGAACACATCACACCCGGCATCCGCGACGCCATCGAAGAGGTCGATGTCGCAACACCTTTGACAATGATGCGCTACCTCGGCCACCCAGGCGGCGCCATCTACGGCTATGACCAGGACGCCACCGAGAGCTGGCTGTTCCGCAACAGCGAGCGCCGGACCCACGTCCCCGGACTGCATCTGGCCGGATCCTGGGCTGGCATCGGCGGCTTCCAGCCCACCCTCGAAGCCGGTGCCCGCGTCGCCCGCCGCCTGCTTCGCACCAAAGCCGCCTGAAGGGAGCATCTTTCGTGACACACCCACTCGCCGACCGCTTCGGCGGCACCGCCGAAATCCTCGCCGAGATCGCCGCACGCACACCCGACGCCCGCGACTATCACGACGAAACCCACCGGACCGTCGATGCATACCACCCCAAGCGGTTGCGGGTGGTGGTCACCGACGTGATGGCGGAAACCGCCACCAGCAAGACCTTCCGGATCGCGGCGGCCGATTCGGTTCCACTCCCGCCATTCCTGGCCGGACAGTACGTCAACGTCTTCATCGACGGCACCAGCAGGCCGTTTGCGATTTCCTCCAGCCCGGCCCGACTCGACCACTACGACCTGACCGTGCGCCGGGTACCCGGCGGCCGGATCAGCAATCTGCTCATCGACACCATCGAGATCGGACACCGCCTCAGCACCACCGGTCCGCTGGGCACCTTCCACCACAATCCGCTCTTCCATGGCGATGACGTGGTGTTCCTGGCGGGTGGATCGGGAGTCGCCCCGGCGCTGAGCATGATTCGCGATATCGTCGACAATGGGCTGGGCCGTGGCTTCCACCTCGTCTACGGCTCACGGTCGGCCGATGACATCATCTTCCGCGGCGAACTCGACACGATCGCCGCCGCGCACCCGAATATCCGCGTCGATTACGTGATCGCCGAACCGAATCCCGGCTGGCACGGACGGACCGGATTCCTGACCGCCGAGACGATCACCGCGCTGGTCGGTGAACTGCGCGATCGGATGGTGTACGTATGCGGTCCGCAGGCGCTGTATCCCTATGCGCTGCAACAACTCATGTCGCTGGGACAGCGCCGCCGCCGGATTCGCTTCGAGGCCAATGGCGCGCCCGCCGACCCCACCGCACAACCACACTGGCCCGCCGGACTCGATGCGACCGAAGAAGTGACCGTCACCGTGGGCGCCACCTCGTTCCGCACACCACGCAACCGACCGTTGCTGGACGCGTTGGAAGATCAGGGCATCCGGCCCGAGGCCGCCTGCCGATCCGGCGAGTGCAGCCTGTGCCGCGTGCGGATCTGCAAGGGCGAGATCCACAATGCCGAGGAAGCGCGACTGCGCCTGTCCGACAGCCGGTTCGGCTACACCCATTCCTGCGTCGCCTACCCGCTCACCGACGTCGAGATAGATATCTGACCCGACCCGCCTGGTGCCGCGAGCAACCCGCCGAGCAGTGCGGTAACGGCGGGGTCGAACAGCCGCCGGGCCCGGGGCGCGGATTCCAGACCGATCACCATGGCGATACAGATATCGGCGGCCGCCGCGGGCGACACCTGCTCGACGGTGCCCGCCGTGGTGAACAGTCCGACCAGCAGTTCGCGCAGGTCGGTGGTGAATGCGGTGCAGATATCGCCGAACAGGCGTGCCTTGTGGTCGAGCAATTCGGTCCCGTGCGCAGAATCGCCCTTCAGTTGCAGCACCAGCTCTAGTTTGGCCGCCAATACCCCGCGAATGCGTTGGGCCGCAGGACTTTCCGTGGTAGCGGCGGTCTCGGCCCGCGCGAGCGCCCGAGTGTGCAGGCGTTCGGCGAGCCGCCGGACGGCATCGTCCTTACTGCGGACATATTGATAGACCGCCGACCGGGACACCCCCATGGTGGCGGCGATGTCGTCGACCGTGGTGCGCCGCACCCCGTAGCGGGTCAGGCACGCATAGGTCGCGTCGAGCACCTCCGCGAGCCGGTCGGGGGCCATGATCAGGACAGCTTCTTCAGCAGTTCTTCGGCGACACCGGCCGAGGACGCCGGATTCTGGCCCGTGATCAGGTTGCGGTCGACCACCACATTCGGGGTCCACGGATCGGCCTCGCGGAAATCGGCGCCGATCTCGACCAGCCGGTCCTGCAGCAGCCATTTGGCCTTATCGGCGAAACCCGCCTGCGTCTCTTCGACATTGGTGAATCCGGTCAGGGCGTAACCGGCGAAGGCATTGCTGCCGTCGGCCTTGGTCGCGGCGAGCAGCGCGGCGGGCGCGTGGCACACCACGGCCAGCGGCTTACCGGAATCCAGTGCGGCGCTGAGCAATTCGCCGGAGGTGGCATCGACGGCGAGATCTTCCATCGGGCCGTGGCCACCGGGGTAGAACACCGCGTCGTAGTCGGCGAGGTCGGCCTCCGCCAGTTTGCTCGGGTTGTTCAGCTCGGTGCTGGTGGCGAGCACGCCCGCCCGCTGGTCGGCGATCTCCTGACCGCCGTTGGCCTCGGGCGCGAGGCTGCCCTTGTCCACCGTCGGCACTACGCCGCCGGGGGTGGCCACCACGATCTCGTGACCCGCGGCCTTCAGCGCCTGGAAGGGCACAACGAACTCCTCGGCCCAGAAGCCGGTCGGGTGCTCGGTGCCATCGGCCAGCGTCCAGTAGTCGACGCCGGTCATCACGAAAAGGATCTTCGACATGGGTTGTCTCCGTCGTTCTGAGCCCGGGCAGCGGGCTCGCTCTCCGAGTTGCCGTCGCGCTGGTTCGAGTCCTCCACGCAGTGGATGAGCTGACATTCTGTGCTCGATTCGGCAGCGGCGACATGGTCGAAGGTAGACCCGCCCGATCAAGGTTGACCAATAGAATCGGCTATTCGAGACATCGAAATTCCGATGGCTCGGCACCGGATGTCCACCGGCCGCCGACAATGGGTCCAGACCCCGGTATCGCTGGAAGAGCCGAGCGCCCGTCCCAGCTGTCAGCTGCCGGGTACGCGGTCGCCGGATGCCATGGACGGGACAGCCCGCGCCCCCGCCGGTCGACCCAGTCGAGCCGGCATGTGCTGGTAACCGCGCAGGGTGGACAGGCCGCGGCGGCTGGGTTCGCCATCGAGGCGCAGGTCGGGGAAGCGTTCGAACAGGGCAGGTAGCGCGTGTGCCGCTTCCAGCCTGGCCAGGCTCGCGCCGATGCACGCGTGGATGCCGGAGCCGAACGAGAGGTGCTCCTTGGCGTTGGTCCGGGCGATGTCGAATCGATGCGGGTCGGGGAAGTGCGCGGGATCGCGGTTGGCGCCTGCCAGGGACACGATGATCGACTTTCCTGGCTGAAGGTGAACGCCCGCACCGAGATCCACCGGTTCCAGGACTCGGCGAGCGGCTATCTGCACCGGCGGGTCGAACCGCAGCACCTCCTCGATCGCGCCGGGCCAGCGCTGCGGCTCGGCGCGCAAGAGGTCGAGCTGGTCGGGGTGGGAAAACAGGAGCGGGATCGCGTTGCCGATCACGTTCACCGTGGTCTCGAAGCCAGCGGCCATCAGCAGGTTCGCGTTGGCAATCAGCTCGGTGGTGCTCAGATCGCCCGAGGACACCAGGACGCTGAAGATGTTCTCGCGGGGTTCGCGGCGCAATTTCTCGATGTGGGCGGCGAGATAACCATTCATCGCCGCCGTCGCGGCTATCGCGCGTCCGTGCGTCCGCCGGGAGATCCCGACGTCCAGCAGCGGAGTGACCACATCACCCCAGCGCAGGAACAGCTCGCGGTCGGCAGCGGGGAAACCGAGCATCTCGGCGATGATGGCAATGGGGACCTGCGCGGCGAAATCGCCGATCAGGTCGGCCGATCCGCGCGCGGACATGGCGTCGAGTAGTTCGGTGGTGACCGCACGCACCCGGTCGCCCAACCGGGCGACGGCGCGCGGGGTGAACGCGGAGGCGACCGGCTTGCGCATCCGGCTGTGCTCCGGTGGGTCGAGCATCAACATCGATGGCGCCTCGGTCAAGTTGGGCGGCAACACGACTCGCTCGGCATTGCGGCGCAGCGGGCCGGGCACGGCGGGGTCGATCGGAGTGCGCGCGCCGAATCTTCTGTCGCGCAGGATCTCCCGGCACAGCCGGTAATCGAAGGTCGCGTAGCCAACCGGGCCGGTATGCACGCTGCCGGTCCCACGCAGCTGATCGATCAGCGAATACGGATCGCTGCGGCCTTCCGCGCCACTGAGCAGCCGGGCGAACGGGTCGCCCAAGCGGCGCTGCGCGCGCAATGCCAGCCGCGGCACCCCGTGCTCGGCTGCCCACCTGACCGCGTACCGTGCGTTCATCAAAACCCCTGTGTGCAATGGCGAAAACATCACAGTACGTGGCGTTGCGAGAGTTCTGAAATACGCGTGGCTCATAATTATCTTTTTCGTTTTGCTGTGCAAGACTGCATTGGTGGCCGAGACCGCTGAACTAGTTACCAATGTTTCCGACACCGCCCGCTGGGTGGCCGCCTACCGGGCCGCCGAATCCGCGCGCCCCGATGCCCTCTTCCACGATCCCCTCGCCGACCGGGTCGCCGGGGAGCGGGGCCACGCCATAGCCGCCCGCGCGCCGCGCTTGATGCGCAATGGCTGGAGCCTGGTCGCCCGGACCAAGCTCATCGACGACCTGATCCTGAAGACCGTCGCGCAGGGCTGCGATCTGGTGGTCAATATGGCCGCGGGTATGGATACCCGCCCGTACCGGCTGGAGCTGTCCGCCGAATTCCCTTGGATAGAGGCCGATCTCCCCGAATTGGTCGCCGAGAAGAACAAGCTGCTGGCCGGGGAGTCGCCGCGCTGCGCACTCACCCGCACGGCGGTGGATCTCGCCGATCCCGAGGCGCGGCAGCAGTTCCTGGACGGGGCCCTCGCGGGTGCACAGCGGGCACTGGTGCTCACCGAGGGTCTGGTCTACTACCTCAGCGACGACGATGTCGTCGGCTTGGCCGCCGCGCTGGCTCGTCCTGAAATCGCTTGGTGGGCACTGGATGTCAATAACCAGGCGGTTGTGAAGCGAATGGGCAAGGCCACCACCGAACTGCTGGCCAACGCACCATGGCAGTTCGGTCCGGTCGATCCGCTCGGCTTCTTCGCCGCCCTCGGCTGGACGGCCGACGACGTGGAACCTCTGGTCTCGGCGGCACACCGGTTCAACCGGCTGCCCTGGTTCATGAAGCCGATCATGCTCTTCCCACAGCCGGATCCCCGCAAGCCGATCGAAAATTCGTCGAGGCCTTGGAGTGCGGTGGTGCGGCTCGAGCACACACCATCGAGCCTCTAGCTCGCGTAAACGAAAGGCTCTCCACCCTATGGGTAATAGCTGGCTACGTCGCCTGTCCCCTGCGCCGGGGAACGGATCTCATAAACTGGTCTGCTTTCCGCACGCCGGCGGATCCGCCATGTCTTTCGGACGATTGGCCGAAGGCGTGGGGTCAGAGTATGAGGTTCTCGCTGTCCAATACCCGGGGCGACAAGATAGAAGACGGGAACCGCTCGTCGGGAATATTTCAGACCTCGTCGACGGCCTGCTGCCCGAGCTGGTAGCAGCAGTCGGGGATGCCCAGGATTTCTCCTTGTTCGGGCACAGTATGGGATCTGTCGTGGCTTTCGAGGCATGCCGACGGCTCGAGCACGAGGTGGGAGCGAGCCCGAAGATCCTGTTCGCCTCCGGTCGGCGCGCACCTTCGGCGGCGCCACCTGAGCTGCGAGTGCACCTGCTGGGCGATCGAGAACTCGCTGAGCAACTGGTCCGGTTCGGCGGTACCCCATCGGCGTTGCTCGAGGATCCCGAATTTCGAGAGCTGATCCTCTCGATCGTCCGGAACGACTACCGAGCCATCGAGACCTACGAGTGCAGTCCGGAGGCGATGGTCAGCAGCCCCATCGTCGCAATTGTCGGCGATCGTGACCCCGATGCCAGTTTCGCGGAGATCGAGGTATGGGGCTCGCACACCTCTGGAAGCTTCTTCGCGAAATCATTTCCGGGCGGCCACTTCTTCATCGATGCGAATTGCCGTCCGATAGGACAGTTGATCCGCGATCATTGCGCTCGAGCGCTGTCGGGCTAGGGCCACAATGACCGGGTGAGCATGGCGCCCACCCGGTCATTGTTCCTAGCTCTCGAGCCAGCCCTCGATCGCTTCGGCGACATCCACTGAACCGTCCTCCAGGATCGTGAAGTGATCAGCCGGTACCGAAACAACGGTATGCGTCGAATCCCACGGTTCGGCCTGCCAGTTCACCCGATCCGATGAACTCCCCAGGAAGTTCTGGGCGCACTGGATGAACAACGTCGGCGTGGCGACGGAGCCGGGCACCATCTCCTGTAGGAACTGCACATACCGGCCCATGCCGGTCAGCCGGGCCTGGTCGAAGCGACCGAATGTAGCCTCCGCCGACACCATGCGTTCAGCCATCGCCCGAAGCAGCCATTCGCCGTCGTAGTGGACGTTGTAAGTGTCCAACAGGACCACGCCGTCGGGCGTTGGGCCACCAGCGGCTTCCAGGTGCTCGGTGACGAGGTAGGCCAGCAGTCCGCCCGAGGAGTATCCGACCAGAACGAACGGATCTCCCTGCGCCGCCTCGAGGACGGAGCGCGTCACGGCTTCCGCGGCCGCCGTCGGCGTCGTCGGCAGTGGCTCACCCGTCCGACAACCGATCGGCGGCAGCGCCAAAACGTCACGGGCAGTTCGCAAATGCGATGCGATCCGGGCGTACTGATGTGCGCCGCCGGTGGCCAGCGGCGGCGCGAGGCAAATGATGCGTGGCAGGGTGGAGCCCGCGGCGAGCCGAATGGGCACCGGCACTCGGTCCAGTTCGTGGGCCGAGGAGAACTGCTCACGCAACTCCGCCGCCGCCCGCAACAAAGCGAAACCCTTGCCGGCCTGGCCGGACGCTACCGCGCCACGGAACATCCCGTACAACGAGTCGTCCGCACCATCGGGTTCATGGTCGGTTCGTGAGTCTGCGGTGAGCTCCTTCTGCAGGTATCGGGCCAGTGCCGCCGGCGTCTTGTGATCGAAGATCGCGGCGGTCGGCAGCGTCAGGCCGGTGGAAGCGCTGAGGGCGGTGCGCAACTCCATGGCGGCCAGTGAGTCGAACCCCGATTCGAGGAAGTCCCGCTCGGGGTCGAGTGCCTCAGTGCTCTCGTGTCCCAGCAGTCTCGCCACGTTCTCGAGGACGTGCGTCCGGAGCCACTGTTCCTGTTCGGACTCGGACAGTTGTGCCAGTCGTCTGCGAAGCGCCCCCACATCCTGTGTTCCGGTGCTCTGCCGACGCCCGGTCCGCTTGACCAAGTCGCTGAGCAGCGGGGGCACCGCGTCCAGAGCACGCAACGCGGCAAGGTCGATCTCGACCGGTACGTGTACCGGACGGTCCGTGGACAATGCCGCGTCGAACAGCTCGAGCGCCTTGGCGGCAGCCAGTGGCGGCACACCGCTGCGGCGCATACGCTGCCGATCGGCCTGGCTGAGCCGCTGAGTCAGTCCGGTGTCGGACTCCCACAGGCCATAGGCGAGCGAGGTGGCCGGCATGCCTTCGGCGTGACGGTGGGCCGCGAGCGCATCGAGGAACATGTTGGCGGCTGCATAGCCGCCCTGACCCGGGGGCGGTACCAAGCCTGCCACCGAGGAGATCATCACGAAGGCGGACAGCCCGGCCGCACTGGTGAGCTCGTGCAGGTACCAGGCGGCGTCGGCCTTGGCACCGAGGCAGTAGTCGATCTGCTCCGGCGTCAAGTTGTCGACCAGCCCGTTGTGGGTAACCCCCGCCGCGTGGACGATCCCACCCAACGGATGCTCCGCGGGTATCGAGGCAAGCAGGTCCCGCAGCGCTGCACGGTCTCCGACATCGCAGGCGGCTACGCGCACCTCGGCGCCGAGAGCGTTGAGTTTCTCGATGAGATCCGCGGCGGCGGCTGGTCCACGTCGGCCGACCAACAGCAGGTGTCGCACACCGTGCTCGCGCACCAGGTGCTCGGCGAGATAGCGACCGACTCCGCCGGTACCACCGGTGATCAATACAGTCCGCTCGGGATCCCAGGGGGTCGGCCGCTCCGATTCTGGTGACGCGGCGCGGATGAGCCGCGGCACCCGCGTCCCATCCGCATGGACATTCAGTTCCGGCTCGCCCGTCAGCGCTGCTGCTACCAGGTGATCCGCCGTTGTCGCTGCGGGAGCCTCGATGAGCACGAGCCGCCCCGAGTTCTCCGCCTGCGCCGCGCGCACCAGACCCCACACCGCAGCCGCGGCCGGGTCGGCCGTGCTGTCGGTGATCACGGCGAGAGTGCTTGCGGCGTAGCGTTCGTCGCGCGCGAACTCCTGGATGACGCCGAGCGTGCGATGCAGAGCTGTGCGCAGCCGGACCGGCACTTCACCGCCGTCGAGCGGGGGCCGGAAGAGGAGGACCGAGGCCGACTCCGCCGCGCCCCACTCGGCCCAGGAGACTCCCGCAACGGAGTGCAGCTCCGGACCGGGCCGCCAAATGACCTCGAACAGCGCATCATGTGCGGACTGGGATGCGGCCGCGAGCAGTTCGAGGGACAGCGGGCGCACTGCGAGGGACTGCACCGAAAGCATGGGCGCGCCACCGGAATCGGCCATGGTCAGGGTGACTGTCCCCGCCTTCGGAGAGGTCAACCGAACCCGAACCCGCCGGGCGCCGTCGCTGTGCAAACGCACCGAAGACCAGGTGAATGGTACGAGGATCGGACGCTCGGCGTCCTCGTCCACGCCCTGCGGATGGCTGAAGGCCAGTGCGTGCATCGCCGCATCGAGCAATGCGGGATGGACACCATAGCCTTGGGTAGCGGTCTGCTCGGGCAGGGAAACCTCGGCGAAGAGATCCTCGCCGCGGCGCCAGAGGGCTTCCAAACCTTGGAAGGCAGGCCCGTAGTTGTACCCATTGTCGGCGAGTTCGTCGTAGGCGCCGGCCAGCAGCACCTGCGTGGTACCGACCGGTGGCCACTGCGCGAAGTCGGCCCAGCTTTCCGCTTCGTCGGTCTCCCGGCTCGGGCGCACAGCGCCTTCCGCATGGTGCGTCCACGGGACCGACGGATCGTCATCATCCTTGCGCGAGTAGATGTCGAGCCGGCGGCGACCGGTCTCATCTCCGTCACCGACGATCACCTGGATCTGTACACCGCCGTGCCCCTGGAGCACGAGTGGCGCCAGCAGCGTGAGTTCCTCCAGTTCCGGACAGTCGACCTGGTCTCCGGCGTGGATGGCCAGCTCGACGAATCCGGTGCCGGGCAGCAGCACGGTACCGAGCACGTCATGATCGGCCAGCCAGGGATGGGTGGCCGTGGACAGGCGGCCGGTGAATCGGACACCCCCGCTCTCCGGCTGCGCCACCACCGCGCCCAGCATGGGATGTTCGGTGGACCGCAGACCGAGTGCGTGTGCCTCCCCGGTGTGCAGTTGGCCCGCGACCCAGAAGCGGCGGCGCTGGAAGCTGTATGTCGGTAGATCTATTTTCACTGCTCCGCTACCGGCGTGGTACGCCGTCCAGTCCACTGTCGTGCCTGCGACGTATAGCCGGGCGAGTCCGGTCAGCAAAGTCGTGGGGTCGGCGTTGTCGCGTCTGGCCAGCGCGATTGCGGTTGCGGTGTCGAGAGTTTGAGCGATCATCGGGGTCAGAACCGCATCGGGGCCGACCTCGGCGAACCGGGTCACACCCATATCCGCCATCGTGGTGACAGCGTCGGCGAATCGCACTGTCTTGCGGATATTCCCGACCCAATACGACGGGTCGATCATTTCGTGCTCGATCCGGGCACCGGTCACCGTGGATACCAATGCGAGGCTCGGGCGGGTGAACGTCAAACCCTCGATCGCCGAAGCGAATTCGGCCAGCATCGGCTCCATCAACGCCGAATGGGAGGCATGCGAGATCCGCAACCGATGCGTCCGCCAACCACGCTCGATGCACGCCTGGACAATGGCCAGGACCGCGTCTTCGACACCGGAGAGCACCACCGACGATAGGCCGTTGACCACCGCGATCGACACCTCACCACCCAGCAACGGCAGCACATCGGCTTCCGAGGCACCCACAGCGACCATCGCGCCACCGGCAGGCAGCGCCTGCATCAACCGGCCGCGCGCGGCCACCAACACACACGCATCCACCAAGGACATCACTCCGGCTACATGGGCGGCAGCAACCTCACCGATCGAATGACCCGCCACCACATCCGCACGCACACCCCACGATTCCAGCAACCGGAACAACGCCACCTCGAACGCGAACAAACCCGCCTGCGCGAACACCGTCCGATCGACCAGATCACCGTCGGCCAACGCCACACTCAACGAAACCGATTGCCCCAGTAGCGGATCCAATTCGGCAACGATTGCGTCGAAATGCTCGGCGAACACCGGATACGCACCACGCAGCTCAGTAGCCATGCCCGCCCACTGCGCACCCTGACCGGAAAACACCACACCTGTCGAACCCGATACCACGCGACCGGTCACCACACCGGGAGCCGGCACGCCCCCGGCCAGCGCCCGTACTCCCGCGAGGACACCGTCGCGATCATCGCCCAGGACAACAGCGCGATGGTTGAACACAGCACGTGTGCTGGCCAGCGAGAAACCGACATCGGTCGGGTCGAGGTCGTGGTCGGCCACATGAGATGCCAGGCGGGCAGCCTGACCGGCAAGAGCCGCAGCACTGCGTGCCGAAACCACCCACGGCAGCACCCCACCCACCGGGTCGGTCTTCACCACCGGCACCGACTCCACGGCCGGGGGCTGCTCCAGGATGACGTGTGCGTTGGTCCCGCTGATACCGAACGAGGACACACCGACACGACGCGGCCGATCAACCACCGGCCACGACACCTCCTCGGTCAACAACCGCACATGCCCCTCGGACCAATCGACCTTCGTCGAGGGCTGATCGACATGCAGCGTTCGAGGCAGCACGCCATGGCGCATCGCCATCACCATCTTGATCACACCACCCACACCCGCGGCAGCTTGGGAATGACCGATGTTGGACTTCAACGACCCCAGCCACAGCGGACGTTCCGCATCACGGTCCTGCCCGTACGTCGCCAGCAGCGCTTGGGCTTCGATCGGATCACCCAACGTGGTTCCCGTGCCGTGAGCTTCGACCGCATCGACCTCGACCGGGGACACCCCCGCATTCGCCAAGGCTTGGCGGATCACCCGCCGCTGCGACGGACCATTCGGCGCGGTCAAACCATTCGACGCACCATCCTGATTCACCGCCGAACCAGCCATCACCGCCAAAACCTGATGACCGTTGCGGCGGGCGTCGGACAAACGCTCCAACACCAGCACACCGGCACCTTCGGCCCAGCCGACACCATCGGCCGTGTCGGCGAAGGACTTACACCGACCGTCCGGCGACAAACCCCGCTGCCTGCTGAACTCCACAAACGTCTCCGGCGTCGCCATCACTGCCACACCACCGGCCAATGCCAGATCACACTCACCCGACCGCAACGACTGCGCGGCCAAATGCATTGCCACCAATGACGACGAGCACGCCGTATCCACCGATACTGCTGGGCCTTCCAACCCCAGCGTGTAGGCGATCCGACCCGACACCAAACTGCCGGTTGCGTTGCCGCCGCTCCCCTGCGCGTAATCGTGGTACATCACACCGGCGAACACCCCGGTCGAACTGCCGCGCAACACCGCCGGATCCACACCGGCGCGCTCCAGCGCCTCCCACGTCGTTTCCAAGAGTTGCCGCTGTTGCGGATCCATCCCCGTGGCCTCGTTCGGGCTGATCCCGAAGAAGTCCGCATCGAAATCGGCAGCGGTATGCAGGAACCCACCTTCCCGGGTGTAGGACTTGCCCACCCGACCAGGTTCCGGATCATAGATGCCCTCGATATCCCAGCCACGGTCGACCGGGAGCATCGATATCGCATCGCCACCGTTACGGACCAGTTCCCAGAGCTCCTCAGGTGAAGTGACCCCGCCGGGATAACGGCAGGCCATTCCGACCACCACGATCGGGTCGTCGTCAACAGCTCTGCTGGCAGTGACCACGACATCCCGACTGGTGCCCGCGAACTCATCGGCCAGATACTTCGCCAAAGCCTGTGGTGTCGGATAGTCGAACACCAGGGTCGCGGGGAGGTGCAGGCCCGTCACGGTTTTGAGGGCATTGCGGAACTCGATAGCGGTGATCGAATCGAAGCCCAACTCGTTGAAGGCCTTATCGGCCGCAATCGCGTTGACGTCCTGATGTCCCAGAATCGCCGCGACCTGACCACGCACGATATCCACGAGCACACCGAAACGCTCGCTCTCGGGAGTGTTCGCCAACCGAGCGCGAAGCGCCGTGGCGGCTCCGGAGGCTGCTTTGCGGCGATGCGGGATCAGCGCGGAAAACAGTGCGGGCGCGGCGAACCCGGAGCTGCGCATGGCATCCAGGTCCAGACGAGCAAGCACAGGGGCCGCCGCGTCGATCCCGGTAGCCGCATCGAACAGCGCGAGGCCTTCTTCCTCCGAGAGCGGCAGCATGCCCGAGCGAGACATGCGGTGACGGTCCCGGTCGCTGAGCTCCGCGGCCATACCCCCACCCACGCTCCACAAACCCCACGCGAAAGACTGACCGCAGAGCCCGGATGCCCTGCGATGTGCCGCCAGCGCATCCAAACACGCATTGGCCGCGGCATAGTTACCTTGACCAGGGTTACCGAACGCACCAGCCACCGAACTGAACAGCACGAACGCCTTCAACGGCAGATCCACGGTCAACTCATGCAGATGCAGAGCAGCATCAACCTTGGGCCCCAACACCGCATCCAACCGATCCGGCGTCAACGACGCGATCGCACCATCATCGAGCACACCAGCCATATGGAACACACCGGTCAACGGGTGACCGACAGGCACCTCGGCCAGCACCTGCGCAAGCGCACCACGATCGGCAACATCACAAGCCACGAAGCCGACCTCGGCACCGAGACCCTGCAACTCTGCGCGTAGCTCCGCAGCACCGGAAGCAGATTCACCGCGCCGACTCAACAGCAACAGACGCCGCACACCATATGCGTTCACCAGGTGCCGGGCGAACAACCCACCCAGATAGCCGCTGGCACCGGTGATCAGAACAGTGTCGTCGGGTTCGAAGGCATCGGTCGCCGGAGCGGTCGCAGTAGTGGAGACGACTCGGGCGAGTCGCGCTCTGTATACCTGCCCACCGCGCACGGCCACCTGAGGTTCCTCCGCAGCCACAATCCCACCCAACAACCCACCGGATTCGGCACCGGCATCGTGGGAATCGGTGTCGAGCAACACGATCCGGCCAGGACTCTCCGCCTGGGCGGAACGAACCAGACCACCCACAGCCGCACCGGCCAAGTTCGTAATATCTTCCCCGGCAACCGAAACCGCACCACTGGTCCGAACCACCAACACCGACTCACCGAA
>NZ_JBSGEQ010000023.1:0-150540 GCF_053602975.1 Nocardia sp. NPDC004278
CGGTGCTGTCTGTGCCCCCGCCGGGGCCGGTCGACCGCCGGGGGCGCGCCGCCCCGCCCGCGCCCCCCCCCCCCCCGACGGTCAGCGCTCCGCTAGCGAGCGGATCACACCTCCAGGTCCCCCTCGATGCCCTTGAGGCGGTGCCGGGCTAGCGCGAGGTTCGCCCGGCCCCGGTCCAGGGCGAGGTAGAGGAACAGGCCTTGGGACTTACGGCCGGTCATCGGTCGGATGATGTGGTATTGGCCCGACAACGTGATGAGGATGTCCTCGATGGCCTCGTTGAGCCCCAACTGCTCCATGGTGCGCAGCTTGGCGCGCACCACCTCGGTGTTGCCCGCGGCGGCGACCTGGAGGTCCAGGGCCTTGGAGCTGCCGAGCATCCCGAGCGCCATGCCGCTGTCGTAGTCGACGACGGCGGCTCCGATCGCGCCGTCGATCGTCATCATCTCTTTCAGCGCCAGATCCATGTTGGACATATCTGTTCCTTTCGATCGATGTTGGTTGCCTAGTCTTTTCCAGGGGCCGTCAGCTGGTCGGCGATCCGGCGCGCCACCGGGCGCGACTCCAGATGGAGCCGGCCGACGTTCACCTCAGGGCCCGCCAGCACGGTCAGCGAGGCCCAGCTCGCCGCGTAGACCACCACGTACCCGCCGGTGCCGCGCACCACGACGTCATGGAACCCGCCATCGTGCGCGGTGGTGGCCATCCGGTGCGACAGCGCCAGCTGCGAAGCGGCCAGCGCGGCCATGCCGGAGGGCTCGATGTGCGCGGGCAGATCGTGGGCGATGAGCAGCCCGTCGATGGATGCCACCAGCGTGCCGGTCAGGTGCGGGATGCGATCGTGCATTGCCTTCAGCTCTGCCAGCACCACCGCGTTCGGTTCGGGTCCGGACACCGCCACCTTGGTCAACCTTCCCATCAGTGCGTGACCGAGCAGTTTCCTCCGCGCGGTCACTCGAGCTCCGCCAAAGCTGCCCGCAGACGGAGGAGCAGGGCCTCATCAACTGGCTCCCATTTCGGTTCGGAAGCCGGCTCGGCCCGCCGCGTCCGGCGTCGAGGTAGCGGCTCGGACTCGGCGACTTCGCGAGCGGCCGCCACCGGCTCGGCTGTCTCGGCCGGAGTGGGTGCCGCGACGGCCGGCTCGATCAGCCCTGCCACGGTCAGGTCCCGCACTGCCTTCAGACAGCCATAAGTGGTGCGGCCGAGCTCGCGTGCGATCCCGGTGATGCTGCGCCGGGTGTCAGCGGCGGCCAGCACCTCGGCCTGGCCGCCGGTGAGCACTACGCGCCGTCGCCGCACGCGGCGGACCGGCACGACGGGGGCACGGTCGACCAACGTCGCAGGCCACGGCCCAGACTCCGGATCGCCGCGCCGCGCGCACTCGTGAACGAGCGCGCGCGGCGTGATCTGGCAGACCGGGGCGAGCCAGTGCGGCGGCGCGGGCTGGAATTCGGGGACGGCGGGCGAGGCCAGCAGAAAGTAGGCGGCATCGAACACCGACAGCAAAACCAGAGTTTCCAGCCCTGGCCGTCCCAGCACATCGCCGGGATTTCCGTCTGCGGCCCGCCGCCAGTCCTCCGTGGTTGCCACACCCGCCTCCACGACAAGCCGGTCCAGCCCAGTCGTACGGCCGCAGTCGACGGATGCGATCGTGCCCTCGGTCAGATGAAACGCGCCGTCGCCCGCGCGCAACATGCCGGTACGCCTTTCCTTTTCGAGCCGTTGCAGTTCGATCGCGAGCTCAACGCTCATGACCGTCCTCAGTCAATTCGCGCAGAATTCCCCGGAGTTGGAACCGCGCCATCGCAAGATTCCCGGTGTCGTCGTCGAGCACAACGTGCATGAAAAGCCGACCGTCGAAGTCGCCGTTCACCAGATTCAACAGGTGATATGCGCGGGTTCCGCAGACGATGATCTCGGTGACGTCGTCACCGTCGCGGCCGGTCGCCAACGCTGTGCAGCCGAGCACCTCGCGGACCACATCGGTGGTGGTGGCGGCGGCCTCATGCTGGTCCACCAGATCGTGCCGACCTGCCGCGGCGATCGCCAGACCACTCGCTCCGTCCACCAACGTCACGCTGCGCGCACCGGGAATCTCCATGACACGTTGCAGACAGCCGTCGATATCGGTCACCGTGCTCTGGCCTGCCTGCCTGTCGTGGGATGATTTCAGCAAACCAGACGCTACACACCGTGCCTACCGGTGTACAGAAAAAACCGGAAAATCGTACTAAAAAATGCATCTCCCCTGCGGCAGGCGGAGATTGGGGCCGGAGCCGCTGGACAAGAACTGCTGGCCGTTGTCGGAACGGACCTGCGATACGACGCCGGATGCGATGCAGTACCTGATGGCACGGACACGGCAGCCGCACACGGATAACCCCGTTACCCTGCAAGCGAATCCAGCAACTCATCCGCATGCGCCAGCTCACTATCCACCGCGGCCTGGTTTTGAGATCGGCACCGGAACTCGAGCCCGACACGCCGACCCGAACAGAGTCCTACTAGCTAGTGTGTCGGTCCCAAATAGTGTGTCGGGCCCAAATTTCGGGACCGACACACTACGGCCTGCTACCCACCAACGATCAGGACTGGGGCGAGGAGTACCCGCACCCTCGAGGTCGTCAGGGATCTCGATCAATGACCCCGGAAGTCGTTGATGGTCACTCGTCCGGTACCTCGACTTCGTCGTGCTCCATATCGGCCAGCTGGCTGCGGGTGTTGAGGAGTTCGGTGGCTACCTCGCTCGACGGGTCCTTTTCGGCCAGTTCTTCCAGCTCCGTGAGTAGTTCGCGCATCGTCGCCAGCCATGGCCGGTCGGGTTCCGAACCGCTGCCGTAGAGCTGTAGCCAGGCCGCCGAGCGCAGGCATTTGGCTCGGGGGGCGATGCGACCGAGGCTGCCCCACAGGTGCGCGGCGCGCAGGAAGGCGGCGACCGCCTGTTCGTCCTCGCCGCAGTAGTCCAGCACCGAGGCTGCCGACCAGGCCAGCTCGGCTTCGAGTTCGACGCGGTCGGGATCATTGTGGACCAGCCGGGCGCCCTCGACGAATTGCTGTGCGGCATCACGGAATCGGTTGAGCTTGCGCAGTGATTCGCCGTATTGGCGGCGCACGAGCGCCATTTCGGCTGGGGGATAGGGCATCTCGCCGGCCGCGAGTGGCTGTTCGAACAGTGCGGCCGCCTCACCGTGCCGTCCGGCCCGGTGCAGCGCACGCGCGGCGACGAAGGTGAGGTGTATCGCGTCCGCGGGCGAGATCGGTTCCCAGCGGGCCGCGGCAGTGAGTGCCGCGTCGGCGAGTTCGTATTCGCGGCCCCGCTGCCCGGACAGCGCCATGACCAGTTGGGAGCTCAGTCGCGCGAGGTGTTCGGCGGGTAGTGCGGTCGCGCCGATCGAGAGTGCTCGGCGCAGATACTGTTCGGCGTCCTGTGGATAGTCCACCAGTCGTACCGCGGCCAGTTCGGCCAGCTGTCGTGCGTCCTCGGCTTGCTCCTCGGAACTCGCGGTGACAGCCGGTGCCACGGCGGCGACCTGGCGCGGCAAGGTGTTGCGCACACCGAGCGGAAGGTGCTCGACCAACTGCCGCTGCGCGAGGCGGGCCGCGATCCGATCGCTGACTACGGAATTGCCATTGCGGGCGTCGTAACGTGCGGCGAGCTCGCCGATTTCGACGCTGAGGTCGGCGTGCACCGAATCGACTGTGCCCGCGCCGATTTCGAGCGCGCCGAGATCCAGCTCCGTCAGCCGCCGCAACAGCACACCGACACCCGATATGAAGGCGAGCCGAATCGCGGCGTCCGCTCCCGCATCGGTCAGCCACGCCGTATGTTCGGACAGGATCTCCAGACCGCGCGCTTCGTTCCCGGTCAATGCGCAGAATTCGATGTGCTCACCCACCGAGCGACGCAGATCCGGAATATGGCGTACCAGGGGATAACCCGTCAAATGCGCACTGCGCGCTTCGGCGATGCGACCGGTGCGCATCATCGGCAGCAAGGCGTGCCCGAGCACCCGGTGCGGTTCCTCGGCGCAGCTGCGCGTTCCATCGATGACCGGGTACCAGCACTCGAGTGCGGCCGCGAAGTCACCGGCCTGCGCATAGTTGGTGCCCCACTGGTTGCGTTCACAGGCATCGCAGTCGGACATGCTGTCGCGCGCTGCCGCGCGGGCCGCGTCGAGCAGATCCGCGGCCGCGTCGTGGTCACCGAGTTCGCGGGCCAGGTCCGAGCGCAGCGCGAGCACCGGACGAGCACTGTATCCCCGCTGCCGATAGCGACTTTCGAGTTCGTCGAGCCAGCGGTAGGTGGTGCGCAGCGGTACGGCGGGATTGTCGATCAGGCCCCAGGTCAGCCATTTCAGATACCAGTGCACCGAATGCGTCATCCCGCCGAGTTCGGCGGGGAAGTCGTCGTAGATCCGCAGCAGCCGGCCATAGGCGACCGGAGCCAGATCTCGTTCGCCCGCATACGCATACGCCTTGGCCAGCTCCAAAAGGACACTGCCCTCCAGTGCCCGGTCCGGACCCGACTTCGCCGCGGCGGCAAGGGTTTCCAGGCGCTCGGTGCGGGCGCGCCCGTGCGGCAGCGAACGGCTCTGCGCCAGCGCCGCCTGGATCTCGGAGGTCTCCATCTCAGGCCTCCTCCGCGGTCTCGCCCGCCGCGTGCCCGGTCGCCCAGGTGAGGAATTCGCCGAACGCGCGATTGAGCAGCGCGGTATCGGCCGGTCGCAGCGGCCGGTGTGTCATCAGTAACGCCTGGCCATAGAGGGATTCGATGGCCGTCTTCAGGAAGGCGGGATCACCGATGTGGCTCAGCCTGCGCACCACCGGACTGTGGTGGTTCAACACCAGCTGCGCGCGGGGTGCGCTCGCTTCCAGTGCGCCGAGGATTTCGGTCCAGAGTTCGTCGGCGCCGACAGTGGTCTCGACCCGGGTTCGTTCATTGCGCGCGCCGCGACTGTCCAGATGCAGGGCGGGCACCGAAACCGGGTGGAACGCACGCAGAATCACATCGCAGGACAGCGGATCCAGGGCCGTGCGGGCGGCGGCGAGCACCGGGGCCAGCGCCAGTTCGTCTTGCGGATCCACCAGGTCGAGGGCGTTGGTGACGGCGGCCGCGTCCAGTTCGGTGACCGTGACATCGGGCAGTATCGCGGGCAGCAGGGCGACGAGTTCGGCATCGTAGGTGTAGCCGCCGTTGACTACCCCGATGCCCTGTGCGGCCGCGATGGCGGCCACCTGACGGAACTCCTCCACCGTTGCCGTCACCCGCACCGCGGGATGGTTGCGGGCGAATTCGGTCAGCGGGACCCGGCCATCGGTCGTCTCGAACAGCAAGTGCGGCACCATGATCCGCAGCATGTCCGGGGAGTGCCTGGCCATTGCCTTGACGCCGAGCGCGTGCACGGACAGAAACGCGGCCAGCCGCTCGGGCTGTTCGGCGGCGATTTCGGTGAGCCAGTCGCGAATTCGATCCCCGAGGGTGTCGCGGATGATGGCGAGGCGTTCGTCTTCGTAGAGTCCCTCGCGCGAGGCGGTCGGGCGCAAGCTGTCGGTATCGATCACACAGCGCACGAAGAAGGCCCAGTCCGGCAGCAGTCCGCGCACCGCATCACCGAGCAGCATGCCCTTGAGATAGACCCGGTGTGCGCTGGGATCGGCCGGATTGCCCGGCTGCGACAGTACAAAGGCGACGCCGCTGACTCCGGCCGGTTCGGCATCGAGGTCGATCACATCCAGCGGGGTGAATCCGAGTGTGCGCTCGCCGTATTCGAACAGTGCCGCCCGTCGCTGCGCCGGGGACGCATAGCTGCGCCGCCACACCGGCGGTCCATCCGTCGCGCGCAGTCCGACGCCGTTCGCCTCGACCGTCACCTCGTAGGGCAGCAGCGAACCGTATTCACGGACCAGGTCGAGCACCCGTCCGGGGGTGAACCATGCCTGCGCACCGGCTCGTGGCGTGAGATGCACTGTGGTGCCGGGTTCTCGACGGTCCCCGGGATCGAGTCGACGCAGTGCATAGGTGCCGTCGGCGGCGGCCAGCCATTCGACGGGCGCGGCGGTCGGATCGACGGCCGAACGGGTGACCACTCGGATGGTTTCGGCGACAGTGAAGCAGGCCAGCAGCCCGATGCCGAACTGCCCGAGGAACTCTCGGCGCGCGCCCTCGATATCGTCGCGCTTGGACGAATGCCCGATGGTGGCGAGGAACCGATGCACATCCGCCTCGGTCAGACCGATGCCCGGATCAGTTATCCGCAATCCGGATTCGTCGATGACCAGGCGAATCGCGGTGGGCGCCAAGGCATCGAGCTGGGCACGCGCAGTGACGGCATCGACCGCGTTCTGCAACAGCTCCCGGATGTACACCCGAGGACTGGAATACAAGTGATGCGATAGGAGATCGACGATGCCACGCAGATCGACCTGAAACGAATAATTCCCATCACCAATGCGGTCCGACCCCGACCGTGCACCACCGGGTGCGCTGTTCACCATGGACCGAATCCTGGTGTGCGCCGCCAACAGTTCTCTTAACGAACGCTGATGGTGTTAACAGCCCGGACGCTTCGACTTTGGGAGTTTGCTGACAATCGCGTCGTAGGACTGATCGACGAGTTCACGCAGTTCGCCATCGGACACCGCACCGCCGAGCTGTATGACATTCCAGCCGTAGCGGCCGATGTAGGCCGATGGCGAGACGTCGTCCGGGTAGATCCGCACCAGCTCGTCGGCCTCCTCCCGATTGCCCCCGCACTTGAGCCCGACCGAAGTCGATCCAAGGAAGGCAAATATCTTGTCGCCGACCTTGGCGACGATATCGCCCTCCCACGGCTCGTCTTGCCAGGCACCGGGTTTCGCCAAGCAGTACTTCAGCAGCCGCGCGTCATGCACTGTCGCGCCTACACCGGCAGCAGCCGGGACACTACCGCGGTCAGCTGCTTGGCCGAGCGGCATTCGTGCATCTCGATCACGTCGCGGTACCTATCGGCGGCGGAATCGCCTGAGCCCCAATTGCTTTCCTTCTCCGGATTGAGCCAATGCGCATGTTTGGCGGTCTGCACCAGTTGGCGCAGCGTATCCAGTTGCGGGTCGCGGTAGTTGGTGCGGGCATCGCCGAGGATCAGCAGTGAACTGCGGGCGGTGACGGCATCGGGCCAGTTCGTGGCGAAGCCGGTGAGCGCATGGCCGTAGTCGGAGTGTCCGTCCAGGCCGACCACTTTGCCCTCGGTGAAGATGCGTGCCATGGCCTTGTCCAGCTGGGTGTTCGGATCGAAGAACCGGGTCACCTCATCGGTGCGGTCCACGAACGCGAAAATGCGCACCCGGGAAAACTGTTCGCGCAGTGCGTTGACGAGCAACAGCGTGAAGTTGCTGAATCCGGCCACCGAACCGGACACATCGCAGAGCAGGACCAACTCGGGACGACCCGGGCGTGGTTTGCGATTCACCAGGTCGATGGGCACACCGCCGGTGGACATGGATTTGCGCAGCGTTTTGCGCAGATCGATCTCGCCACGGCGCGCATGCCTGCGCCGCACGGCCAGTCGGGACGCCAGTATCCGGGCCAGGCGCTGGGTGCTGCGCCGCATCTCCGCGAGCTCGGTTTCCGAGGCACGCAGGAAATCGACATCCTCTGCCTGCCGCGCGACGGCATAGCCGGCGACGCGTTCGCGGCCGATATTCTCGGCCACCCGCCGGTGGGTTTCCGCCTCCACGATGGCGCGGAATCCGGCAATGCGCGCCCGGCCGGTCCGGCGGGCGACCTCGGCGTCGAATTCGCTGGTGTCCGGTCCGGCGCCCAGGCCCTGCAGAATCCTGGCCAGCAGGATTTCCGGCTGCACCTCCCGCAGGGTGCGGTACGCCGAGAAGGAGGGACCGCGCGAGGACTCGTACTGACCGAGCTGTTCGACCAACTGCGCGGCGATCATTTCCAGCTGCTGTGCCGAATCTTCGCGGCTCAGCAGCGTTGCGAGCAATCCGCGCAGCGCGGGCATGTCGATCTCACCGTTGGGCGTGCGTGGCAGCTCGATGTCATCCGGTGTGCCGCTGCGCGCGCCGAGCGCGGCCGGGAACCACAGGTCGAACAGGCCGTCGAAGGTGCTGCGGTGGGTGGTACGGCGCAGCAGTGCGCAGGCCAGACCCTCGCGCAACACCTCGCGGTCCATCAGATCCAGCACCGACACCACCCGGCCCGCGTCCACGGTCTCGGAGGGACCCACCGCGATGCCGCGCGCCCGCAACGCCTCGACGAAACCGACGAGATGCCCCGAAAGCCCGTGCGGCGCATTGAGTGTTGGTGTCGCGGGCACCGATCCGGCCGCCATGGTCAGGCCAGCTTCAGCTCGGCCAGCGCGCGCTGGTGGTCGGCCTGATGTTTGAGCACGACACCCAGGGTGGCGCGCACGGTGGTGTCATCGAGATCCTGCATGCCGAGCGCGAGCAGGGTGCGTCCCCAGTCGATCGACTCGGCGACACTCGGCAGCTTCTTGAGCTGCATACCGCGCAGCACGTGCACGATCCGCACCAGCTGGGCGGCGACCGCGGCGGACAGTTCCGGCACCCGACTGGCCAGGATGCGGCGCTCGAGTTCCTCGTCCGGGAAGTCCAGGTGCAGGTAGAGGCAGCGGCGCTTGAGCGCCTCGGACAGTTCGCGGGTGGCATTGGAGGTCAGCACCACGAACGGCTTGCGGCTGGCGGTTATCGTGCCGAGCTCGGGCACGGTGACCGCGAAATCGCTGAGCACCTCGAGCAGCAGACCCTCGATCTCGACATCGGCCTTATCGGTTTCGTCGATGAGCAGCACGGTCGGATCGGCGCGCCGGATGGCGGTCAGCAGCGGCCGGGAGAGCAGGAATTCCTCGGTGAAGACATCGGCCTTGGTCTCTTCCCAGTCGTTTTCGCTGGACGCCTGGATGCGCAGAATCTGCTTGGCGTGGTTCCACTCGTAGAGCGCGCGGGCCTCGTCGACGCCCTCGTAGCACTGCAGGCGCACCAGTTCCGCGCCGGCGGTCTGCGCCACCGCCCTGGCCAGTTCGGTCTTGCCGACACCGGCCGGACCCTCGATGAGCAGCGGCTTGCCGAGCCGGTCGGCAAGGAATACCGACGTCGCGGTCGCCTTATCGGCCAGGTATCCGGTCGTGGCCAGCCGTTCGATCACATCGTCGACCGATGTGAAGATCGGCTCCTGCACTGCGCTTTCGGTAGCCACCTTGCGTCCTTCCCTCGAAAACCCACCCTTCACGCTACGGGAGGGTCCGAAGCAGGCGCTCAGCGGTTCTTACACTGCACGAAATCTAGACCGGACGGATCTGGCCGTCACCCCAGACGATCCACTTGGTCGAGGTCAGTTCCGGCAGCGCCATCGGACCGCGGGCGTGCAGCTTCTGGGTGGAAATGCCGATCTCGGCGCCGAAGCCGAACTGCTCACCGTCGGTGAAGGCGGTGGAGGCGTTGACCATGACGGCGGCGGCGTCCACGCGGCTGGTGAATTCCCGGGCCGCGGCCAGGTCGCCGGTGACGATGGCCTCGGTGTGGCCGGTGCCCCAGGTATTGATGTGCTCAACGGCCGCGTCCAGGTTCTCGACCACCTTGAGCGCAATGTCGAGGGTGAGGTATTCCTCGCCCCAGTCCTGATCGTTGGCGGGCACCAGGCCGGGCAGGTCGCCGTGCACGGTGACGCCGTGCCGTTCGAGGGCCTCGAGCAGCCGGGGCACGGCCGTGGTGGCGATCGCATCGTCGATGAGCACCGTCTCGGCCGCGTTGCACACGCTGGGACGGCGGGTCTTGGCATTGATGAGGATCTGCTCGGCCATCTCCAGATCGGCGGCCGCATGCACGTAGACGTGGCAGTTGCCGGTACCGGTCTCGATGGTCGGCACCTGCGCGTCGCGGACAACGGCGTTGATCAGCCCGGCGCCGCCGCGCGGAATCACCACATCGACCAGGCCGCGGGCCTGGATCAGGTGGGTCACGCTGGACCGGTCGTGGCTGGGCAGCAGCTGCACCGCATCGGCCGGGATGCCCTGTGCGACAAGCGCTTCCCGCAGCACCTCGACCAGCGCGGCATTGGACTGCGCGGCCGAGGAGGAACCGCGCAGCAGTGCGGCATTCCCGGATTTGAGCGCCAGCCCGAACGCATCGACGGTGACATTCGGCCGGGCCTCGTAGACCATGCCGACCACACCGAGCGGCACCCGGACCTGACGGATCTCCAGCCCGTTGGGCAGGGTCGACCCGCGCACGACCACGCCGATCGGATCGGGCAGCCCGGCGACCTGGCGCAATCCCGAGGCGATGCCGTCGATGCGGGCCTTGGTCAGCCGCAGCCGATCCAGCAGCGACTCCTCGGTGCCCGCCGCCTGTGCCGTCGCGATGTCCTCGGCATTGGCCGCGAGCACGGTATCGGCCGCCGCGAGCAACGCATCGGCGGCCGCGTGCAGCGCCTCGTTCTTCTGCGCCGTGGTCAGCTGTGCGAGCGCACGTGCGGCGACCCGAGCCTTGCGTGCGGCGTCGTGCACCGTCTCGCGGATATCCTGCCCGGTGGTCGTTCCTGCCGTCATAGGTGACAGCCTACTGACCGGCTGAAGTGGCCTCAGCACCCATTCCCGCACGGCATCCGGGGGGAACCCGCAGAATCGAGAGAACAATGGGCGCTGAGTGACCGTGCCCGTACGACCAGGTGGGCCGATCGCAGTCAACGACCTCATTCCGACACGTAATGGACTGAGGTCGTTACCATTTCAGCCCGGGGCCCCGCTGCCGACGCGCTCGCTGTCTTCCGATGGAGCGTCAAGTGCCGCCAACAGCCCGCGCTTCTTGTACTTGGGTCGAAGCACCCGTCCGGCCATGTCGGCCGGTGACAACCAGGAAATGACAGCGCCGTGTTCCTGGTTCGTGAGCAGCCGCGGAACGAGGTCTGCCGCGATGGTCTCGGGTAGATCAGCAAAAGCCGAGTAGAGACCGCGTCTGCGGGGCGAGACCCTCCGGTACTGCTCGGCCAGCATGTCGCTGACCACGATCCCGGGGATGATGGTGCCGACGCGGACCGGGCCGCCCGCGACCTCTTTGACGACGGACCGGGTGAAATAGCGAATCGCCTGCTTGGTGGCACCGTAGATCGCCATGCCGTTGCGCTTCATGCCGTTACTTCCGAAACCCTCGGTGTTGAAGATCTGACCGGCTGTCTGCTGCTTCTGCATTCCGGCAAGCGCGACGATGCAGCCATTCATGGTGCCGGTGAGATTCGCCGCCACGACGTCGGCTATCTCCGTCGCCGTCAGTTCGACCAGAGGCACGGGGTGTCCGCCGATTCCGGCATTGTTGATCCACAGGTCGACGCGGCCGAACGCGGCTGTGGCGGCCTCGAACAAGCCCTCGACGTCCGCGAGGCAGCCGACGTCGGCCGCGACCCCCATGACCCTTGCGTTCGGGTGTGTCGAGCGCAGCTTCTCGATGCATTCGCCGACCGAACTCTCGGTTCGCCCCGACACCACAACCGCGCAGCCCGCCTCGAGAAACGCATCAGCCAAAGCGAATCCAAGACCGCGGGTACTTCCGGTGACAACGACGCAATGCTTGTCCATGCGCGCTCCTCTCGAGTCAGATGCGTTCCGGGCCGACAGACCCAATAGTGGTGGTTTACCACCATTTTAATGACCCTATGTCTATCACAGTGAAATATGGTGGTCAACCACCACCAATTATCGGAGACCGCTACGGTGAGAAACATGAGTCAGCAGCCAACCGGCGCCGAGAACCCCAGCAACGCCGAACTGGTCCAAGCCCTTCAGCAGGCGGTGGGGCTTGTGCGTGCCCACTTCGCCGCAGCCACAGCCCAGGCGGGCGTGACGCCGGTGCAAGCGAAGGTGCTGCGTGAACTCTCCGACCCCCGCACCCTCAAGGATCTGTCGGCACGATTGGGCGCCGACCTGTCCAACACCTCGGGAACCGTCGACCGTCTGGAGTCTCAGGGCCTACTTCGCAAGCAGCCGCACCAAACCGATCGGCGAGCACGTCTGCTCACCTTGACCGCCACTGGCAAGCGCATACGGCAAACCCTGGAAGACCTCGCCTTCAGCAACGTGCCCCCACTCGATGTACTCAGCCCACGCCAGCGTCACGACCTGAACACGCTGCTCCGACTGATCACCTCGACACAGACCACACCTGCAGATACCGAATCACCGTAGCGAACGATCCCCCGCAGCCCGCCCCATCAGCTCGCGCTACGTAAGCGAACCACATCGAACCCGGGCGAACCGGCTTCATCGGAAGATGATGACAAAGCCGACACCGCAACAGCGTTCGACGATCGCGGAAGTTTCCTCATTCGTGGTGTGTCCGCTCACTGATGCCATCGATCTCGTTCAGGATCTGTCGCAGGAAGAGCCGGGGTGGCAGGCCAGGTGCCTCGGGGCCAGCTAGCAGGGTTTCCACGACCGGCCCGATCGCGGGAGCGCTGTCCACGGCCATCCGGACGAGACCGAGTTCGGCGCACCGAGAAAGGGCCGGAGTCAACCAGGCGATCGCCTGGTCGGTGCGTCCGGCGACGGAAAGGCAACCGCCATAGAGCAACTGAGTCTGCAGAAGAGCGCGGGGGCGAGGTTGGGTGCGGATTTCGGCGACGATCTGTTCGGCGGCGGCAGCGGCGCGCTCGGCGGCGGCCGGTGACTGTTGGGCGAGTAGGAGACGAATGGCCGACTCGTGGGTGAGTTCGGCGGTGACCGCGAGTGGGTGGTTCGGTTGCCGCTGGTACGTGGGCAGGTGCTCGAGCATGTGCCGGTCTTCGTCGGTGATCGGCAGACCGAGTCGTACCCGCTCGTTCAAAACGCGGGCGGTCAGCCGTGGCAGGGCGATGCGCTCCGCGACCGTTTGCCCCTCGTCCAACCGTCGTCGTGCGGCCTCGACGTCGCCGCGCACTGCCGCCAGCCTGGCATCGGTCCCGTAGGTGGCGACCAGGAATTCCACGGCGCCGGTCTCGATTCCGTGACTGGATGCCAGCAGCTGGGCGGCTTCGGCGTATTTCCCTTTCTGATAAAGCAATTCGCCGAGCAGGCCGCTGGCAAGCCGGGTCGCGTGGGAATGGCTGCCGGAATTCCGCGCGAGGGCAAACGCGGAGCAGAACAGCTCCTCGGCTCCGGCGATGTCGAGTTGTTCGGCAGCGGCTTGGCCGGCGATGCACGCGCCGTACACCACGCCGGCCAGGCCTTTGATGCGGGTCCGGTAGGGCTCGGCCCATGCGTGCCAGCGGCGGGCGCCCGCGAAGTCGAAACGATAGTAGGCGGCCGCTTCCGCGGTGGTAGCCGCGACGCTGGCGAGGAACGGGTTTACCGGCTGCTGCAGCCATGCCACGGCGGCATCCGGGAAATCCTTGAACCGGTCTGTCACAAGGTATTCCGCGGTTCGCGTCACATCAGCCTGGATGCGCAGCTCCGCGGTTCCGGTATCGTCCGGTGCGGCGGTTGCCAGTGCCGCGTCCACCCGATCCAGCGCGGTTCGGGAGGCGGCAGGGCGTTGGAGGGAGATATTGGCCCAGGCCACCGACAGTTGCAGCCGTGGATCGGCAACGGTGATCTCGCCGGGCAGCTTCTTCACCAGCCCTAGGAAAGTGGCCATGCGGGAATCTTCGATCAGCGTGTCGGCGTGTTCTTGTACCAGCTGTTTCGCCTGCTCGGCAGCGCCGGCCGCGAGTGCGTGATCGACGGCTTCGGTGAGCCTTTCGTGCTCGGCGAACCAGGTCGACGCGGTCAGATGGAGCTGTTCGAGCAATCCGGGATGCTGGCGGACCATTCTGCGGCGCAAGAAGTCCGCGAAGAGCGCGTGATAGCGGAACCACCGCAGCTCGTCATCCACGCCGCGCAGGAACAGGTCTCGGCGCCGCACCTCCTCGAGCTGTTCCTGCCCGGACCGCACTCCGGTCAGCGCCTCCGCGAGATCTCCACAGATGGTGTCGGTGACCGCGGTCCGCATGACGAAGTCGAGCATCGTCGGTTCGAGTTCGCCGACGACGTTTTCCATCAAGTATTCGCCGATGGCGTAGTGCTGCCCCGTGATCTGGTCCAGGTAGTCCCCGGGATCCTTCTTGCCGCGCAGTGACAGTGAGGCGAGCTGCAGCGCCGCCACCCAACCCTCCGTCGACTCGCGCAGCCGGTCGACGTCGGCGTCGGAAAGGTGCAATTTCTTCGCACCGACCAGGAAATCTGTCGTCTCCCCGGAATCGAAGCGCAGTGCGGTCTCGTCGATTTCCACCAGTTCGTCCTGAACGCTCATGCGCCCCAACGGAAGACCGGTGCGAGTGCGGCTGGTGACAATCCATCGCAGGTGGTGGGACCCGTTGTCGAGCAGGAACTCCATCGCGGCGAGGGTCGCCGGACTGTCCACCTGGTGCCAATCGTCGATCACGACGGCAATGGGCTCCGCACTGTCGTGGATCTCGTTGATCAGGGCCGTCATCACCTGCTGCGCCGCGCTGGCAGAATGCTCCTCGAGAATCTGCGTCAGTTCGATCGCCAGTGTCGGGCGAACCTGCCGAATCGCCTCGACCAAGTGGCTCAGGAACCACACGACATTGTTGTCGTCCTCCGCGATCACCAACCAGGCGGCCCGGACGCCGTCCGCTTCAAGGGCGTGCGCCCACTGTGCGGCCAGGCTGCTCTTGCCGAAACCGGCCGGGCCATGAATGAGGACCAGCCGTCTGGATTGTCCCTCCCGCAAGATCTCCAGCAACCGCGGGCGATCGACCAGCCGGCGCAGTGTCGTCGGTGGACGGAACCGGGTCGTCGGGGCCGATTGCGGCCGCAACGCGGTTGCGGCGGTCGACATCGTCCGCGAGATCGGCTGCCTGCCCGCGACGGAGACGGTTTCGACGGGTTCGTCGTGCTCCGGGGCAGGCATCGTGTCCACCGGCAGCCCGCAGGAGAACTGCACGGTGCGGAACCGCTCGCCGAATTCCCGGGCGGTGGCCGGCCGGTCGGCGGGTTCGATGGCCATGGCGGCCTCCAGGACGGCGCACACCATTGCCGGTACACCGGCGGATCGCAGATCGGGGACGGGTTCGGAGGTGATGCGCACGAACTGCGCCATCATCGACTCGCCCGCCTGGCGCTCGAACGCGGCGTGGCCGGTGAGCGCCGCGAACAGCGTCGCGCCGAGCCCGTAGATATCGGAGCGAACCGTCGGAGGTTCGCCACGTATTACCTCCGGAGCCATGTAGGCCGGGGTCCCCGCGACGACGCCGGCCGCTGTCTCGAACGCACCGCCGACGCGTGCGATACCGAAGTCCGCCAGCTGCGGTTCACCGTAGTCGCTGATCAACACGTTCGCGGGATTGACGTCGCGATGGACGACGCCGCAGGCGTGCGCGGTCGCCAGCGCGCCCGCCAGCTTCACACCAACGGCAAGTACCTCCTGCCACGACAACGGTCCGTCCGCGCGAATCCGGGCGTCGAGTGAACCCCTGGGGTGGAACGGCATCACGATGAACGGCCGTCCGGTCGGGGTGACGTCGGTCGTCAGCACCTGGACGATGTTCGGGTGGGTCGAGAATTTCCCCAGCGCACGTTGTTCGCGCCGGAAGCGGGTCCGGTCCTCATCGTCGACCGTGGAGCCGAGAACCTTGACCGCCACGTCCCGATCGAGCGCGGAGTCGGTGCATCGGTACACGACGCCGAATGCGCCGCGGCCGATTTCTCGAGCATCAGCCAACCCGGCCGCAGCCAGATCCGCTGCGATGCCGAAAGTCAGGTCGCGTTGCGTCCCCTCAGCATTGCCTTCGGACACCGACCGCTCAACCGATCATCAGCGCAGACTTCCCCGAAATTCGCGCGTTCGCGGCGGCCTGCCACCCCGACCGTCTCATGTACTTACCTCTCGAGGCGAAAACCAGCTGGTCCCGACAGGTCGATCATAAGCCGCGACACGGGAGCAGCGTGCCGGCCATCGAATCGGCCGGACAACTGCGGCGCGACGAGGTGGGCCGAGTCCCATCCGTATCCGCTCGCCGAAATGGCGCTCGTGCGCCGCCAATACGGCGAATCACTGCGCAAGCTCAACCGATTCCGTGCTGCCGCAAAGCAATTCGTCGAGGGTGCCCGGCTGGTCCACAACGATCCCGACCGCGTCGAACTCGAAGCCGAGCTGGCCTGGTCGGCGACCTCGGTGCTGGACCACTCCGGCGACGATCCTGCCGTCGTCGCCTTCCTCCGCGGCGCCCATCTCTGCGCTCGGGATGCCGAGCGCCCGGCGACAGGAACGGCTGTTCGAACAGCGATGTGGATTCCGAACAGCTTCGACTCCGCGCACGTCACCAATGTCGACACCGGCAGGGCGATCACCCTGTCCGATCTGTTCACCGATCCAGCAGGGCCTGAATGTGCTCTCGACGCAGGCGCAAACCCTGGTCGAGCAGAACCCGAGAGCGACCGGCTACAGCAAGAGCGAACTCACCCCCGTGGCCGAGCACTTCCAGACCTGGATCGCCACGCCCGAGGGCATGAAGATCTATCTCGGTCAAATCGCCTCGCACGCCGCGGGCAATATCGATGTCACCGTGCCGTGGACCGCGCTGGACGGCGTGCTGAAGCCGGGGCTGCGCGCGGTGGTCGGCAGCTGACGCCCTCGGCACGGCTCGCGGTGGTAGCTTCTCGGGCACGCATGCGAGCCATACGGGGAGGCGAAATGAAGAAGACCGCTGCCGCTGTCTTGATCAGCGTCCTGTTCGCCGTGCTCACGGCCTGTGGGGCCAGCGATCGGGCCGACTCGTCGGCGGCGCCGGCGTTCACCGCGACCTCGGTTCGGCTCGCGGGCCCCTGGTACTCCGTCGACCTGCCGCAGGTGGCGGGTGGCACCGACGATGCGCGAACCGATTTCAATGAGGGCATGCGCGCCGAGGTCGATCCGTTCCTGCGGGCCGCGGCGGAGAAGCAGCAGGTGAAGGGGTTCAACAGCGAGGTCGCCCATATCGGCGGCCATGTGCTCAGCGGCGTGCTCGGCATCGAGGTCAGCGACGGCCATCTGCATCCGACCACCTTCAAGCGCACCCATGTGACGAATATCGACACCGGTAAGGCGCTGACCCTGCCCGATCTGTTCACCGATGTGCAAAAGGGCCTCGATGTGCTGTCGGCGCAGGCGGCGGTGCAGATTCCGAAGACGCGGGTCGGCCCGAACTCCTACGACAAGGAGCGCATCGAGCCGACGGTGGAGAACTTCAAGGACTGGCTGGCCATGCCCGACGGTCTGCGCGTCTACCTCGGGGAGATCGCATCGCATGCGCTCGGCTATATCGACATCACGATTCCATGGTCCGAACTCGACGCGACGCTGAAGCCGGGTCTGCGGGCAGTTGTCAGCAGTTGACGGTCCAACCCCGGGGCGGACCGAACCGACCGGTTAAGCTCGGCACTCATGCAGGAGAACGGTCGGCGCCGACGCAAGCTGGGCGTGATGGGTGGCACTTTCGACCCCATCCACCACGGCCACCTCGTCGCCGCCAGTGAGGTCGCGAACCGGTTCGACCTCGACGAAGTGATCTTCGTCCCAACCGGACAGCCGTGGCAGAAGGCCGATAAACAGGTCAGCCCGGCCGAGGATCGCTACCTGATGACCGTCATCGCGACCGCGTCGAACCCCCGATTCACGGTCAGCCGGGCCGATATCGACCGGGGCAAGGTCACCTACACCGTCGATACCCTGCGCGAGATGCGTGCCAAGCATCCCGACGCCGAGCTGTACTTCATCACCGGAGCTGACGCACTCGCCAACATCCTGACGTGGCAGGATTGGGCGGAGTTGTTCGAACTGGCGAAATTCGTCGGAGTGAGCCGACCGGGGTATGAGCTGAACACCGATCATCTCGAGGCGCATCTGCGTGATCTGCCAGTCGACGCGGTGACCATGATCGAGATCCCGGCGTTGGCGATCTCATCGAGTGAATGCCGTCGCCGCGCCGCCGAGAACCGGCCGGTGTGGTACCTCGTGCCCGACGGCGTCGTGCAGTACATATCGAAGCGGCATCTATATGTGCCGGTAGTAGTGGAAGGTAATTAATTGAGCGCATCGGTCGAGTCGGTGGAGATGGCGCAGGTCGCCGCGCGCGCGGCGGACGAGAAGCTGGCCTCCGACGTCGTGGTGCTCGACGTGTCCGAGCAGTTGGTGATCACCGACTGCTTCGTGATCGCCTCCGCGCCGAATGAGCGTCAGGTCAATGCCATCGTCGACAACGTCGAGGAGAAATTGCGCGAGGCGGGGCATAAGCCGGTCCGGCGCGAGGGCACTCGCGAGGGCCGCTGGGCGCTGCTGGACTACGTCGACGTCGTGGTGCACATCCAGCACAATGACGAGCGCAATTTCTATGCGCTGGAACGGCTCTGGAAGGACTGCCCGGTGGTGCCGGTGGCGGGGATCACGGCCGGAAGCGAGGTATTCGGGCACGCGGAAGACGCCGCGGCGGTGAACAGCGAAACGGGGACGTCCGCGAGTGAGTAAGTATGCCGGGGTCCGCACGCTGATCCTGTTGCGGCACGGGCAGACCGAATGGAATGCCGCCGATCGAATGCAGGGTCAGATCGACACCGATCTCACCGAACTCGGCCGCCGCCAGGCGAAAGAGGCCGCGCGCGAACTGGTTTCGCGCAATGCGATCGCCATCGTGTCCTCCGATCTGCGGCGCGCCTTCGATACCGCATCGGCGCTGGCCGATCACACCGATCTGCCCGTGGTCCCGGATGCGCGGCTGCGCGAAACCGATCTCGGCGACTGGGAGGGGCTGACCCACCTGGAGGTCGATGCCGACTATCCGGGTGCGCGGGTGGCCTGGCGGTTGGACGCGGCCTACACCCCGCCGAACGGCGAGAGCAAGCTCGAGGTCGGCGCGCGTTCGCTGCCCGTCGTTCGGGAATTATTCGCCGATCGGCAGGATTGGCCGGGCCGGACTATCATCCTGGTGGCGCACGGCGGGCTGATCGCCGCCCTCACGGCCGCGCTGCTCGACCTGCCGCCGCGGAACTGGCCTGCCCTTGGGGGGCTGGCCAACACCAGTTGGGTGCAGCTGAGCAGTCACGGTCCGAGCATTGATCAGCCCGGTTGGCGCCTGGATGTGTGGAACGCAGCGGCGAAGGTGGCCCCGGATGTCCTCTGAAGAACCGATCCGGCAGGTACCGGACGAACTGTTCCGTCGGGTTTCGGCGAAGCCCGAGCGGGCGATCCCGGATGCGCTATTCGGACCTCCCCCGGTGAAGCAGGTCGAGCCGGAGGTATCGGCCGAGTCGGCGACGTCGGAGTCCGAAGATGATGAACCGGTTGCCGCCGAGTCCGGTGAAGACAGCGACGAGCCGGCCGCGCCTGCGGCCGAGTCCGGTAACGGAGCCGAGCCAGCCGAACCAGCGAGCGAACCGCCAGAAGGTGTTGCGGCAGTATCCAATGCAACCGAGTCCGCGACTCCGACTGTCGGTGCAGCCGCACCGACCGCCGAGTCCGTGACCGATGCCGCGATGACAACCCCGGCGGACGAGTCTGTTTCCGCCGCAGCGGATGCCACGGCTCCCGAAGTTGTTGGCGTCGGATCCGTGCTGGCTCCGGCCGATTCCGATGGATCAGCTGTCGATGACGAGGTTTCGGCCGCCGCGGTGGCCTCGACCGATGAGCCGCAGCCGACGGATCGGCCGGTGCTGCTGGTGATCGCGGATTCACTGTCCTACTTCGGTCCGAAGGGCGGCCTACCCGCGGACCATCCGAGGATCTGGCCCAATCTGGTTGGCGCCGAACTCGATTGGGATGTCGAGCTGATCGGCCGGATCGGCTGGACCTGCCGCGACGCGTACTGGGCGCTGATCGGCGATCCCCGGGTGTGGGCCGCGGTGCCGCGCGCGGGTGCGGTGGTTTTCGCGGTCGGCGGGATGGATACGTTGCCCTCGCCGCTGCCGACCGCGCTGCGCGAGTTGATCCGGTATGTGCGACCGCCCGCGCTGCGCCGCGGCGTCCGCGCCACCTACAACTGGCTGCAGCCGAAGCTGTCGAAACTCGGTCGCCCGGTGGCCTTGCCGCCGAAGGTCAGCGTGGATTACCTGGAGCAGTCGCGGGAGGCGCTGGCACAGCTGCGTCCCGATCTGCCCGTGGTCGCGGTGCTGCCGTCGGTGCACGACTGCGCCGCCTACGGACGCGTGCACAGCGGCCGCGAGCCTGCGGTGCAGGCACTGCGCGCCTGGTCGGCGCGGACCTCGGTGCCGCTGGTCGATCTCGCGGAAGCGGTGCGCGACAATATCTTCTCCGGCGAGGCGAATCCGGATGGCATCCACTGGGGCTGGGATGGGCATACGGCCGTCGCAAACTCGATGGTGAAGACCCTGCAGGAGGTTCGGTAGTTGGCCGTAGTGGTCGTCACCGATTCATCCGCCAGCCTGCCCGTCGAACTCGTCGATGAGTTGGACATCGCCGTAGTACCGCTGCATGTTCTGGTCGGCGACCGCGCCATTCGCGAAGGCGTCGACGCCATTGATATCGACTACGGCTCCGATACCGTGACGACGTCGGCGGCCTCACCCGGTGAGCTGCGTGCGGTCTACGAGCAGGCACTCGCCCGCAGCAACGGGGACGGTGTTGTCGCGGTACATCTTTCGCGCCAGCTATCCGGCACCTGGGAGGCCGGTCACCAGGCGGTGCGGGATATGGATGCCGCCGACCGGGTCCGGCTGGTCGATTCGCTCGGCGCGGGCCTGGCCACCGGGTTGCCGGTGCTGGCAGCCGCCCGCCGCGCACATAGCGGCGCGGCATTGGCCGACGTCTACGAGACCGCCGTCGGCGCGTCGAGCCGATCACGCACGTTCGTTCTGGTGAACCGCACCGAACAATTGCGCCGCGGCGGCCGATTGAGCAGCGCCGCAGCCTTTTTCGGCAGCGAACTGGTGAGCAAACCGCTGCTGCAGATCGTCGAGGGCCGACTGGAACTGCGCGAGAAGGTCCGCACCCGGTCCAAGGCCTACGCCAAACTCGTCGCGGCGGTGGTGGATGCGGCGGGTAAAGGCGGTGCGGCCGTCGCCGTCCAGCACCTCGGTGCCGAGGACGCCGCGAATACGGTCGCCGCTCAGCTGCGCGAGCTGGTTCCCGGCATCCATGAAATGATCGTCGCCGAATTCGGCCCCGCGCTCGGCGTGCACTTGGGTGTTGGTGCCGTCGGCGTGGTGGTCGTTCCCGGCGGCTTTGCCTGATTCGCCTTCCGAGAAGATGTGGCGACGGTCCAGCATGCGTGGGTGTGCCGCATCTTCCGGTCGAGTGGCCTGGTAGGCGTATTAATTTCTGGCTGATCGCAACCCCTTTGGTCGGCAGCGGAGGTGACTACCGTCGCGGCATGACCCGTTCCGCAACTCCGATCAATCCGCCGCTGACCGTCGAATCGCTCGAATGGGAGCATCTGGACGCGGTGGTCCGGCGCTGAACCGATCGCCATGCCGCGAACCACGATGTGCGGCGGGGCCGCGCGGCGGCCGCGCCCGACCCGACCGCTTCAGCGGGGTATCACGAAGTGCCGCAAGGGCTCTCGGCGATGTCGAGGCGGGTGGTCGACCTTCGATATCGAGGCGGTGCGCGACGGTGCTGATGCGGTGGGGAGCGGATGCCCGATCTGCGATAAGCACAGGGGCATCGGTGCGCTGGTCGGCCCGGTGATCTACGCGGATGACCTGGTACTGGTGACACACCGACCGCTCACCGAAGGTACGCCGGTACCCGGCTATCTCTTCGTGGAGACGCGGCGACACGCGCCGACATTATCGACCCTGACCGATGCCGAGGCACGGGCGGTGGGCTGGGCCGCCCGCCGCGCCGCGCACGCGTTGAATGTCGAGCTGGCACCGGAATTCGTATTCTCCGCGATTACCGGTCGCAGCGTCGCGCACTTCCATCAGCACGTCTTCGCCCGCCCGCACGGCACCCCGGAGTCGGTGCCGTGGACCAATGCCGATACGTGGCGGGACGCACCACACATCGATGCGAGCGCGCTCGGCGAACTCTGTGATCGCCTAGCGATCCACTTCGTCATCGAGCACTGACGACGCGGATCGGCCAGGCGCGGTCCGGAACTCGGCCAGGTGGACGCGATCCGGCTGGCCTCTCTCCGGACTCGGCCACAGGATGGTGCTGTGTCCGGCGACGAGTTCGGCTACGGAGGAGAGGAATTCGTCGATCGGCAGCGGTTCGAGGCGACGTCCGTCCCGAAGCCGCACCGCGATACGGTCATTGGCGACCTCCTTCGGACCGATGACAACCTGATACGGGACCAAACGGGCCTGGCGGATGCGCGCGCCGAGACTGCCGAGTTCGTGATCGGCGATCTCGGCGCGCAGCCCCAGCTCGAGACAGCGTCGGGCCAGCGCCTCGGCGTGCGGAACCTCGGCCGCCGAGACCGGCAGCAGCACCAGTTGGGTCGGGGCCAGCCAGGCCGGGAACGCACCGCCGTGCTCCTCGATCAGGTGCGCGACGGCCCGCTCGACGCTGCCGATAATGCTGCGGTGCACCATGACCGGGCGATGTTTGGCACCGTCGGCACCGATGTAGTGCAGGTCGAACTGCTCCGGTTGGTGGAAGTCGACCTGCACGGTGGACAGGGTGAATTCGCGACCGGCACTGTCGGTGAACTGGATATCGATCTTGGGACCGTAGAACGCGGCCTCATCCTCGGCCGGTTCGTAGGGCAGACCGGAGCGCTCGAGGACATCGGTGAGCATGGCGCAGGAACGCTGCCAAAGTTCGGGAGCCGCAACGTATTTCCCGCCAGAACCGGGCAATGAGAGCCGGTAGCGGGTGGGGATGATGCCCAGCGCCGCATGGGCCCGCCGGATCAGCTCCAGTGCGCCCGCGACCTCGTCGGCGACCTGGTCCACGGTACAGAAAATGTGCGCGTCATTGAGTTGGATTGCGCGAACCCTGGTGAGTCCGCCGAGTACACCGGAGAGCTCGGAGCGATACATGCCACCCAATTCGGCCATGCGCAAAGGCAATTCGCGGTAGCTGTGCGAGCGGGCACGGAACATCACCGCGTGGTGCGGGCACAGGCTCGGCCGCAGCACCACCTGCTCGCCGCCCAGCTCCATGGGTGGGAACATGTCATCGCGGTAATGCGACCAGTGCCCGGATATTTCGTAGAGCTCCCGCTTGCCGAGCAGCGGTGAGTACACGTGCCGGTATCCGGCCCGACGTTCCGCGCCGCGGATGTACTCCTCCAGGGTGTGGCGCACGGTTGCGCCGTCGGGCAGCCAATACGGCAGCCCGGACCCGATCAGTGGGTCGGTATCGAACAGGCCGAGTTCGCGGCCGAGTTTGCGATGGTCGTACATGGGGTCTCCTCGCGGACAGCGGGCGAGTGACCACAAGACGAAGCCCCGGGGCACTCGCCCCGGGGCTTCGATCAAGACAGCAATCAGCGCGCCGGGACAGTCTCCGGCGTCGTCGTCACAGCAGCGCGCTTCATGATCGCCACCGTAGCAGATCCGTGGTGGCGTGCTCGCGGATTCTCCTGTGCGCAATGGTGTCGGCGTGACCGAGATCGGCTAGCCGACCTGCTCCGCAAGGAAGTTCTCCCAGGTGAGCTTGCCGACCGTCGCACCGTCGATGGTCAGATTCGCCTTGGCGCGGTATGCGCGTCCGACCTTGCCGGGTACTCGAACCGGCAGGAATATCCGGCGCTTGCCCTCGGCCTGCAGATAGCCCCGGATCAGCTCGGCCATCGAGTACACCGTCGGCCCGACCAGATCGGGCACCCGCCCCGCCGGTGCGCCGCGCGTCAGCTCCACGAGCCGGGCCGCGACCTCCCGCGAGTCGACCGGCTGCCAATCGATACCGCCGGGAGCCGGGACGATCGGGCTCTTTGCCATGGCCCGCGCGGTCTTCAGCGCGAGGTCGTGGAACTGGGCCGCACGCAGAATGGTGAACGGCACACCCGATTCGACAATGGCCTGTTCGGCGGCGAATTTAGCCTTGAAGTAGCCGATCGGCAGCTTATCGGCACCGATCACGCCGATGTAGACAAGGTGTCGCACCCCGGCCTTTGCCGCGGCGTCGACCAGGTGCTGGGTCGCCACGTCATCGTCCTTGGGGCCGCCCGCCAGGTGCAGGATGACCTCCGCACCGTCGACCGCCGCCTCTATGCCCGTGCCCTGCACCAGGTCACCGGTCACGTATTCGATGCCGTCGGTCGATTCGTGGGCATTGCGGCTGAGCATCCGAATCTTGAAACCGGCATCGACCAGCAGCGGGGTGACATGGCGGCCCAGTGTGCCGGTGCCGCCGGTCAACAGGATGGTCGTCATGGTTCCTCCAAGCTCGGTGGGCCGATGTGCGCGGCCCCGTCGATAGGTCTTCGTAGGTATGACGGCGCCCAAGGGCATGGTGTGACAAGACCGGAGAACACGCAGGTACCGGACGGTGTGCGTGAACGAAGTGTCCGTGCCTACCTCTACGATTCCCCGGGTGACCGGATACGACGACCTCGATGCCTTCGAGCACCTCGACACCTCGACGCTGCCGCCGCGCCAGCAGCGGATTCTCGCCACGATTCGGGACTGGGTGCTGCGCTATGGGTACGCGCCGAACACCCGGGAAATCGGCGACGCCGTCGGGCTGCGCTCCTCGTCGTCGGTCTCCAAACATCTGAAGTCCTTGGAGGACAGGGGATTCCTGCGACGCAGCGAGACCATGTCGCGGCCGATCGACGTGCGCATGTTCCTGCAGGCGTCGGCGCCGCGGGAGCAGCGCGAGGATTCGGTGACGGTGCCGGTCGTCGGCGATATCGCGGCGGGCACGCCCATCCTCGCCGAGGAGCACACCGACGATTCGATGACTTTGCCGCGCGAACTCGTCGGGCGCGGAACGGTTTTCGGCCTGCGTGTGCGCGGCGATTCGATGATCGAGGCGGCGATCTGTGACGGCGATCTGGTGGTGATCCGCAAACAGCACGAGGCACATTCGGGTGACATCGTCGCCGCGATGATCGATGGTGAGGCGACGGTCAAGGTGTACCGCCGGCGCAACGGGCACGTCTATCTGGAGCCGCGCAATCCGGCCTATGACGTCATCGACGGTGATGAGGCCGTAGTGCTGGGGAAGGTGGTCTCGGTGATGCGCCGGGTGTGAGCTCGGCGACGCGGTGGCGGTTGCCGGAAAATCCGTTGTTCGAGCCAACGACCGGCTGTAGCGTCGCTTCGGTTTGTCCACCGATCAACCGAAGGAGTCGATGCCATATGAAAGCCGTCACCGAACGCGACATCAGGTCGTCGTTCATCAACTGTTCCAAGACGACCGCCAAGAAGTTGCCCATGCCCAGGGAACTGGACACGCAGCCATGGGATGACCTGGACTTCCTCGGCTGGAGCGATCCGTCGCTGCCCGGCCGCGGCTATCTCGTTGTGCCGCGCGACGATCGCCTCATCGGGGTCGCGCTGCGTTACGAGACGGGCGGATCCGGCCGGACCCAGATGTGCGCGATCTGCCTGACCACGCACACCGGCCAGGGCGTCTCGCTGATGACCGCGCACAAGGCGGGCGAATCCGGGCGTCGAGGCAATTCGATCGGTACCTATATGTGCACCGATCTTGCCTGCTCGCTCTACGCGCGCGGTAAGCGAACGCCCGCGCTCGGCAACCGGTACCGGGAGGATCTCATCACCGAGGAGACGAAGATCGAGCGGGTCCGCGACAATATGACCGCCTTCGTCACCAGGCTCTTCAGCTAGTCCGCCGCATCCGGCTGCAGCAACGAAACGGAGGTAGATGCCATGCGCCGACACTCAACAACCCGGGCACCGTCGCACCCCGAGTTCCGCGACACCGCACCAGAACTCGGGGTGCCCAGCATTCCGCTCCGGTTGAGACGGCCCGGATATCGGCCGGACCACCTCATCCGGAGCGGAATCCCCGCTCCATAGGCCGGCCCCGGCCGTGACGGCCACCTCGGGGCGCCGGCGGTACGCGAAGCCCAGCAGCACCTCACTGGCCTGGCTGTGCGCATGTCCGATGGCCACGCTGTGGTCGCTTACCGAGGCCAGTCCGGCGATGGTGCGGTCGTCCAGGGTGAGCCGATCCCCGCGACGCCGATCCAGCCAGACCAGTCGGTATTATCTGGCTAACTGTCAGCAGCGTTTCAGTTCGCGAGGGGACCGGCGATGGCGACGAGGCAGGTGTGACCCGGCTGCCGCATTACGCGGCGATGCTGGCAATGGCAGGCGCCCTCCCCGGCGACGATGACCGATGGGCCTATGAGGTCAAGTTCGACGGCATCCGCGCCATCGGCTACATCGACGACAACCTGCGGTTGGTCTCGCGCAACGATAAGGACGTCACCGCAGCCTGGCCCGAACTCGTGGACCTCGCACCGGGAAGTCCGAGATTCGTCGTCGACGGCGAGATCGTCACCTTCACCGCCGACGGCCGGACCTCCTTCGAGGCGCTGCAGCCACGGATGCATCAGCGCAATCCGGCCACCATCAGCGCATTGCGGCGCACGATCCCCGCGACCTATCTGATCTTCGACCTGCTCCACATCGGCGACCGGTCGCTGATCGATCTGCCCTACCAGCAGCGCCGCCAGCTACTCGAACAACTCGGCCTGCGCGGCCCACACTGGCAGGTGCCGCCGCGCTTGGACGGCATCGGCGCCGACATCCTCGCCGAATCGAAACGCCTCGGACTCGAAGGCATTCTGTGCAAGCGCCGAGACAGCCCCTACCTCCCCGGTCGGCGCAGCCCGCTGTGGACCAAGGTCAAGAACGTCCGCGACCAGGAGGTCGTCATCGTCGGGTGGCGCCCCGGAACCGGCAGGCGCGCAGGCAGCATCGGCTCACTCCTGATGGCGGTCAACGACAATACCGGAAATCTCGTCTACATCGGCAATGTCGGCACCGGCTTCACTCAAACAACCCTTACCGACCTACAGTCGAAACTCCAACTGCTACAACGCAATACCCCCACAGTCACAACCGACATCAAGGACGCGATCTGGGTCACCCCCGAACTCGTCGGCGAAGTGACTTTCACCGAATGGACCGGCGACGGCCGCCTCCGCCACCCCTCCTGGCGCGGGCTGCGACCCGACAAATCGCCGAACGAAGTCAAGGCGCCATTCGATTAGAGGGACGCGACCGCGACGTCATCAGTTCTTGCCGACAGTGCCGAGCCGCATCGATCCCGGCTGTGCAGGGCGCCCAGCTGACAGCGTCCATCTCGCGCGAAGCTCCGCGGCCTCACACATCCTCCTGAAATGTCACAATCCGCGCCCGGCTCCCACGGCGCGACCGGAACGGTCCGCTGGAAGGGGGCCACGTCGAGGAGAATCCGAGTCGTGCGAACTCTCTACGTGATCGTCCATCCGGAGTCGACACATCACGTCGACGGACTGGTGGGCGGGTGGTACGACTCTCCGCTCACCCCTGCAGGTTTGCGTGCTGCGGCGGCCGTCGCCGAGGTACTGCGGGCAAGGATTCCCGAGCAGGCCGACGTGGAGTTGTTCTCCTCGGATCTGCGGCGGGCCGCGCAGGCCGCGACCGCCATCGGCGAGCGGTTGTGTGTGCGGCCGGTCCACGATCCGAGACTGCGTGAGAAGTCCTACGGCGAGGCCGAAGGCAAGCCGCAGGAATGGCTGAACCAGCGGTTCGTGCCTCCACCTGCGGTCGGCGAGCGGATGCGACACGACGAAGGTGTGCGTGGATCGGAGACAATTGCGGCATTCGCACGGCGTGTTTATGCGGCAATGGACGTGATCATGCGCCGCGACTGCCGACACCAGGTCATCGTGACGCACGGCGGCGCAATAACATTCGCCGTCGCGTCGTGGACCGGGCTGCCGATCGAATCACTCGGCTACGCCCGGTTTCATGCCGCCGCCGGGAGTATCACGGAACTTCGGGAGGATGACTACTTTCGCAACCGTCAGGTCGTCAGCCTGGGGGACGTCCGCCATCTCGTCTGAGGAATGATGTTGCGCGCCGGTACCGGCCGATGTGCGTAGCGCCGCGAACTGCTGCTCGATCCGGCCGATGCGGAAGTGATGACGCCTCGCCTGTTGCCGATCGGAAATCCGTGTCTCGGCAGCCGAGTTGTCCACAGGTCGGGAGTTATCAACAGACTTTTTATTTCGCCTGTTCAGCGCTGATTCCCGGTGCTGATCCGGGACTAGCGTCGCCGCCATGTCACGACAACATGAGCGCGAGCGGATTCGGCGGCGACTGAGCGGGTTGACCGAGCGAGTCGGCGCCAGCCGAACGATCGGGGCCGGGGGTGCGCTCGATTCCAGGGGCGCCGAGCGTGCGAAGCCGCCCGGATCCGGACGGCGGTTGGGAGCCGAAGATCGTTGTGCGAAACCGACGTGGGGTTCGCGGCGCTCGGCGAAGGCTGGGCGGTGGGATGACGAAAAGTTGCCCTCGTATGACCCTGAAGATGCCCGGACCGGGGACGACGGGGATGTGGTTGATGAGGACGACTGGGTAGACGGGGTCGACGAGGTGCGTACCCCCGGCTGGCTGGATGAACCGAAGGGTCGCTCCGCGTGGCGCGATCGCCTTGTGCCGGAACGATTTCGAGGAACGCGAGTGGACCCAGGTTGGCGGGGACTGGTGACACTGGCCATGGTCGGGCTGGCGGCGGTGGTGATCGCGTCGGTTGTCGTGCTGCGCGAGCGTCCGGTGGCGCAGGCAGTGCCACCACTGTCCCCGGCGCGAACCAGCACCGCCACGGCATCCGCAGGACTGTCGGGCCCCAGTATGGCAGCCGCGCCTGGCTCCATATCACCCGCTGCATCGGTAACCACCACTCCCGCAGCGGAATTGGTCGTCAGTGTGGTCGGCCTCGTGCACCGGGGCGGTCTGGTGCGCTTACCCGCGGGTTCGCGAGTCGCCGATGCACTCACCGCCGCGGGCGGTGCGAAGGACGGCGCCGACCTGAACGGCCTCAACCTGGCCCAGCGCCTCCAGGACGGTGACCAGGTCCTCATCGGTCCGGGGGGACCGAATGCGGCCCCGCCGCAGCCCGGCAGCGCGACGATCGGCGCAGGTGGACGAGCACCGAGCGGTTCGGCATCGAATTCCGCCGCACCACGCGTATCGACCAAAGTCGATCTCAATACCGCGACCGAAGCCGAACTCGATGCCCTGCCCGGCATCGGTCCCGTCACCGCCCACGCAATCATTGCCTGGCGCAACGCAAATGGGCGATTCACCGATATCGCTCAGCTCGGTGATGTCGATGGCATCGGCCCGGCCCGGCTCGCCCGCCTCCGCGATCTGGTGACGATATGACCGCGCCCAGAGGCACATCGAATCAACGCAGTCGCAGCGACCGACCAGCTGGGCGGGATGCCGGTCGGCGGGCGATGGCGCAGGATGATCGGCGCTCGGGTGCGGAGGTCGATTCCCCGACGGAGGAGGCGGTACCGGCGCTCGATGCGCGGTTGCTGCCCGCGGCGTTGTGTTGTTGGGGAGCAACGGTTGTCGCGCTGACAGCAGGGTGGATGGCAGGTCTGGTACTGGCGTCGGCACTGGTGTTGCTGGCGATCGGGCTCTGGGTGGTGCTCTTGCGCGCCCTGGCGCATCCCAGTGAGCGGTGGCGGGTCGTCGCCATTGCTGCACTTGCCGCGATGCTGCTCGGTGCCGGGTTCGCGGCGGCGGGGGCATGGCGTGTGCATCGGGTGGCGACGCATCCATTGCGGCACACCGTGGCCTCGGTGCGGGTTGTCGCCGTACCGACCGATGATCCGAAACCGGTGCGGTCCGGTGCATTCGGTGGTGAGCGGCAGTGGACGGTCCGGGCTCGACTGCGGGAGTACCGGCAAGGCGAGTCGACGGTACGGGCCGGTGGTGCAGTGGTGATCCTCGCCTCCGGCGCGGGGTGGGGCGAGCTGCTGCCCGGTCGGGCGGTGGAGTTCCGCGCCGGACCGGAACCGCCGTGGCACCGCGATCTCACCGTCGCCACCCTGCGAGCCCAGGGACCGCCGGTCGCGGTCGGCGCGCTGCCGTGGTGGCAGCGGGTGGCCGCAGCCGTACGCGCCGACCTCGCGTCGGCGGCGCGGGTATTGCCCGAACGTCAGTCCGGATTGCTGCCCGCGCTGGTCGTCGGGGATACCTCCGCGCTGTCCGACGAGGTCCGCGAGAACTTCGAAATCGCTGGCCTGGAACACCTTTGCGTGGTCAGCGGTGCGAATTTCACAATTCTGCTCGCGGCGGTGCTCGGTGCGATGCGGCTGCTCACCTTCGGCCCGCGCATTGCGGCCGTAGTCGCGGCGGCGGCACTAGTGATGTTCATTGTCATCGCGCGCCCGGATCCCAGCGTGCTGCGGGCGGGCGCGATGGGTGCGATCACCTTGCTCGCGCTGCTAACCGGACGCCGCAAGCAAGCATTGCCCGCACTCTGTGCGGCCGTCATCGGCCTGCTCGCAATGTGGCCGGAATTGGCGGTGCGAGCCGGATTCGGACTGTCGGTACTCGCGACCGCCGGATTGATCCTGTTGGCGCCGAGTTGGGCGGACTGGTTGCGCGCTCGCGGCTGGTGGCGGGTCCCGGCCGAAATCGTCGCGGTATCGGCCGCCGCCTTCGTGGTGACAACACCGCTCGTGATCGCGCTCACGGGACGGCTCAGCCTGGTCGCGATTCTCGCCAATATCCTTGTCGAACCGGTGATCGCGCCCGTCACGGTGCTCGGCGCGATCGGCACCGCGCTCGCCGCAATCTGGCTACCGCTGGCCGAACTGGTGCTGCGCTGCGCCGAACCGCCGCTGTGGTGGTTGCTGTTCGTCGCCGAACATGCGGCGAATGTGCCAGGTGCGGAGATTTCGGTACCCGATGGCTCGACCGGCGGGCTGATGGCCTGCGCGGCGGTCGTTCTCGTGCTGCTGGCAATGCGATCCGCGCTGCTTCGGCGCTTGGCCGCCACCGTACTGCTCGGTGTCGCCGCGGTCCTGATTCCGTTCCAGTTCTGGCATCCGGGCTGGCCACCTGGGGGCTGGGTGCTGGCGGTCTGTGATGTCGGGCAGGGCGACGGACTCGCATTGTCCGTCGGTGAGCACACCGCGGTGGTCATCGATGTCGGCCCTGATCCGCGCACCATCCGCCGTTGTCTGGATCGCTTGCGCGTCAACCGGATAGCGCTGCTCGTCCTGACCCATCCGCACGCCGACCATATCGACGGTCTCGCCGGTGCCGTACAGGGGCGCACGGTCGATGCTCTGGCGGTCGGCCCCGGCGAACTCCCGGAAGCGACGATTTCCGGACGCACTGCATCCAAACCTACCGACGCCGGAAGCCTTCCGATATCGAATGTGCCCGGATCCGAGCTGGATTCGAGCAAGGCGACCCGCGAACCACGTGCCGCACATCGGCACACGGAGATCAGCGGGCCGGATCAAGTCGCCAGCATCGTGGCGCAGGCACACATTCCAGTGCTCGAGCTCACCTCCGGACACGTATTACGTTTCGGCACTGTCGAATTGGAAGTACTCGCACCTGCCCCACTCGAGCGCCACCCGACCGGCGCTCCCAGCACCGACGATGCCAACGACCGCTCGATCGTCATCGCCGCCGTCACACCCGCGGGCCGGATCCTGCTCACCGGCGATATCGAGGCCCCGGCACAACAGCGGCTGCTGCGCTCCGGTGCCGCCGTCCAGGCCGATATCCTGAAGGTCCCGCACCACGGATCCCGAACCACCACAAGGGAATTCCTCGCTGCTGTGCGGCCTCGTCTCGCACTGGTGAGCGTCGGCGCCCACAACACCTTCGGCCACCCGAATCCCGGCGTACTGGCCGAACTCGCCGACATGGGCACCCGCGTGATCCGCACCGACCAAAGCGGCGACACGGTGATCGTCGCCTCCGGTCCGAACCTTCGCACCTTGACCTCACGATCGACCAAATCTTGATAGAAGGCGCTCACCGATCCGCGCGGCCCACAGTCACGGCCGGATATCCTGACGGACTGGAGTGCGCCATCGCGTATCAGTCAGAGCAGTTGGACCCGACATTCCCTGCACCACGCAATCGGACTCGCCGCTTGGATCTGCACCGAGCCGTGACGATCGAGCCAAAGCAACAGGAGGTCACCCCAGACAGCACTTTCGGGTTGATGTCGAGCATCGTGCACCGAATGCAAACATCTCCCAACTACCTACTACCCCGTCCAGACAGATTGCTGCCCTACCCGCTCCGACTGCTCGCCGAGCGTAGTCACACGGCGGTCGAATTCGCCTGGGCGACCACCGTTCGACTACCTTCGACCGCACCCTGGACCTAGGGGCGGTACGGCGGGAGCTATATGGACGCTAGGTGTTCGATGTGCGCGCGGCCTGAGCTGCGACGTTTAACGTTGGATCGTGGAGTTCTGTGAAGGGTGGGATAGCTTCGCTGCTTTGGTCGATGGTTGCTGGGTCGAGCGCAGACCGCGCCGACCAGAGGTTGCGGATCAACTGCGGCGCGAAACTCGGCTGATGCCTTGGCTGGCACCGCTGCTGCCGCTTCAGGTGCCGATCCCCTGGGTGGTGCGGGAAACGCCGCTGGTCGTGCGTCATGCGCTCGTGCCTGGTCAGGCGATCGTGTCGCCGGATGTCGAACACGGTCTCGCGATCGGAAATTTTCTCCGTGCACTTCACGACAGTCCCGCGACCGTAGCAGCCCGACATGGGTTGCCGCCGTCGGCGGAAACCAGGCGCAGCCGGGTCGCGACGATCAGCCGTTTCCGGGCCGATGTGGTGCCGTTGATTCCAGTCCCGCAACGGGGTTCGGCGCTGGCGATCCTCGATGCCGTGCGGGAATTCCCAGCAGATGCGGTCGTACATGGCGATCTCGGACCTGAGCATGTGTTGGTAGACGGAGGTCGTGTTTCCGGCGTGATCGACTTCGGCGACGTCCATCTCGGCGATGCCGCGAACGACCTGGCCTGGCCACTGCATGGTGCACCGACAGACTTTGCAGACGCGGTCGCCGCCGCATATGGCGTCACCGACGACCTCCGTCGGCGTGCACTTGTATGGCATCAACTCGGACCGTGGCATGAAGTGACGCACGGCTTGGATATCGGCGACCCTGCCGTTCGGCAGAGCGGTTTGACGGGGCTGCTCGAAAGGTTGAAACGTACCGCTGGATGAGGGTGGTCAACGCGCCGCGACACGACTGCCGTGCACCATGCCGTCGACTACCGGGGCACCGCCAATGTCCGGAGTGCAGGCACGAGCTGGCTGGTACAGGGCGCCCCGCTGTGCGGCGCGGCGGTTGTGTCGGTGCGAGTACGTAGGATGCTCCCGTGAGCGAACGGACTGCGGCGGTGCACCTGGTGCTCGGTGATGAAGAGTTGCTGGTCGAGCGGGCCATCGCGGGAATCACCGCACAGGTGCGGGAGGGTGCGCCGGATCCCGATGCGGTGCCCGTCGATCGGCTGCGGGCGGGTGACGCCAGTACCGCGGAACTGGCGGAGCTATTGAGTCCTTCGCTGTTCGCCGAGGACCGGGTGATCGTGCTCGAGTCGGCGGCGGATGCGGGCAAGGATGCGGTCGCGGTGATCACCGATGCCGCCGGGGATCCGCCCGAGGGCGTGGTGCTGGTGGTGCTGCACTCCGGGGGCGGCCGAGCCAAGGCATTGGCGCCAGCGCTGCAGAAGTTGGGTGCGCAGGTGCACGATTGCGCCAAGTTGACCAAGGCGTCCGAACGGGTGGAGTTCGTGCGCGGCGAATTCCGGAATGCCGGGGTGCGGGTCTCGGGTGAGGTCGTGCAGGTGATGTTGGAGGCGGTCGGCTCGGATCTGCGGGAGTTGTCCGCGGCCTGTTCGCAATTGGCCTCCGATACCGGTGGCAAGGTCGATATCGCCGCGGTGCGCCGCTACTACTCCGGCAAGGCCGAGATCTCCGGTTTCGATGTCGCCGAACTCGCGGTGGCAGGCGATCGGCCCGGTGCCATGGAGGCATTGCGCTGGGCCAACGACCGCGGCGTGCCACATGTGCTCCTCGCCGACGCACTCGCCGACTCGGTCCACACCATCGCCCGTGTCGGTTCCGCGGGCCGTGGCGACCCGTTCAAACTGGCCCAGCAATTGGGTATGCCGCCCTGGAAGGTGAAGAAGGCGCAGGCCCAAGCGCGGGGTTGGAACCAGGCCAGCATCGGCACGGCCCTACAGGTCGTCGCCACGCTGAATGCCGATGTCAAAGGCGGTGCCGCCGACGCCAATTACGCCTTGGAACACGCACTCACCCAGATCCTGGACCTGCACTCCGCAAGCTGATGTGATTCCCCGACAACAATTGCCCAGCGGATTGCCACCAAGACCAGGCTGACAGCGACACGCGCCCGGGTAGCCGGAGTCCGGGACTACCGCTCAGTCGACGCCAACTTCTCGTTGACCCACTTATTGATGCTCACCCCGTGCTCGGCCGCCTCCATAGCCAGTCGTCGATGCAGCGCCGGAGACATCCGCAGCGCGAAGTGCCCGCTGAACTTCCGATCCGCCAGTGGTTCGGGAACTTATCGGTGGCGGATACGCTGATGCGGTGGGTGTGAGTCGGGCTCGCACCCACCGCATGATGTGAAACTCAGTCGCGGCCTTCGACTTTCAGGTCGCCGAAGGTCACTCCGCGGGTCATCGGACGGGCCAGCATATCGTGCGGGAAGCCCAGCTCGATCGCGCTGGCCGCTTGCAGTTGATCCAACTGCGCCGCATCGAATTCGACCTCGAGCGCACCGAGGTTGTCCTCCAACTGTGCCGCGGTGCGCGCGCCGATGATCGGCGCCGTGACGCCCGGGTTCTGCAGGGTCCAGGCGAGTGCCACCTGCGACGGCGTCTTACCCAGTTGTGCCGCAACATCTTTCACCACATCGGCAATGGCGAGCCCGCGTTCGGTGAGCGAGCCATTGGCGGCGGCCACATTCTTGCGGGTACCCTCGGGCGAGCCCGCTGCGTCGTGATCAAGATCGGCACGGCTGTACTTGCCGGTGAGCACGCCGCTGGCCAGCGGCGACCACGGCACCACGCCGAGTCCGAGTTCGCGCGCCATCGGAATGAGTTCGCGTTCAACGGTCCGCTCGATCAGGCTGTATTCGATCTGCAGCGCGATCAGCGGCGACCAGCCGCGCAGATCGGCGATGGTCTGCATGCGCGCGATCTGCCAGGCCGGTGCGTCGGAGATGCCGACGTAGAGCACCTTGCCCGCGCGGACCAGATCGTCCATGGCGCGCAGGATCTCCTCGACCGGGGTCAGGAAGTCCCAAGCGTGCAGATACAGCAGATCGATGTAGTCGGTGTTCAGCCTGCGCAGGCTGGCCTCCACCGAGCCGACCATGCTCTTGCGGTGGTTACCGCCAGAGTTGGGATCGCCCGGCCGCCGCAGCATCGTGTATTTCGTTGCCAGCACCAGACTTTCGCGATTGTCGGCGCTGAATTCACCGAGCAGTTGCTCGGAGGTGCCGTTGGTGTACTGGCTCGCGGTGTCGATGAAATTGCCGCCGCGCTCGACGTAGGTGTCGAAGATCTTGCGGGCCTCGTCCCGATCGGCGCCCCAACCCCAATCGGCGCCGAATGTCATGGTCCCCAAGGAAAGCGGAGACACCCGAAGACCCGAACGGCCGAGCAGCCGGTAGGTATCGAGGGTGCGTGCTCCGGACATGTCGTGCTCCTGTCATTCGTACTTCTTTTCCGATGCGATCAAGTCTGGAGCGGTACAACACCATGGGTAAGGGAAGGTTCATCCTGGGAAAGCCAGTCCCACCCAGCCGTAAGATCGAGGGCGATGACCAGCATCGTGAAGGCGACACAGCGGGGCGAGCATAGGCCTGACGGCGATGGCTCGCGTGACCATGCCGGGTCGGGGAGCGCCGAGAACTGGGCACAGGCGCTCGCGGACTTTCTGCGCGCCCGGCGCGAGCGACTGAATCCGGGCGATCTCGGTCTGCCCGCACGCAAACACGCGCGGCGCACGCCGGGTTTGCGCCGCGAGGAGGTCGCCGAACTGGCGGGGGTGAGCACCGACTACATAGTCCGGTTGGAACAGGGGCGCGGCCTGCGCCCGTCCGCGGATGTCCTGGAGGCGCTCACCCGGGCCCTGCGCCTGGACACCGACGAGCGCGCCTATCTGTTCGATCTGGCCCAGCAGCGGCAGCCGAATGCTGGGAAACCGAGCACGGTACCCGCGCCCGCACTGGCGATGCTGGTGCGCGATCTGTCGCCGCTGCCCGCGATGCTGGTCAATCACCGCTACGACATCCTGGCGTGGAATCCGGAGATGGCCAGCCTGATCGTCGACTTCGGCGCCCTGCCGCCCCGGCAGCGCAACACCATGTGGCTATGCCTGATGGATCCCGCGCTGCGCGATTTCTATGGTGAGCGCGATCGCGTCATTCGCGAGGGCATCGCCGACTTGCGTGCCGCGTGGGCGGCCCACCCCGACGATCAGGAACTGGCCGATCTGGTCGCCGAGTTCACCGCCCGCAGCGAGGAGTTCGCGCAGGCCTGGGCCAGGCACGACGTCAAGGTCCATGGCCGCGGGCACAAGCCGCTGCGGCACCCTCGGGTCGGTCCGCTGGTCGTCAATTATGAAGTGCTCATGCCGCTGCAGGACCCGGACCAGCGCATCATCATCTACCGCGCGGCCGATGCAGACTCCCAGGACGCGCTGGATCGCTTATGCGCCGACCTGGAGTGAGCACGCACCCCGGTCAGAAGATCCGCACCCGCTTGTGCGGGTGCGGACGCGCGGGGGATTATTCCACCGAGCTGAGAACTAGCTCGATATCCTCTTCCGGCTCCTCATAGCGGCCCTCCCACTCCTCGTAGACCGGAATCTCCTCGTCCCGGGTGACGATCCACTCCAGCGAGTAGCCGCCTTCCTCATCGGGGACCATGACGTTCTCGATCTTCAGTCCGATGCCTAGGACCTCGGCGGCACGAATGACATCCGGGAGGTCTTCGGAGCGAACCGGCGTCTGATTGGCGTACACGGTAACCATGCGCCGAATCGTAGCGGGAACCTCCGACATGTGGCTGCCCGATCGGAATCCGGCTCGAGGAGTGGGATGCGGCAATGACTCGGTGCGGTCGCCGCCCAGCGTTTCTCTACCGATTTGCCAGGGCAGTCTCGATGACATGGCACCTATCGGGGCCGTTCCGCTCAACGCCCAGAGAGCGGCCTTGCCGCCGAAGCTGAAGTTCGCTGAATAGTTGCGATAAACGTGCTAATCGGTATGGTTCGCGCCTGGCTCACCGCACCGGCAGCTCGAGAAAGTGATCTTCGCAATAGTCGATCGGGGACGACAAAAGCCGCCGTGGTCATCGAGGCCACGGCGGCTGCGTCAGCGTATGAGGTGGTACCGCTGTGGTACCGATGTGATCAGAGCTTGTTCAGCGCCAGCGCGAGGGCCGACTTCTTGTTGGCGGCCTGGTTGGCGTGGATGACGCCCTTCGAGGCGGCCTTGTCCAGCTTGCGGCTGGCGAAGACCAGCTGCTCGGCGGCCTTTTCCTTATCGCCGGCGGCAGCGGCCTCCCGGAAGCTGCGGATCGCGGTGCGCAGCCCGGACTTGACCGACTGGTTGCGCTTGCGCGCCGCCTCGTTGGTGCGGATCCGCTTCATCTGGGACTTGATGTTGGCCACGCCTGTTTCCTCGTGTTCCTGTCGCTGAGTGGACTGTGCTGAAAAGTTCGCGAGCGCGCGTTGGTAACCGGACTGATCAGGTAACGCGACGCCGAAGGTCGAGGTTACCAGCCGTCGCGTCGCACACGAAATCACCACCACCCGACATGCGAAATCCCCACCGCGCGAACGGTTCGATCGGCAACGTTACCGACCGTAGTAATTGGGCGGAAACCAGGAGTGATGCAAGAAATTTACCTGCGTCTCACACTGCATTGATGCTGCGTGTAGCACGATTTTTGCATGACTCCCGTGTCGTCGCCACGTTCGGCTCGATCTCTGGCGCCACCGCGTGCCCGGTCGAACGGGCATGCGAACGGCAACGGTCGAGCAACCACTTCGGGACTGTTCGAGGGCTACGGCCCCGGTCGGTATGCCGATGCCTTCGACGAGATGTTCGACGGTCAGGGCCGGGTGCGCCAGCCGTACCGGGGCATCTTCTCGGCGCTGGCGCCCATCGATGTGGCCGATCTCGCGGCTCGCTCCGATGCGCTCGACCGCGCCTTCATCGATCAGGGCATTACCTTCTCGCTGTCCGGACAGGAGCGGCCCTTCCCGCTCGATCTGGTGCCCCGGGTGATCGCGGCCGCCGAATGGGCCAAGCTGGAGCGCGGGATCAAGCAGCGGGTGACCGCGCTGGAACTGTTCCTCGCCGATGTCTACGGCGAGCAGAACATCCTGCGCGACGAGGTCATCCCGAAGCGGCTGGTGACCTCGTGCCAGCACTTCCATCGCGAGGCCGCCGGACTGGTGCCGCCCAACGGGGTGCGCATCCATGTGGCGGGCATCGACCTGATCCGCGACGAACGCGGCGATTTCCGGGTGCTGGAGGACAATCTGCGCTCGCCGTCCGGGGTCTCCTATGTCATGGAGAACCGGCGCACCATGGCCCGGGTCTTCCCCGATCTGTTCTCCTCGCACCGGGTCCGCGCGGTCGGGGACTATCCGACCCATCTGCTGGCCGCGCTGCGCGCCTCGGCCGCGCCGAACGAGGCCGATCCGACGGTCGTGGTGCTGACCCCGGGCGTCTACAACTCGGCCTACTTCGAACATTCGCTGCTGGCCAGGCAGATGGGGGTGGAATTGGTCGAGGGACGCGACCTGTTCTGCCGCGACAATGTCGTCTATATGCGGACCACGGCGGGGGAGCGCCAGGTCGACGTGATCTACCGGCGCATCGACGACACCTTCCTGGACCCGATGCACTTCCGGCCCGATTCGGTGCTCGGCGTCGCCGGGCTGGTGAATGCCGCGCGCGCGGGCAATGTGGTCATCTCCAGCGCGATCGGCAATGGCGTCGGCGATGACAAGCTGACCTACGCGTATGTGCCGACGATCATCGAGTACTACCTCGGCGAGAAGCCGGTGCTGCCCAATGTCGACACCTATCGGTGCTGGCTCGACGAGGAGCGCGAAGAGGTGCTCGATCGCCTCGATGAACTGGTGGTCAAACCCGTCGAGGGCTCCGGCGGCTACGGCATCGTCATCGGACCGGTGGCTTCGCCACGGGAGTTGGAGGCAACCCGGCGCAAGATCAAGTCGGATCCGCGGGGCTGGATCGCGCAGCCGGTGGTGCAGCTGTCCACGGTGCCGACCAAGATCGGAAGTGCACTGGTTCCACGCCATGTCGACCTGCGGCCGTTCGCGGTGAACGACGGTGATGACATCTGGGTGCTGCCGGGCGGTCTGACCCGGGTGGCATTGCCGGAGGGCTCGCTGGTGGTCAATTCCAGTCAGGGCGGCGGCAGTAAGGACACCTGGGTGCTGGCCGGGCGGACCTCACCCGATGACCGTGAGCTCGCTGGCGAGGAACTGGTCAGCGATCCGCCACAGTCCGACCAGCGCGAGCTGGGCCGGGAATTGACCGCGACGCAGGCGAATCAGCAACAGCAGCAGCAACAACAGGAACAGCGGCTGGGATCGATGCGCCAGCGACAAAGCCGATCGACCGGGCAGCAGCAACAGGGCGCGGTGAGGCGCTGATGCTGGCCCGCAATGCCGAATCCCTGTACTGGATCGGAAGATACGTCGAGCGCGCCGACGATACCGCCCGCATCCTGGATGTCGCGGTGCATCAGCTGCTCGAGGACGCCACGGTGGACCCGGACCGCACCTCGCGAGTCCTGTTGCGGGTATTGGGGATCGAACCGCCCGACGTCGAACTCGATGTCTGGTCGGTGACCGACCTCGTGGCGTTCAGCCACGACCACGGCAATTCCATCGTCGATTCGATCGCCAATGCCCGCGAAAATGCCAGGGGCGCACGCGAAGTCACTTCCAGCGAAATGTGGGAGTGCCTCAACGCCACCTTTATCGGGCTCGCCGCGGCCGAGAAGGCCGCCCGCAGCCTCGGCCCGCACGAATTCTTCCACTACATCAAGGACCGGGCGGCAATGTTCGCCGGACTCTCCGATTCCACCCTCAGTCGCGACGACGGCTACCGCTTCCTACTGCTCGGCCGATCCATCGAACGCGTGGATATGACCGTGCGCCTGCTGCTTTCACGCGCGGGCGACCGCACCTCGTCACCGGCCTGGGTGACCGTACTGCGCTCGGCGGGCGCACACGACACCTACCTGCGTACCCACCGCGGCGCACTCGACGCCAATCTGGTCGCCGAGTTCATCCTGCTCGACCGGCTCTTCCCACGTTCGGTCTTCCATTCGGTGCGGGTGGCCGAGGCCTGCCTGGCCGAACTCGATCAGCGCCCGAGCAGCCGGGTCGGCGCCCGACACGAGGCGCAGCGGCTGCTCGGTCGGGCCCGCAGCGAACTCGAATTCCTGCCGCCCGGTGCGCTTTTGGAGGATCTGCAGAACCGCCTGCTTTCGCTGCAGAAGACCTGCCGCGAGGTCAGCGAGGCGATCGCATTGCAGTACTTCCACGCCGCACCGTGGGTGGCCTGGACCGATCTGCGCAGTAGTCACGACAACCATGCGCAGGTGGAGGGAGAGCTGTGAGCTGGCGGATCAGGGTGGTGCACACCACCGGATATGTATACGACGCTCCGGTTACCCGGTCGTTCAACGAGGCTCGGCTCACCCCGCGTGCGGACAGCAGGCAGAACGTCATCCTGAACCGGGTCGAGACGGTGCCATCCACCCGGTCCTACCGCTACACCGACTACTGGGGCACCGCGGTCACCTCCTTCGATCTGCATGCGCCGCACACCGAATTGGAGGTCACCGGATCATCGGTGGTGGAAACCGAACCGTTCGCGGGTCCGGCCGAGGAGCTGTCGTGGGAGGAGTTGCGTTCCGAACACATCCGTGACCGCTTCGACGAAATGCTCTCGCCCACCGACTATGTGCCGCAGGACAAGAAGCTGGCCGCGGTCGCGAGGCAACTCGCCCGTGGTGTGCCGCCCGCGAAGGCCGTTGTGCGCGCGGCCGAATGGGTGCACGCCGAAATGAACTACATCGCGGGGACCACCTCGGTGCACACCTCGGCCGTGCAGGCCTTCGCCGATCGCCAAGGCGTATGTCAGGATTACGCGCATTTGACGCTGGTGTTGTTGCGCAGCATGGGGATTCCGAGTCGTTACGTGTCCGGGTATCTGCACCCCAATCCGGCCGCCGAGATCAATACAACGGTTGCCGGGCAGTCACACGCCTGGATCGAGGCGTGGACCGGCGCGTGGTGGGGCTACGACCCGACCAACAATATCGCCATCAATGAACAGCACATATCCGTCGGCGTCGGCCGCGACTACGCGGATGTGCCGCCGCTGAAGGGCATTTTCTCCGGCGGTGGCTCGACCGATCTGGAGGTCGTCGTGGAGATCACCCGTCTCGCCTAGGCTCCCGCGTGTCCCCGGACCTTTGTGCCGGTCGTGGGTGGTGCGACAGCCGTCGCGGATATCTCGTGGTCGTTGTAGTGCTCACCGGTCTCGCGTAACGTCCCTTTCACATCAGCCGTGTTTTCGTAGCAGGTCCCAGGCAGATCCCCGTGCCAGCGGGGATGACCCTTTCGGAAGGTGGCGCGCATGTCTCCCACTGCTCAGGAAGTCGTCGAGGAAGTCACCGAACTGGAGCCGACGCCGGAGCCCAAGAAGTGGGCGGCCGAGGCGTTGGGCACCTTCGTCCTGGTTATCGGCGGTGTCGGCACCGCCGTGCTGGCCGGTGAGCGGGTCGGCGCGCTCGGCGTGGCATTCGCGTTCGGACTGTCCCTGCTGTTCCTGGTCTATGCGATCGGGCCGATCTCCGGCTGCCACGTGAATCCGGCCGTGACCGTCGGACAGCTGCTGATGGGCAGGCTCTCGGTGATCTCCGCGGTCGGCTATGTGATCGCACAGTTGATCGGCGCCTTCCTGGCCGGGCTGGTGCTGTTCGCGATCGCCAAGAACCTGCCGTCCTACGACCGCGCGGTCAATGGGCTCGGCGCGAACGGCTGGGGTAAGCACAGCCCGTCCGCGATGCGCGGTCCGCTGGGACAGGTGGTGATCCAGAACGGGTACGGCCTGTCGGCCACGATCATTGTCGAGGTCATGCTGACCGCGCTGCTGGTCTTCGTGGTGCTGGCCTCGACCGACCAGATCTCCGATATCCCACAGGCCGGACTGTCGATCGGTCTCACGCTCACGGTCATCCACCTGATCTCGATCCCGGTGGACAACACCTCGGTGAACCCGGCCCGCAGCCTCGCCGTCGCCTTCTACCAGAACGGCGCCGGTCCCCAGGTCTGGGCGTTCATCGTATTCCCGCTGATCGGTGGCGTACTCGGCGCACTGGTCTACGGCGTGCTGTTCGGCCGCTCCCGCGAGATGGTGTCTTGACCGCCTCCCCGCGCCTCAGGCCGACCGGTGAGTGCCGCGAGAGCTGCGTTGCGGACCGGCTGGTCGATGCTGGTTGAGCTAGCTCGTCCCCGGCGAGTTACCCATGTAATTGCGAGATCAGTTGTTGCGTGGACATTCTCGTGCCAGCCCAGGTCGATGCGAGCACGACGTGCATGATGGCACCCGATTCTCGATCAGTACCAGTCATATTCGGCGCACAGACGATGTGCGACCAGGTCGAAGGTCTTGCGCGCCAGGATCGCACCCTCGCGGCGGATACCGTCCTCCGGTACGTCGAGGACCCGGTCGAGGCGGACCCAGCTCGGCCTGCCCTCGTGATCCCAACTGCCGCTGCCGATTCCGACCCAGTTCCGGTCGTACGCGCGCTCCGGATTCGACGACAGCATCAGGCCGAGCAGGGTTCTGCGGTCGCGCCCGACGACGAGCACCGGGCGATCCTTGCCGTTGTTCGGATCCTCCTCGTAGGGCACCCAGGTCCACACGATCTCGCCGGGATCGGCGCGGCCGTCCAATTGCGGGCAGTAGACGATCTGCCTGGCCCGCTCGCCCGTCGGCACCGGGGTGGAGGCGGCCGGGCGAATCGTCACCGCAGGGGCCTTGCGGGTCGCCAGCGAGCCGACCGCACGTTCGAGCAATGACGAACGCTGCAGCTTGTCGACCAGCTTCGGTCCCTGCTCCTTGACGATCTTGGGACTCTGCGCCTTCGCAATGAGGCCTAGCTGCTTGCCGATCGAGTTCCAACTTCGGGCCATCCTTGGATGGTAACGGCGCGGTCTCGTCTTCTCATCTGCACCGCCTACCGGTCGGTAGCGCTAACGACTTGCGGTTCGCGGTCGCGGTCGTGTGCGGTGCGCAGACGATTCGCGCATCATGCTCCGCTGTGCTGGTGTGTCCGTAGCGAAAACGGTTGCAGCACCGGATATCTGCTGACGGAAACCGTATCGAGGTCGCGATCGGCGCCGATCCGCGCGACCGAGTCCAGCATGCGGCGCACCCGATCCTGGAACTCGGCCGCGTCGCGCGTGTCGTACCAGACCATCGGATCGGTGAGCGCCGCGCCCGGAAACTGTTCCTCGACAATGGCATCGATGGTGGGCGCGTCCGGTGTGATCGCCCGGACCACCACGTTCTGGGTGTAGCCGAACGTCGACTGCGTCTCGATGGCCACTTCGGTGTGCTCGTGCTGCCAGCGTCGCAGCCATTCCTCGCGGGTGAGTTCGGCGGGTCGGCGCAGAAAGGCCAGATTGCCGAAGCCCTCGGTGCGTGTGGGGACCGCATCGTCGAGCCGCAGCGGCACGGACTCGGTCACCAGGTAGCCGTGTGCCGCCGTGGCGTATGCACCGAGGATCTCGGCCGCGGCCGTGGCCGCTGGGCCGTAGCTCTGCTCGACCCAGAGGGTGACGACCGCGGCGATCGGCGGATCCAGCGTGACCATCCGCATCAGTGCGGCCCGGACCGCCGCATCGCGGACATAGACGGTGACACCCGCCACCCCGAGGTCGACCAGGCGCGCGGCCACGGTGGTGCGCAGCGATTCACACCACGAGTCGGTCGCGTCGGAATCGGACCGGCGCAGAACGAAGACCAATTTCTCCACCCGCCGAAGGTACGGCCGCAGACCCTGCGTTGTGCGGGATTTGTCCGATTGCCGGGACGGATTCGGCGATGTCGAGCATCCCGGTTCGCCGCGTGCGCATTCTCCGCTAGAGTCTGCGGAATTCGTCGTGCGGAAGGTATCCAGCTGTGCAGCCGCAGGTTTTTCCGGGAACCTACGAGGACGGACACGGTATCGAGCACATCGTGTGGCGGATCGGGCCATCGCGGCACTGGGGTCCGAACCGCTTCGATATCCGAACCGTGATCCGTGGTGTCCCCGTGGCGGGTCCGGATTTCGACGCGCTCGGTCCCTTTGACCAGGGCGCCGCACTTCGGGTGGGACTGCCCATCGACGAGTGGGATGCCATTTCCGGCTGCACCTTCTCCGGCGAGTTGCCCGGCATGGTGCAGGTGGGCGGCGAGCAGCGACCCGGTCCGATCCATTTCCTGCTGACACTGCCGCCCGGTGGGACCGGTGAGTCACTGCAACTCGCTGTCGAGATCGATGGGCAGACCTACCAGGCCACCGACCGGTACTTCGAGGACGCGCTGTTCCGACTGGGACAGCAGTTTCCCGACGACGTCCGCCTGATCTCCTGTATGACGTGCCTGTTTTCCGACTACTCGCCATACGGGCACGGCCTCACGGGCATGTGGTGCCATCGCGAGGCCAGGGACAAGTACCTTGCGGTCCGCTCCAAGGACGACTATTTCGAGGTGCCGGTCACCGAGCAGGTACCCGAGACCTATCTGTGCGCCGACTATGAGCGCCGCATTCCAGGCACCGGCTATCGGGGCTGAAAAGTGGTTCGGAACGCAGAACGGTGCACCGCTGACAGGGTCTTTACCGCGCGCATGGGACGATGGACGGCAGTTTGCCGATACCCATGAGGAGTGGAGTGCCCGCCAGCTTCGCCGACACGACGTTCACCGATCCCGCCCGGATCCGGAACTTCTGCATCATCGCGCACATCGACCACGGCAAGTCGACGCTGGCCGACCGCATGCTGCAACTGACCGGAGTGGTCGAGGAGCGGGCGATGCGCGCCCAGTACCTGGACCGAATGGATATCGAGCGCGAGCGCGGCATCACCATCAAGGCCCAGAACGTCCGACTGCCCTGGCAGGTCGACGGCACCGACTACGTACTGCACCTCATCGATACCCCCGGCCACGTCGACTTCACCTATGAGGTGTCGCGCGCGCTGGAGGCGTGTGAGGGCGCGGTGCTGCTGGTCGACGCGGCGCAGGGCATCGAAGCGCAGACGCTGGCGAATCTGTACCTGGCGCTGGACAAGGATCTGACGATCATCCCGGTGCTCAACAAGATCGATCTCCCGGCCGCGGATCCCGATCGTTACGCGGGCGAGATCGCGCACATCATCGGTTGCGAACCCGAGGACGTGCTGCGGGTCTCCGGTAAGACCGGCGTCGGTGTGCCGGAACTGCTGAACAAGGTCATCGAGGCGGTGCCAGCGCCGGTCGGCGATCCGGATGCACCGGCCCGGGCCATGATCTTCGACTCGGTCTACGACACCTACCGCGGCGTGGTCACCTATGTCCGGGTGGTGGACGGCAAGATCATTCCGCGCGAGAAGATCAAGATGATGTCCACCGGCGCGACGCACGAACTGCTCGAGGTCGGCATCGTCTCCCCGGAGCCCAAGCCCACCCAGGGGCTCGGCGTCGGCGAGGTCGGCTATCTGATCACCGGCGTGAAGGATGTGCGCCAGTCGAAGGTCGGCGATACCGTGACCTCCGCCCGCGGCGGTGCGACCGAACCGCTGACCGGCTACCGCGAGCCACGCCCGATGGTGTACTCCGGTCTCTACCCGGTGGACGGTTCGGACTACCCGGACCTGCGCGACGCACTGGACAAGCTCCAGCTCAACGACGCCGCCCTGACCTACGAGCCGGAGACCTCGGTGGCCCTCGGCTTCGGCTTCCGGTGCGGGTTCCTCGGTCTGCTGCATATGGAGATCACCCGCGAGCGGCTGCAGCGTGAATTCGATCTGGATCTGATCTCCACCGCGCCCAACGTGGTCTACAAGGTGGAGATGGAGGACGGCGCCGAACACGTCGTCACCAATCCCTCGTACTGGCCCGAGGGCAAGGTCCGGCATGTGTACGAGCCGGTGGTCAAGTGCACGATCATCTCGCCGAGCGAATTCATCGGCTCGATCATGGAACTGTGCCAGGCGCGTCGCGGTGAACTCGGCGGTATGGACTACCTGTCGGAGACCCGCGTCGAACTGCGCTACACCATGCCGATGGCCGAGATCATCTTCGACTTCTTCGACTCGCTGAAATCACGTACCCGCGGCTATGCCAGCCTCGATTACGAGGAGGCGGGTGTGCAGGAGTCGGCGCTGGTGAAGGTGGACATCCTGCTGCAGGGCGAGGCGGTGGACGCGTTCTCGGCGATCGTGCACCGCGACGCCGCCCAGGCCTACGGCCACAAGATGACCACCAAACTGCGCGAACTCATCCCGCGCCAGCAGTTCGAGGTGCCCATCCAGGCCGCCATCGGCTCGAAAATCATTGCCCGCGAAAACATCCGCGCCATCCGCAAGGACGTCCTCGCCAAGTGCTACGGCGGTGACATCAGCCGCAAGCGCAAACTGCTCGAGAAGCAGAAGGAAGGCAAGAAGCGCATGAAGACGATCGGCCGCGTCGACGTTCCCCAGGAAGCCTTCGTCGCCGCGCTCTCGTCGGACGCCGCCTCCGACAAGCCGAAGGGGCAGAAGTAAGCCGGTCCGAGCGGATAACCGGACTGGTCAACAACCAGTGGCCGCGGTTGTAACCGTGTGCCACTGATTTCGTGCGGATTCGATGCAGATCATGTCTGCTGGCAGCAGTATGCGCGCGGGATAGGTTCGAGGGGGGTGGCTGTGGTGGCGCAGGATCCGATCCTCACAAGTGAGTTCGAGTCGATTGCTCGTGCGGTCGAGCGCGAGATCGAGGGTGTCCAACTTGAACTCATCGGCGGACGGCTTGCGGTCAAGCGCCTGTCGGATGGTGGCCATGGCCGGATCCTCAACTGGCTACTTCTGCTGTTCATGCCGCTCAACCCGCAGCTATTCCTGCACGTTGCGGGGCAAGGATTGGCCGTAGGGACCGATTACAGGGGACGGGCGCGCCCGGACGGGGTGTTGGCGCCATTGGATGCGTTTGCCGGAACGGGTGAATGGGCTCCAGCCGAGGCTGTCGCGATGACCGTCGAAGTCACTTCACGCGGTTCGGACAGTAATGAGCGCGACCGCGTGGAAAAGCCTATTGCGTACGCCCAAGTGGAGATTCCGATCTACTTGCTCATCGACCGCGACTCCGCCGAGGTAGTGGTTTACAGCAAGCCGAATGGCGACAAGTACCTCGATGTGCACCGGTATGCGATCGGCGTCGAGGTGACGTTGCCGGAACCGGTGGCCGTCACACTCGATACCGCGCCGCTACTGGACTGGATTTGCTGAGTTCAGGAAGTGCGTGCGGCGATCCGCACGCGCAGACGAACACCGCCGAGCGGGGCGTGGTCGAGTTCGGCTGTGCCGGAGTGGAGTTCGGCTTGTTGGCGGACCAGGGCCAAGCCTAGGCCGGAGCCGGGGGAGCCGGGGCCTTTGGTGAAGCGGTCGAAGGCGGTGCGGCGGAGGTGTTCGGGGATGCCGGTGCCGTCGTCGTCGATGACGATCTCGACTCCGGTCGTTGCGTCGGAGGCGTTGTGGCGGAGGGCGTTCGGATCGGCGGGGCTTGGATCAGCAGTGCTCGGATCGACGGGGTGCGTACCGGAGGTGTTCGGATCGCAGTGGCGGGCGGCGATGGTGATGGTGCGGGCGTGACCGTGCTGTATGGCATTGGCGACCGCGTTGGTGACGATCAGCATGAGGCCGCCTGGTAGACCGGTCAAGGTTGTCGGGGTGCATTCGGTGAGGTCGATGTGCGCGTCGGGATGGCGGCGGCGGGCGTCCTGTACCGCGCGGTCGAGGGTTTCGCAGAGTTCGAAGGGTTCGAAGGCGTCGGATTCGGTGAGTTCGCCGACCGCGAGTCGTTCCAGATCGGTCAGGGTGTTCTCGATGTGGCGTTCGGCGAGCAGCACGTCGGCGAGTACCGTGCGCTGCTGCTCAGCGGGTAATTCCTTGGTGGCAAGGACTTCCAGGTCGGTGCGCATCGCGGTCAGCGGTGTGCGCAGCTCATGGGCACAGACCGCGGCGAAGTCCCGGGCGCTGGCCAGCGCGCGATTGGTGGCGCCGTGTGCCGCCTCGAGCCGCGCCAGCATGCGGGTGATGGCATCGGAGAGCTCCTCGGCTTCACGCGCGCCGCGGCCGGATAATGGCGGCAGTTTCTCCAGGGTGTCGATGCCGTGTGTGGCGGTGGCCAGTTTCCGCAGCGGTCGAGCGGCATAACCGGCCAGAAACCAGCCGAGCGTGGCGGCCAGCAGTACGCCGCCGACCGCGACCGACAGGCCGATCAGTTGGCTGCGCTGGATTGCCGAGTCGACGGCGGCGCGGTTCGGGCGCAGCACCACGGCAAGGCCGGGAGCTCCGGCAACCGGGGCGACGGCGTCGTCGGCGAACTGGACCACGTGCGGCGGCGCAGTTGGAAGTGGTATCCGCGCAATGTCTTCCGGTAAGGGGAGCGGGGGTAGCACATCGACCGGCAGACCGGGAGACGGCACGATATCCGCGGGCCGCGCGACCCGGACGTGCATCGTCTGCACCGTCTGATCCAACTGCCGTGAACTCGCGGTGGCGAGCAGTGCGAAGTACGCGACACCGAGCACGACCGCCACCAGCGCGGCGACGACGCCCGATACCAGCGCCACCCGGGCGCGCAACGACAACGACACCTTCAGCATTCGCCGACTCACGCTTCCTCCCGCAGTACGAAACCCACCCCGCGCACCGTGTGGATCACCCGCGGGGCACCGTGCGCCTCCAATTTGCGCCGCAGATAGGAGACGAACACATCCACCACATTGGTGTCGGTGGTGAAGTCATAACCCCAGACCGCGGACAGGATCTGCGTGCGGCTGAGCACGATGCCGGTGTTGTCGGCCAGCAGCGCGAGCACCTCGAATTCCCGTTTGGTCAGCTCCACTTGCTGTCCGCTGGCGAACACCCGGTGTCCGGCCCGATCGATCCGGACCTGTCCGACCTGGCGGTGGCCGTCGCCGGACGGCTGCCCGGCCGCGGGCCGACGGCGCAGCAGTGCGTGCAGCCGGGCGACCAGCTCACCGAGGTCGAAGGGTTTGGTCAGGTAGTCGTCGGCGCCGCGCTCCAGGGCGGCGATGCGATCGCTGACCGCGGTGCGGGCGCTGAGTACGCAGATCGGAATGTCGTTGCCCATCGCGCGCAATGCCGTAACCACGCCCGCCCCATCGAGATTCGGCATATTCACATCGAGCACCATGGCGTCCGGTTCGGTGCGGTGGACCATGGCCAGCGCCTGGGCGCCGTCACCCGCGGTGACCACCTCGAAGTCGGACAGTTCGAGCCCGCGCCGCAGCGACGCGAGAACTCGAACCTCATCGTCGACGACCAAGATGCGCTGTCCGCCCGTCATCCGGCCAACCACCTCATCGAATCGCTGCCGGATGCTGCCGTCATGGGGCCACGATAGAGCCGTCGCGCGGTCAGCTGCCGCTGCTGCCGGTAGCAGCCGGTTGCGCGGGGTGGACGGGCACGGCGCCGGGTCGGTGTTCGATGATCACGTGCGGACCACTGGGCTGAGCCGGGCCGACAATGACCGGTCCGGACGGATCGATATCCGGGCAGTCGGGCAGCGCGGCGCCCGGTGGCAGCGGTGCGGCCGGAACGGCGACCTGCGGCCCCGGCCCGCCCTGGATCACCACGTGCGGGTCGTCGGGAGCGATCAGCACACACGTCACGGTCGGACCACCGCCCGGCTGCGGCGGCTGGGCCGAGGCGGCGCCGGCGACCAGCGCGGCCGCCGTGGCAGCGAATGCCGTCCCGGTGACGATGGCGACAGTGCGGGCTCGGCCGCGTCCGAGGGGTGCGGACATGATGCGATCTCCTTCGCGTCGGTGCCGGGTTGTCCCGGCGAGATCGACGCTAGGGAGCAGAACTTCACCGTCTCTCGAGAAATTGTTAGAGATCTCTTGCAGCCCATCGAACTACGGGCTGTACGGGTCGCCACCGACGAGTTAGTCTCGTCGGCACGGCTTCGGCCGCCGCACGGCTCGGTTCGAAGTGTTCGATCAGGTCCAAATGACAACACCTGCACCCGGTTTGGGATGCCCGCAGAATCGGGGCTTCCGTTCTGGTTTTTCCAATGGCAAGGTTGTGTTGCTTGTCACAGTCGTATTCTTTGCGGACCTGCAGAATGTGACAGTTGGGTTTTCCGGAATATCGTTAGTTGATCTTCACTCGGTCTGCCCGGCGTGGTGAGGATGCTGGAAACCTGAGAGTGGAGCTTGCATGACGAGTGACCTGCCCTTCGACAGCGATGACACCGATGCTGACGACCGTGGGGGAGATACTGCCTATCGCGTCGCCACCGGCGTCGCGCGGGTAGCGCGGGCGGGCGCGTACGTCACCGGTGGCGCCCTGATCGCCGCCAACGGCGGTACCGCACCAGTGCATCCCGGTGGGCAACGGCTCGACAGCTGGACCTCGGCCTACTCTCGTGATCCCGATGCGGACGCGCCGAGTCCAGTGGTGACCTTCCCGGATCCGGATCCGAATTCGGCACCGCCCGCACCGATTCACGGGCACACGCCGGCACCGCGCGATATCGGCGTCAATGCTCCGTTCACCATCCCGAACGCGCCGAACCCCGGTCTGCACATCGGTTCGCCGCCGCAGCAGCACACGCCGCAGCCATGGCAGGACGCCGCCCACGGCAACGGCTACCAGCCCGGACTCGCCCTCAGTACCGAGAGCGAGCGGTCCGGACTCGATCTGCACAGCGAGACGCCGCAGTCCGGCCTCGATTTGGGCACCGGCCATGCGGGCGGCGGCTTCGGCGGCGCGCCCGGACTCGACTTCGGCCAGGGCGGTTTCGGGCTGCCCGGACACGGCCTGGGGCAGGAGGGCCACGGCTTCGGACTGCCCGGCGCGAACGGCTTCGTCGCGCCCGGCTCCAACCCCTTTGTCCTGCCCCGCATTCCGGTGGCCGGAACGGCCAGCGACACCGCAGCCGCGGGCCCGGTGAGCGAGGCCGAAGACGCCGACGGCAGTAGCGCCGCGAACGCGGGCGGTGGCGCTCCGTTCTTCGGCGGCAATATGTTTCACACCGGCGCGCCCGCGGGCAGCGGTGACCTGTTCCACGGCGCCGACGCGTTCCATGGCGCCGACGCGTTCCATGGCGCCGACGCGTTCCATGGCGCGGATATGTTCCATGGCGTCGGAAATCCGGATGCGGTCGGCGTATTCCTCAATGCGGACGCCAGCTTCAGCGTGCACACCGAACTCGCAGTGGACTTCGGCGTCGGCTCGAACGGGATGTACCTGAACACACATTCCAAGGTCGAGGTCAACGGCGCGCTGAAGGTCGAGACCGGTGCCGGTCGGGTCGGCGACAATATCGACCGGTTCTCCGACTGGCTCGGCCAGACCCCCGGCACGACCGGACGTTCCGGGCTGGACCAGTCCGGCGCCTCGGGGCACAGCTCGAGTAGCGCGTCGACCACGCAGCCCGCCGGGTCCGTCCCCCAGTACTCGGCCGCCGCGCAGCCCGTCGCGGTGCAGCCCGCTCAGCCGTTCGTCGCACCGGTCACCCCGATCGCACCGCCGGTCGCACCGCCAGCACCGGTGGTTGCCCCCGCTGCGGTCGCCGCGCCGGTTGCGGCCACACCGCTGCAGACCACGATCCAGCCGGATGCGGCGAGCACCCCGGTCGCCAATGTGCTTGTGGCGCCGACGGGTCCGTCGCCGCTGACCGCGCCCGCCGCGGTGGCGCCCGCGCTGTTCGAGCCCAAGCCCGCACCGGCCAAGCCGGTCCTGGTCGACGATTCGCATTCGCCGCACCCGCCGCTGACCAATATCCCGACCACCGTCACCAAGACGGTGCCGGTTCCGGTCATACCCGGCGACAGCACCGCCGGGCATCCGACCAAGGTGCCCGACCCGGCCAGCACCAAGACCCCTGGTGCCACCCTCCCCGGCACCGACATCACCGGCACGACCAAGATCCCGGGTACCCAGGCGCCGACCACGCACGCGCCGAGCACAAATGCGCCCAGCACCAACGCGCCCAGCACCAACGCGCCCAGCACCAACGCGCCGAGCCACCCCGCAACCCCGACTGTGCCGGATGATGACGATGTGACGCTCCCCGGCACCGGCCACGGTGGCGGCACCACCCCGAGCACCGGCCACGGCGGGGCCACCCCCAGCACCGTCAACGGCGGAACCGGGGGCAACTCCGCCCCGACCACACACACCCCACCGACGGTGGACATTCCGACCAACGAGCCGACGGTTTCGATGCCGACGGCCACCCACTCCGTGCCGACCCTCGCGCCGACCGTGGATATCGACATCCCGACCATGAATTCCCCCGCGCCGATCCCGACTCCGCAGACCCACGTGCCTGTCCCGACGATGCCGGCACCGGTCACCCCGATGCAGCCGCCGATCGACGTCAAGCCGCATCCGATCGCCGCGGAACTCGGCGACCCGGCCGACTTCGCGCATCCGATATACGAACCCGACCATTCGGCGCTGACCTTGATCGCCGGTGGTCTGTCCGCCCCGCTGCTGCCCGATGCGGCCGTCGACGACGGCCACCACCTGGCATCGGGGCTGGACATCGCCCTGATCTAGGAAACCTGATGGGGGTCGCGCGCACCCGTCGCGCTGGCGCATGTCATCGTCGAATGCGATATCCGTACGACAGTTAGGAGGAGGGTTGTCTGCCGCAGCCGGGCTGGAGGCCGCCACGGTGAAACATCCGCAGGTCATGGCGCCGGTCATCGGAATTCTCGATCAACTGCAGGAGATGACCCGCTCCGTGGGCCGGGACGATCTGAGCGGCCGACTGAATATGGTGCGGGCCAGGGTCGGTGACCCGCGGCTGCGCCTAGTGGTCGTCGGTGCGTCCAAGACCGGTATGAGCACCCTGGTCAACGGTTTGGTCGGGGCCAGGGTCAGCGCCACCGAGAGTGCGCTGAGCGTGCCGGTGATCGCGGAGTACGGACCCGAGCCGACGGCGGTGCTGGTGAAATCGCTCGGCGCGGGCCGCATCGAACGTCAGTCGGTCGATCCGCTCGATCCGGGTCCGGCGCTGGCCGCCGACGGGGTGATCCGCGCCGAATTCACCGAGCCGAGTCCGCTGCTGGCCGATGGCGTGGTACTGATGGACGCGCCGGGCAGCAATGGCGAGGACCACACCACCTGGTCGATGATCGCCGCCGCCGATGCCGTGCTCTACGTCGGTGACGCCGGAACCGAGTTCACCGCGGAGCAGATCACCCATCTCGACCGCATCCAGCAGATCTGCCCCACGGTGATCTGCGTGCTGAACAAGATCGACCTGCACCCGCACTGGCAGCACACCCAGCAGCGCAATCGTGAGCTGCTGGACGCGGCCGGACTCGGCTTCGCGGTGGCCCCGGTTTCGGCGCTGCTGCACCAGCAGGCGGGCAACTATCAGCGCGATATCGAATCGGGCGTACCTCAGCTCGTCGACCATCTGCGCGATTATGTGGTGGGCAGGGCCGACACCCTGGTCCTGGCGGCCGCGGCCAATGACATCCGGCTGGTCGCCGACCATCTCGCGGTAACCCTGCGGACTGAGGCCGAGGCGCTGCGCGATCCGCGCCGCCGGGTGGAGATCACCGAACAATTGGTGGCCGCCCGCGACCAGGCCGATCAGCTGCGGCAGCGCTCGGCCAACTGGCAGGTCACCCTCGGCGATGGCAGCACCGAGTTGATGGCCGATATCGAACACGATCTGCGGCACCGGTTGCGCAGTCTGGTCCGCGACGCCGAGGCCGAGATCGCCCAGACCGATCCGGCCCGGCGCTGGAAGGATTTCGGCGCCGATCTGGACGCGCGCATCTGCGAGGCCGTCGAAGAGAATTTCGTGATGGCGCACTACCGGGCGGTGGAACTGTCCGAACAGGTGGCGGCCAAATTCCCGGCCGATCACCGCACCCCGCCACTGCCGGACCTACGCCTGCACAATCCCGGTGAAGTTCTCGGGCCCGTCGCGCCGCTGGATCCCCTGACCAGTGCGAAAGCCGGTGTGATGGCGCAATTCCTGACCGTTATGCGCGGCTCCTACGGTGGTCTGCTGATGGTGGGTGTGCTGACCAGTCTGCTGAAAATGCCACTGGTGAACTGGTATTCGGCCGCCGCCGCGCTGCTGCTCGGCGCGAATGCGCTCTGGGACGATCGCAAGGCTCGCAGGCAGCGCCGTCAGGCCGAGGCGAAGGTTTCGGTGGCCAGGCTGATGGACGATGTCGTCTTCCAGGTCGGCAAGGAATCGCGAAATCGGTTGCGCGCACTGCAGCGCACCCTGCGCGACCACTTCACCGATATCGCCACCGATGTGCTGCGCACCGCCGACGAGCGGTTGCGCGTGGCGGAGATGGCCTACGGGAAGTACGGCGACCACCGCGAGGAGCGGATCGCCGACCTCGACGTCCAACTCGGCAAGCTGCGCGGACTGCGCGCCGATGCCGATGGCATCAGCGCGGCCGCGTAAATATCGGTCAGGACGGATGAACGGCCGGTAAGTGTGCCGGTTGGAATGTGCCGCTGGTGTGTGACTGCTCGGCCCTGATCACATGCGTCACCGCATTGATCAGTGCCAGATGGGTAAAGGCTTGCGGGAAATTGCCGAGATGGCGTCCACTGCGCGAGTCGATTTCCTCGGCATACAGCCGCAGCGGGCTGGCATAGCCGAGCAGGCGCTCGCACAGGTGCCGGGCCCGCTGCACTTCGCCGATTTCCACCAGCGCGGAGACCAGCCAGAACGAGCAGATGGTGAAGGTGCCCTCGGCGCCGGACAGGCCGTCGTCGGTGGTCTCGGTCCGATAGCGCAGCACCAGACCGTTTTCGGTGAGTCGGTCGGCGATCGAGAGCACGGTGGCGCGCACCCGGTGGTCGGTGGGCGGCAGGAAACGGTTCAGCACCACCAACAGCAGTGACGCGTCCAGGGTGTCGCCGCCGTAGGTCTGGGTGAAGACACCGTTGGCGTTCACGCCATTGGTGAGGATATCGGCCTTGATCTGATCGGCAATGGCGTACCACTCGCTGGCGCGTTCGTATTCGCCGTGCAGTTCGGCCAGTTTCGCGCCGCGGTCCAGCGCCACCCAGCACATCACCTTCGAGGAGGTGAAATGCTGTGGTTCACCGCGGACTTCCCAGATACCGCGATCGGGCTCGCGCCAGCCCTTGATGGCCGCCTCGACCTGGCGCTCCAACAGTGGCCACAGCGATTCCGGCACCTGCTGGCGGGATTTCACGTGCAAGTACACCGCGTCCAGCATGGTGCCCCAGATATCGTGCTGGTCCTGGTTGTAGGCGCCATTGCCGATGCGCACCGGTTTGGCGCCGTCGTAGCCGGTCAGATTGTCGAGCGTGGTCTCGGCGAGCTCACGTTCGCCGCCGATACCGTAGAGCACCTGCAGCGGAACGGATTCGCCGTTATCGTCGGTGGTGGCGTCTCTCAGAAACGCGAAGAAGTCGTTGGCCTCGCGGTCGAGGCCGAGGGTGTACAGGCCCCACAGCGCGAAGCTGGAATCGCGCACCCAGGTATAGCGGTAGTCCCAGTTGCGTTGGCCGCCAGGGGTTTCCGGCAGTGAGGTGGTGGCGGCGGCCATCAGCGCACCGGTCGGCGCGTAGGTGAGTCCCTTGAGCGTCAGTGCGCTGCGCTGTAAGTAGTTGCGCCACGGATGATCGGGGAAATCGCCGAGGGTGATCCACTGCCGCCAGCATTCGGTGGTCTGCCACATCTTCTGGGCCGCGTCCTCGAAGGTGCGCGGTGCGGGCAGCTCCGACCAGGTCAGGGCGACGAACACCTCGTCGCCCTCCTTCATCCTGGTCCTGGCCCGCGCCTCCCGGCCCTCCAGACCCAGCCGCAGGTCGGTGGTCAGCACCAGGGTCGGTCCCACGGTCGCGTCGAGCGTGCGTACCGCGGTCGCCTCCTCGTAGACCTTGCCGGTGTACTCCCAGCGGGCCGGGGCGCGGTGGTAGTCGAAGGCGGGTTCGCAGCTCATCTCCAGCTCGACCGTGCCGTTCACGCACTTCACCGTGCGCAGCAGGACGTGCTCGGCGTCCCAGTCCATCGGCGTGCGGCGATGGGTCTTGCTGCGCTGCTCGTTGTTGTGCCATGGGCCGAGTACCAGGGCGTCGCGCACGATCAGCCAGCCGGTCTCGGTCTGCCAGGTGGTTTCCAGGATCATGCCACCCGGCAGGTACCGGCGCGCGGCAGGAACATTGACCCCGTACGGGCCGATCCGGAAGTGTCCGGCGCTGCGGTCGAGCATCGCGCCGAAGATGCTCGGCGAATCGGGCCTGGGCACACACATCCATTCGACCGAGCCATTGCTGGCGACCAGGCAGCTGGTCTCACAGTCGGACAGGAATGCGTAATCGTCGATCGGCGGATAGGTGGCGTGCTGACCCACCTTCAGGTGACTGAGCGTGGGCAGGTCGTCAGGTTCGTCGACGGTCGGATCATCGGTAGACGCCATACCTTATCTTCGGTCTGTCGGCCGATCTCGTCCACCGCCGCGCCGAACCCGGCCCTGACGGCGCGATCTCGGCCGACCGCCCGGGCAGTATTAGGCTGGTGCCGTGCACAGGATCGCAGGATGGTGGGACGGCTTCGAGTTGTGGGTGGCGGGGTTGCCGTTCATCCCGCAGTTCGTCGTGGTGCTGGTGGGCATGGTCCCGATCAGCTTCGCCATCGCCTACGTGCTGGATCGAGTGCTGCGGGTTTCCCTGCAGCTGCTCGGCCGCAATAGCGACGCTGTGCCGACCCTCACGGCTGAGGATGTGGTGACCGCGGAATCCGCCCTGATCCCTGAACTGGTCGGGCCGCCCGTCCCGATGCGCGAGACCGCGCAGAGCGGGGCGCGCTGATGCCGCGTTCCCGGGTTCAGCTCGCCCTCGTCGCTCTGCTGGTTCTCATCGTCATCGCGTGGTTGTTCACTCGCTGACATTGTGCGGGGCCAACATGTCCCTACAGCGATCGTCTGAACGACCCCGCTGGACAGCTCTGCTGTCTCACCGGTGCAGGCCGAGCGCTGCCGAACAACCTGCCCACGGGCCCCAGCCCTGAGCGGCGAGTACCTGCTCGGCGACGGCGATCTGCTGTTCACGGGTGGCCTTGTCGGCAGTCGGCGCGTATGCGGCACCGCCATATGCGGCCCATGTGCCCGGCGAGAACTGTAGGCCGCCCTGAAACCCGTTGCCGGTGTTGATATTCCAATTGCCGCCCGACTCGCACGCGGCGAGGTTGTCCCATTCCTGATCGGTAGCGGCGGACGCTTGGCCAACGTATGCCATTCCGGCTCCGCCGATGATCGCGCTGGTGGCGACGATCTTCTTGAGTGGGGTGCCCAGAGCGCTCATATCGCAGTTCCTTTCGAGTCAGCAAACCTGATACAGGTGTCCAAGCATGAAAGGTGATCACTGGAGCTTTGGCCGTTCGAGTGTGTGCTGCACGCCGTGAGCTGATGTGGCAGTCCAGCGGTATCGTGTCCGCATCGCAATACAACCGATGTCATGTCTCAACCAGCTGGCAGCCTGCGATTGGACGATACAAAGCCGCAACCGACCGACCAGAATGGGCGGTGTGTACGCGCGTAAAAGCGGCATGGTGTGCCCAGTGGACCGGCCGCGAGGGGCCACACGCAGCGCACGCTAATGCCCGGTTTCCGTGCGCGTATCGGTTACCGCGGGAGCGGAACGGGCACCGACCGCGCGGACGGTGGTTTGCGCCCAGCCGTCACTCGTCGGCCGAGTTGTCCCGATCGGTGCGCCAGTCGTTGAACCGCTTGCCGATCTTGGAGACGGTCGCGCCGACCTCGTGACCCACCGTGCTCACCGCTGATCCGACATCGCGCCCCAGATTGCGCACGGTGCGGATCAGCGGGTCCTCGGATTGGTCGAAGTTCTGCCGGTAGGTGCGCGCGGCTTCCTTGATCTCATCGCTGATCTTGGTGTTCTTATCGTGTTCGCGGCGCGGGTAGTCGCCGCCGAGCATGCGGTTGTACTCGCCGGACTGGATCCAGCGGCGCAGCTCCGCGGCCCGCAGCACCGAGAACGGATGGCTCTGCAGCTCTAGATTGAGCAGCTTGAGCACGCCGTCGCGCAGATCGCCGGAGCGCTCGTAGTCATCGGCCTGCTGCAGGAACGCGCCGTGGTTCATCTCCTTGATCCAGGTGCCGCCCGCGGTCTTCATATGCACCCGCACCGACGCCTCGACATCCTGGCCGCACAGCAGCCCGGCACGGTCGCCGGAGAGTTCGGACTTGCGGCTCCATTCCATCAGCGCGGCCACGATCGCGCGCAGGGCCCAGCCGCCCACCGGCATCCAGCCCAGATTGGCCGAGATGCGCAGCAGATGCATGAGCATGGTGCGGTACACCGCGTGTCCGGACAGCGCGTGCCCGAGTTCGTGGCCGACGATGAAGCGCAGCTCCTCGGTGTCCATCAGATCGATCAGCCCTGTGGTCAGCACGATGAACGGCTGGTCCATGCCGATGGTGAAGGCGTTCACATGCGGGCTCTGCAGTACGAACATCTCGGGTGTGGTGCGCGCGTCCAGGATCTCCACACAGTCCTGACGCAACTGGTGCAGCGAGCGGAACTGGCGTTCGTCCACCCGCACCGCCGTGGCGAGGTAAAGCAGCCGATGCTGGCGTTCCTGAAGCAAACCGGACAGGGTACGCAGAATGGTGTCGAACCCGGCGAGTGAGCGCAGCGTCACCAGGGCGGTGCGGTCGGCGGGATGTTCCCACGCGCGAGTGCTGATATCGGGGAACCGGGTGCGTACCCGGTCCGGGCTGGTAGTCATGGGATGAAACCCCCCTCTTCCTGGAACTTTGTCGGTTTTTGCCGCCTGCAAGCGGATAGCTGGCGTTGATTCGAATTGGTGACGTTTCCTCTGCTACAGTCTGCCCGTGTCTTCGAGTGCCGTCCCGCAGGTCCGCCATGAATTGGCGTTGATCGCTGTCGGCAATCTCGCGGTCGCGGACATTCTCTGTCGCTGATCGGCGCCGGGCACTGCTGTGCACCCATCTTCTCTCTAAACTGGCGCGCAAGCTTTTTCGCAGCAGTGTCCGAACCCCAACGACCCCTCGGTCGGTAGTCGTGCCGCAGTTCGACCGTCGCGACCCCTCGTCCACGCCGCGCGGCGGAGCGCTCAGGAAAGGTTCCACCCATGTCACCCAGGTCCTTGTTGTTCGGATCGTCCCGATCGCACCGTCGCCCGATGGTCGCCGCGCTGACCGCGGTCGCCGCCGTCGTGCTCACCGCGTGCGGTGGCGGAGCCAGTGACACCGTGGGCGGTGGTGGGGCCGACGGCAGCGGCGGCACGCTCAACCTCTACGCCTACGCCGTCCCCAAGCCCGGCTTCGACAAGGTCGTCCCCGAATTCAATAAGACCGATAAGGGCAAGGGCGTCCAGATCAACGGCTCCTACGGCGCATCGGGCGATCAGTCCCGCAAGGTCAAGGACGGCGCCGAGGCCGATATCGTCAACTTCTCGGTCGAGCCCGATATCACCCGCCTCGTCGACGCCGGTCTGGTCGACTCGAGCTGGAATGCGGACGCCACCAAGGGAATTCCGTTCGGGTCGGTGGTCGCGATCGTCGTGCGCAAGGGCAACCCGAAGGGCATCAAGGACTGGGACGATCTGCTGAAGCCGGGCATCCAGGTGGTCACCCCGAACCCGTTCAGCTCGGGCTCGGCCAAGTGGAATCTGCTCGCCCCGTACGCGGCCAAGAGCGATGGCGGCAAGAACCCGCAGGCGGGTCTGGATTACCTGAGCCAGCTCATCTCCAAGGAGCATGTGCAGGTGCAGCCGAAGTCGGGGCGCGAAGCGACCGAGACCTTCCTACAGGGCACCGGTGACGTGCTGCTGAGCTATGAGAACGAGGCGATCTTCTCCGAGCGCAATGGCGATCCCATCGAGCACATCGTGCCGCCGACCACCTTCAAGATCGAGAACCCGGTCGCGGTGCTGAAGAGCAGCAAGCATCTGGAGCTGGCGAACGCCTTCCGCGACTTCCTGTTCACCCCGGCCGGGCAAAAGGCCTGGGCCTCGGCCGGATTCCGCCCGGTCGACCCGAAGGTGGCCGCCGACTACGCCAAGGACTTCCCGACTCCGCAGAAGCTGTGGACGATCGCCGACCTCGGTGGCTGGAAGACCGTCGACAAGGAGCTGTTCACCCCGAACACCGGAACCGTCGCGGTCATCTACGACAAAGCCACCAAGTAACTCGGTGCGCTGAAATACCCCGCGGCGTGCGCGACCGGCCCGGAAGAGGCCGCTCGTAACCACAAAGGGCCTCGCGTGCGCCGCACATCTACACGGGATACTGGACGACTGTGACAGAAAGCAGCAGCACCGGGATCGGGCACGCGCCCGATCCCGGTGGCTTCGAAGACGCGGGGGAATCCGCGCCCAAACCCACGAGCCGAAGCTGGTCGTGGCTGCGGGTGACCGGTTCGGTGGGTCCGCTCGGCATCGCCACCGCGGTGCTGTGGCTCAGCATTATCGTGCTGCTACCACTGGCCGCGCTCACCGTCACCTCATTCGACGACGGCTGGTCCGGGTTCTGGGATGCCATCACCGCGCCCGCCGCCATCGATTCGCTGCGCATCACCGTTGTCGTCTCGGTGGTGGTTGCGGTCATCAATGTGCTGATGGGCACGCTCATCGCCTGGGTTCTGGTGCGCGACGAATTCCCAGGTAAGAGCATCGTCAACGCGCTCATCGACCTGCCGTTCGCACTGCCGACCATCGTCGCCAGCATTGTGCTGCTGTCACTGTACGGGCCGCAGAGTCCGATCGATATCCACCTCAACGCCACCCAGCCCGGCCTGGTCGTGGCATTGGCGTTCGTCACATTGCCGTTCGTGGTCCGCTCGGTGCAGCCGGTGCTCATCGAGGCCGACCGCGAGGTCGAGCAGGCCGCGCTGTCCCTCGGCGCGGACAACTGGACCACCTTCCGCCGCATCGTCCTACCGACCCTTGCACCCGCCATCATCAGCGGCGGCGGTCTCGCCTTCGCCCGCGCCATCGGCGAATACGGTTCGGTGGTGCTGATCGGCGGCGCCATCCCGCGCAAGACCGAGATGGCCTCGCAGTACATCCAGAAACAGATCGAGATCGACCGGCCGGTGAATGCGGCCGCTGTTTCGGTCGCGCTGCTGGCCGTCTCGTTCGCGACCCTGCTGGTGCTGCGGCTGTGGGCCGAGCGCACCGCACGCAAGGAGCAGGAGGCGCAATGAATCTGTCCTGGCCGACCCGTATCTCGCTGCGCACCGTTGCGCTGGGCTACCTGTTCGTACTGCTGGTGCTGCCGCTGATCATCATTCTGTGGCGCACCTTCGAAAAGGGGATCGGTGCGTTCATCGACTCGATCTCCACACCGGCGGCGATCTCGGCATTCCAGCTGTCGATCCTCATCGTGGCGATCGTGGTCCCGGTGAACGTCGTCTTCGGCATCGTTACCGCGATTGCCCTGGTACGCGGCAAGTTCCCGGGCCGCACCCTGGTGCAGGGCATCGTGGATCTGCCCTTCGCCGTCTCGCCGGTGGTGGTCGGCGTCGCGTTGATCCTGCTGTGGGGTGCGGACGGCTGGTTCGGCGGACTGGAAGACTTCGGCTTCAAGGTGATCTTCAACCTGCCCGGCATGGTGATCGCCACCATCTTCGTCACGTTGCCGTTCGTGGTGCGCGAGGTCGAGCCGGTGCTGCACGAGATCGGCGATGATCAGGAGCAGGCCGCTGCGACCCTCGGAGCCTCGCGCTGGCAGACGTTCTGGCGGATCACCCTGCCCGCCATCCGCTGGGGCCTGACCTACGGTGTGGTGTTGACCGTCGCGCGCGCACTCGGCGAATTCGGCGCGGTGATCATGGTGTCCTCGGCGCTGCCGGGTAAATCGCAGACGCTGACGCTGCTCGTACACGGTCGATACATCAACGACCACAACACCTTCGGCGCCTACTCCGCCGCCACCCTGCTGATGGGCCTGGCCCTCGTAGTCCTTCTGTTGATGACCCTCCTCGAACGTAAGCGGGGCACCAAGTGATCACCGTGACCAATGCGAAGAAGAACTACGGTTCCTTCGCCGCCCTGAACGATGTCAGTATCGATATCCCGTCCGGGGAGCTGACCGCACTGCTCGGCCCGTCGGGTTCGGGCAAATCGACCCTGCTGCGCTCGATCGCGGGCCTGGAGTCGCTGGACTCCGGCGTCGTCGCCATCGCGGGCAGCGATGTCACGCATGTGCCGCCGCAGAAGCGCGATATCGGCTTCGTATTTCAGCACTACGCCGCGTTCAAGCACATGACCGTGCGCGATAATGTCGCCTTCGGACTCAAGATCCGCAAGCGCCCCAAGGCGGAGATCGCCAAGCGCGTGGACGAACTGCTCGGCATCGTCGGCCTCGACGGCTTCCAGCACCGCTATCCGGCCCAGCTCTCCGGCGGCCAGCGCCAGCGCATGGCACTGGCACGCGCGCTCGCCGTCGACCCGCAGGTGCTGCTGCTCGACGAGCCGTTCGGCGCCCTCGATGCCAAGGTGCGCGCCGATCTGCGCATCTGGCTGCGCCGCCTGCACGAGGAGGTCCACGTGACCACCGTGCTGGTCACTCACGACCAGGAGGAGGCGCTCGACGTCGCCGACCGGATCGCGGTGATGAACAAGGGGCGCATCGAACAGGTCGGCAGCCCGGAGGATGTCTACGACCGTCCCGCCAACGAATTCGTCATGTCCTTCCTCGGCGCGGTGGCCCGGCTCAACGGGCATCTGGTGCGTCCGCACGATATTCGGGTCGGCCGTGACCCCAGCATGGCGCTGGCCGCGCACGAGGGCACCGCGGAATCGGCGGGTGTCACCCGCGCCACCGTGGAACGCGTTGTGCATCTGGGTTTCGAGGTGCGCGTGGAACTGCGCAATGCCGCCACCGGCGATCTGTTCGCCGCCCAGGTGACCCGCGGCGATGCCGAGGCATTGCGGCTCAGCGACGGGGAAACCGTCTACGCGCGGGCCACTCGCATTCCGGAACTGCCTGCCGGATAAGGGCGAATTCGACTCCGCTTTATCGGCCGGATTTCTGTGTGGGCAAAATCCATACCCATTTATGGCGTGTCGAAACCGAACTCTGCTTTCAACTTCTCATATCGTGCTGAATGCGAAACACGCGCTAGTGGGTTCCGGTGGGTTATCGGAACGCTATCCGAAGTGAGCTATTCGCAATGGTCGTCGAACGCGGCCCGGATAACCGATATCCGGCCGCCCGATCGCAGCCTGCTCGACCTGCTGTCGGTAGGTCAGGGCTCACGACGCAGGTCGTGTGCAGGTGGCGAGGAGTTGATCGATCGCCATGTCAATTCGAAGACAGTTATTTCCCGCGCTGGCCATTGCCAGTGTCGCGGTGATAATCCAATCCGGTTCGGCCACGGCTGCACCACCACCCGGAACGCCCGCAGTGCGCGCACCGGATGGGCCGGTGATCATCGAGATTCCGGTGGATTCGCCCGAAGTGGCCGTGCAGAGCCCGGAATCGGTGGGGAAGCCGATCCCGAACTCCGCTACCAGCCGTACCCTCGCGCAGTTGCTGCCTTACGGAATCGTGGGTGATCAACTGCATTTCACGCCGAATCCGGAGCAGTGGGATAACGCGCGAACGATTGTCGGGGTGGTCCAGCGCCGCGGCCTGCCCGCCTATGCGGCGGTGGTCGCACTGGCCACCGCACTACAGGAATCGATGCTGCGCAACCTGACCGAGCCGGTCGATCACGACTCGCTCGGGCTGTTCCAGCAGCGTCCCTCCGCGGGTTGGGGTACGCCGGAACAGCTCATCGATGCGCGCTACGCGACCGCGCGATTCCTGGACGCATTACTGGTCAACGCGCCGGACTACCTGGCGATGCCGCTGTGGCAGGCGGCGCAGGCCGCGCAGCGTTCCGGCGTTGCGGTGGCGTACGCGCGGTGGCAGGAACAGGCCGCGCAGATGGTGCTGCGGTTGCTCGGGCCGGAGCAGGGACCGGTGCCGCGCGCGACATACGCGGCGAATGCTCAGGCGGTGCTGCAATGTTGCTGATCAGTCGCCAACGGCCGCAAAGGTTTTGTTTTCCCACACCGGAATCGGACACGAATTCCGGTGCGGGGAGTCGGAACTCGGGCGAGTGCGAGATTCGATCGCGGCGCCTTGGCGTGCACGGACTGGTCAGTATCGATAAGCCTCGCCAACCCGCTTGTGGCAGCTGTCCGGCAACCATTGATCAGGGGAGCTGCAAGGAGGTGTTTGTGCATGTAGAAACGTGTGGCGATAGCTGAGATGGCGGAGTCGGCATCGGCCGGCGAACGCTATCGGGTCATCGTTGAATTTCGGCGCGCCGTAATGGGATCCGACCATGATCGCCGCGCGCGTGGCCACCGTGCAGCTGAGCCGGGTTCGGTGCTTTGCTGTGCAACCTGTGTCAGTACCGGCGGCATGCGGACAATCGTATGTCCGGTGGTTGGCAGGCGGGTCGCGGAGTGGTTGCGTGAATAGGGTTCGAAGCAAATCGGCTCGGCGATCAGAGGATTGCGATGGCGGTTGGTCTTGGTTTGAGCATCGGCACGGTGAACACGGTTTCCGCGCTCGCGGAGGAGGGTTCGGCCAAGGCTCCCCCGGGGCGCCGCTCCGCCGCCGAGTGCTCACCCGCCATCACCCGTCGCACCACCCTCGCCTTCGACAGCACCGGCATGGCCCGAGTCGGCATGATTCCGCGGCACGGGCGCGCGATCGCCGAATTCGCCGACCTGGGTCAGTGCAAGGCCACGCGGGCAAGGGTCGGGCATCGGGCGCTGACCGCCGCCGATCTGATCGCGGTCGTCGCGGACTGTCTGATCACCGAGGCGCGCCGTGATCGCCGGGCGGCCGATGCCGGGGTCACGCTGACACATCCGGCGGGCTACTCCGAGGGGCAGGTGGGGGAGCTGCGCGCGGCTTTGGACGCGATCGGCCTGGGGCAGGTCGCGCTGGTCGCCGAACCCGTCGCGGCGGCGACCTGGCTGGAGGTCGAACGCGGTCCGCTGATGCCGGGCCTAGCGCTGGTCTATGACCTGGGTGGCGCCAACCTCGATATCACTTTGGTGCGGGTCGGGCCGGGCTGTCCGCGCAATCCGATCGTCGGGGTGCCGATTCGTTCATCGGAATTCGGCGGCCGCGCCTTCGGCGCGCTGGTCGCCGCGCGGGCCGGGAGTAGCACCGCCGCGGCCGCTATCTCCAGTGCGACCGCGGATGAGTTGCGGGCCAACCACATTCGATCCTCACTGGAGTTGGTGTACCGCTGCCTGCGGATGGCCGATGTGACCATGGCCGATGTGGACTGTGTCCTGGTGGTCGGCGGCGCTGCCCGCCCGGTCGAGGTGTCCCAGGTGCTCGCCGGTGAACTCGCGCGTCCGGTGATCACGGCGCCGGATCCGGAGCGCACCATCGCCGACGGCGCCGCCATCATGGCGCGTCGCGCCGCTGCTGCGGCGGAGGAGGCGGCCGGACATCACCACCGACGCAGACATCACGGCGCGCACCGCAGAGCGACGGCGCGGGCCCTCTTACTTTCCCGGCGCACCAGGCGCCGCTTGACCCGGGTGGTGATCGCGGCGGGAATGTCGGCCGCTGGGGTGGCGCTCGCGCTGGTGCTGCCCGCCGACGCGGTGGTCGCGGGGTTGTCGCAGCTCGGGCTGCGGTAGCGGCATTCCCGGCGGCGAGCCGCACCGTCGCCGGGGATGCCGATTATGTGCCAGGTTGACGTGACTCCTCGTAAGTGTAACTATGGGATACATTAAACATGTCCCACGAGGAGAGGCAGTGACGACGATGTCTACAGCCGTGACGCCCGCAGTCGATCCCGATCTGGCGAAGGCGCAGGAGTATGCCGCCAAGCTGCTGCTGCTCTCCGAGGGCTCGGTGAACAAGCACTTCGACCCCTTCGAGGACATCGACTGGGACAACCCCGACTTTGCCGCCGATGCCGGAGAAGAGCGCTGGGTCCTCCCGGTATCCGGTGATGCGCTCGGTCGCCACCCCTGGTACCAGGCGCTGCCGCTCGACCGCAAGATCGCCATCGGCAAGTACCGCCAGGCCAATGTCGCCAAGGTCGGTCTGCAGTTCGAATCCATCCTGATCAGCGGCATGGTGACGCACAGTTTCGGCCTGCCCAACGGCTCGCCCGAGTTCCGCTACTGCTCCCACGAGATGATCGAGGAGCACAACCACACCCTGATGTTCCAGGAGATGGTCAACCGGATCGGGATCGATGTCCCCGGCATGGGCCCGCTGGTGCGCAAGTTCAAGTACATCGGCGCGCCGGTGGCCGCGCTGTTCCCGAATCTGTTCTTCATGGCCGTACTCGCGGGCGAGGAGCCGATCGATCACATTCAGAAGGCGATTCTGCGCTCGGGTGAGGAAGTGCATCCGATCATGCGTGGCGTAATGGCCATCCATGTCGCCGAGGAGGCGCGCCACATCTCCTTCGCGCACGAATTCCTGAAGCAGCACGTGCCCGATGCGAATGCGTTCAATAAGCTGGTGCTCTCGGTCGCCATGCCGATCGTCATGTGGATTCTCGGCCGCTCCATCTACACACCGCCCCGGTCGTTCTTCCGGGAGTTCGATATCCCGGATGCGGTGCGCAAGGAACTGTTCTATGGGTCGGAGCAGGCGAAGCAGGAGTTCAGCGATTTCTTCGGCGATGTGCGCACGCTGGCCAATGACATCGGCCTGATGAGCCCCATCGGCAAGGCGGTGTGGAAGCTGCTGAAGATCGACGGCCACACCACCCGCTACCGCTCCGAGCCGTTGCGCACGGCGAAGGCTGGCTGACGTGCCCTACGTCGTCACGCAGTCCTGTTGTAGCGACGCGTCCTGCGTATACGCCTGCCCGGTCAACTGCATTCATCCCACGCCCGATGAACCGGACTTCCTGACGGCGGAGATGCTGTACGTGGACCCGCAGGCGTGTGTGGACTGCGGTGCCTGCGCCACGGCGTGCCCGGTGGATGCCATTACCTCGTCGAAGAAGCTGACCGACGAGCAGAAGCCGTTCATCGAGATCAATGCCGACTTCTATCGCCAGACGCGACCGCGGCCGCTACTCGCGAAGCCGGTACCCGCGGCCGAGATCCGCACCGAGCGCCAGCCGCTGCGGGTGGCGATCATCGGATCGGGGCCCTCGGCCATGTATGCGGCCGATGAATTGCTGACCCAGCCCGATGTCACTGTGACGGTCTTCGACCGACTTCCGGTACCCCATGGGCTGGCCAGGTACGGCGTCGCACCGGACCATGTCAAGACCAGGCAGGTCAATAAGCTCTTCGACATCATCTCGGCGCAGCCCGGTTTCGGGTCGTATCTGAATGTCGTAGTGGGCAAGCATATTTCGCATGCCGAGCTGCTCGCGCACTTCCATGCGGTCATCTACGCGGTCGGCGCGTCCGCGGATCGCAAGCTCGACATCACCGGAGAGGGGGTGGCGGGCAATGTATCCGCCACCGACTTCGTCGCCTGGTACAACGGACATCCCGATCACGCGGGGCGGACCTTCGATCTGTCGCATCGCCGGGCCGTCATCGTCGGCAATGGCAATGTGGCCCTCGATGTGGCGCGCATTCTGGCCAGTGATCCGGAAGTGTTGGCGGGTACCGATATCGCACCCCATGCGCTGAAAGCCTTGCGGGAGAGCAAGATCGAGGAAGTGGTCATCCTCGGTCGCCGTGGTCCGGCCGAATCCGCCTGCACCGTCCCGGAGCTCGTCGGTCTGCTCGGCGCCGATGTCGATATCGCCATCGAAGGTGAGCTCCCGGAGTTGACGGAGGGACTGCCGTTCCAGGTCGAGCAGAAGCTGCGGCTGTTGCGCTCCGTAGCGACTGCTCACAGGTCGCTCGAAAGGGTCGGCGCCTCCGAGCGGCCCTTCGGTGCGCGCAAGCGGATCGTCTTCCGGTATCTGGCCGCGCCCACCGAGATTCTCGGCACCGATGCGGTGACCGGTATCGAAGTGAGCCGCAATGTCCTCGTCACCGATCCGGACGGTCGCGTGCGTGCCGTCGCGACGGGGGAGACCGAGCGGCTGGATGCCGGGTTGGTGCTCACCTCGGTCGGTTATCGCGGTATGGCATTGCCCGGCTTGCCATTTGACGAACAGGCCGCCGTTATCCCGAACCGCAATGGTCGGGTGCTCGAGCAGTCCGGCGGCGCGGTGCTGCCGGGTACGTATGTCACGGGCTGGATCAAGCGCGGCCCCACCGGGTTCATCGGTACCAATAAGTCCTGTGCGCAGGAGACTGTTCGGCAGCTGGCCGACGATTTCAATGCGGGGCGGTTGCGTGAACCCGTCGGCGGCGCGATGGACTTCGACCACTTGGTGCGCGGCCGTCGGCCCGCGGTGGTGGCCAGTGGTGCCGTGGTGCGGACCGGTAGGATGCGCCGCCTGCTCGCCCGCGTGTGAGCGGTCGCGGCGCATTCGCGCCGATGACGCATTGGTGATGCGTAACAGTTCTTGCCCCCCGCCGACATGACATGTGCGAGGTAGGGTCCGAGGGATGATCGGCACCTCGGCGTTCGGGCATGCGATGAGGGCGTGCGCCGCGCCGAGGTGCCGGTTGGCGAATTATCTGGCGGTGAACCCGCCATCGATCGCGAGCGCCGCGCCGGTGATGAAACTGGCCTCATCGCTGAGCAGATAGGCGCAGAAGGATGCGATCTCCTCCGGCTTGCTGATCCGGCCGAGTGGATGCAGTGCGGCGATGGCGGCCGCACCCTCGGGTGTCGCACCCATCGAATTGCGGAATGCCGGAGTGTCGACCGCGCCGGAGACCAGCGCGTTCACCCGCACGCCCTGGTCGGCGGCCTCCAGTGCAACCGCACGGGTCAGCCCGACAACACCGTGTTTGGCCGCCACATACGGCGCCACCGAACCCATGCCGACCACGCCCAGATTCGAGGCGTTGTTGAGAATTGCGCCGCCACCGGCGGCGACAATGGCCGGAACCTGGTGCCGCAGACCGTAGAACACGCTGGTCAGGTTGAGTTCGAGATCGGCGCGCCAACCCGCCTCGTCGATCTGTGCTATCGGGCCGAAGGCATTGACGGCACCCGCGTTGTTGAAGGCGGCGTCCAACCGTCCGTATTCGGTGAGCGCCGCCTGCGTCAGGCGAGCCACATCGTCCTCGACGGTGACATCGGTCGGCACGAAGACCGCCCGGCCTCCCGTCGCGCGGATATCGGCCGCGAGCTGTTCACCCGCGTCCTTACCGCGAGCGCCGAGCACCACCGCCGCGCCCTCGGCCGCCGCCCGCAGCGCCACTGCCTTGCCGACACCCGAACTCGCTCCGGTGATCAGCACGACCTTGTCCACGAAACGTGTAGACATCGTTTTCGTTTTCCCTTCTCGTCCTTGCGATTTCATGTTCGATGAGGTGGGCGGGGTCTCGGCTCGGCCGCGCGCTTCGTCATCGCTCGACCCAGTCAAGTCGTTGGCGGATCATGCTGCTGGCGCAAAACGGTCATGGCGTTTGACGCGTCATGACTAGCGACGCGGGGCGGCCATGCAATGAAATGCCTAGTGCTGGCAACTATTCCGTTACCGACCAGTCGGTGTGTGTTGTCGCTTCTGCGCGGTTTCGATGATCGTCTATCGCGCACGGGCCGATCGAGGTCGTCGGTTGGGTTACTGGGAGGTAGCGGAATCTGGCCTACCGCAGTGAAATCGGGTATTGGTTGCGAAACGCCGATCGTCCAGGGGACTTAATCGCGTTTGTTCGAGCCATTTAGCTGGGAGTTTGAATCTTCATCAACGGAAGTCGAACGTTTCATATCAATTAGGCATCCCATTCGATCCGATAGCAGCTAACCTGTGGGAGCTGTTTGGGAAGCGACCGCGGCCACATGGATCTCCTATGTGATGGACGTGGTCTCGGTGCGTTGACGGGATAGCGAATGACGACAAGTCTGGGTTTCAGCATCGGTTCAGTGAACTCGATATCCGCCATGGTGACCGGTGAGCGATCATGGTCATCGGTGCGGCCGCGCCGCACGGCGGTGACGTTCGACAGCGCGGGTGGCATCCGGATCGGTGGGATCCCCCAATTCACCATGGCGGTAACGGATTTCGCCGATCTGGCGCGGGACCCGGAGCCGATGATCGTGGGTGGCCGACTCTGGTCGCCCGCGAACCTGGTCGCCGCAGTGGTGAACGGCCTGCTCGAATCGTTCCCGCCGACCGTGGGCGCGGTAGCGACCTATCCCGCATGCTATTCCGATAAGCAGCTGTCGCTGCTGCGACAGGCGCTCAACTTGGCCGGGGCCGCGGATGTGATGCTGGTGCCCGAACCCGTCGCGGCCGCGGAGTGGCTCGAACACGAGCGCGGGCCGCTGGAGTCGGGTTTCGTGCTGGTCTACGATCTCGGCGGGGCCAGCCTCGACGTCTCAATGGTCCGGGTCGGACCGGACTGGGACGATCATCCGATCGTCGGAAGGTCCGTGCGCTCCTACGATTTCGGCGGCCGTCCGCTCGGTTCGATGATCGCGCGGTATGCGCGGGTCGCCACGCCCGGCGATAACGGGTCGATGCTGCAGATGACCTCGATCGTCGATATCGGGGGGCTACGCACCCAGCACATCCGGGATTCCTTCGACGTGGTCCGCGAGTGTGTGGAATCGACGGGACGCAGCCTGTCCGATGTCGACTGCATCCTGCTGGTCGGCGGCGCGACCCGTCCCGTCGAGGTCGCGCGCACCATCGCCGAACTCGGGCGTCCCGTGGTGATGTCGACCGATCCGGGCCAGACCGTCGCCGTCGGTGCCGCCGGCTATGCCGCCCGCAACTTCGCCCCGGTGTCGACGGGCGGTCGGCATCGTGCCCCGAAGGTCGCCGTATTCTCCAGTGCCGCAGTGGCATCCGCGGTGGCGGTATCGGCCGTCACGGTATTCGGCGGCCCGACCATCCCGGAGGGGCCGTCCCTGGTCGACGCTTTCCCGCATGGTCGGCACCCGATGGACAACCTGCTGTTCGAGCCCCATATCGAGGCGCTGGCCGATGCCGGTTCCGCGGTATCCAGGGCCGTCGACTGGGCGAGCAATGCCGCGGGCTTCGGCTACTCGGGTCGCCCCGCCTACGGGATCGCGCCGGTAGACCACGTGACAACGATCGGTCCGTCGGTGGCCGAGGCGCACTGGGGCAGCCACCAGAATCCGCGAAGTGGGCCGATGCAATCCGAGGGTGGCACCTACGCCAACCCGGCCCAGTTCCTGAACCCCTTACCCTTCGTCCAAACCCCGCAACCTGCCCCCGAGCTGCCCGCCATCCCCGCGGCTCCCATGCCCATCCCGCGCGTGAGCATTCCGGGATCCATTCCCGCCCCGAACAATTCGGCCCCCACCGCCCCGGCATCGCCGCCCACTGGTGGATCCGGTACCACGATCCCCGGATCCGGAACCGCAGGCACGCACGTCGGCGACATCCCGACTTCCGGCGGTCCTGCAACAGGCACCCCGTCAGGCCAAACCCCCTCCGGAACCGCGACTCCGGGTGGAACGTCCTCCGCGGACAGTTGGTCCGGCACCGCGTCGGGAAATACGCACGGGAGTACTTGGGGCGGTACGTCTTCGAACGGTTCGAGCGGTACGAAGGGTTCGACATCAGGCGGATCTACGAACGGATCGACGAGTGGTACCTCCGGTCCGACCGGCAGTGGTACATCAGGCGGTTCGACCAGTGGAAGCACATCGGGTGGCTCTCCAAGCGGCGGCACCTCGAGTGGTTCGAACAGCGGTCATACCCCGGGTGGCTCGGGTGGTTCGAACGGCGATGGTACCCAGGGGGGTTCGAACAGCGGTCATACCTCGGGTGCCCCCGGTAGTTCGAACGGTGGTGGTACCTCGGGGGCTGCGAATAGCGGTCATACCTCGGGTGGCTCGGGTGGTTCGGATAGCGGTGGTGCCTTGGGTGGTTCGGACAGCGGTGGTGGCTCGGGGGCTGCGAATAGCGGTCATACCTCGGGTGCCCCCGGTGGTTCGAATGGTGGTGGTGCCTTGGGTGGTTCGGATAGCGGTGGTGGCTTGGGTGGTTCGAATGGTGGTGGTACCTCGGGGGCTGCGAATAGCGGTCATACCTCGGGTGCCCCCGGTGGTTCGAATGGTGGTGGTGCCTTGGGTGGTTCGGATAGCGGTGGTGGCTTGGGTGGTTCGAATGGTGGTGGTACCTCGGGGGCTGCGAATAGCGGTCATACCTCGGGTGCCCCCGGTGGTTCGAATAGCGGTGGTGCCTTGGGTGGTTTGAATGGCGGTGGTGCCTTGGGCGGTTCGGACAGCAGTGGTGGCTTGGGTGGTTTGAATGGCGGTGGTACCTCAGGGGGTTCGAGCAGCGGTCATACGTTGGGTGGTTCGGGTGGCTTGAATGGTGGTGGTGCCCTGGCTGGTTCGAACGGCGGTCATACCTATGGCGGCTCGACGAGCGGCGGTACCTCAGGTGGTCCAACCAATGTCGGCGGTATGTCAGGCGGCTCAACCGGGGGTACCTCTTCCAATAGCACCCCATTCGGCGGAACCTCCTCCGCCGGTTCGACATCCGGCGGCAGCAACTCCGGCGGCAGCTTGTCCGGCGGTTCCACGTCGGGCGGGTTCGGCGGCGGGGGTGGAGCCCACAGCGGCGGAAACGCCGGAGGCAGCGGCCACATCGGTGGAAGCGGCAGAGCCCACAAGTAACCACCGCGCTCACCTCCGCCCCAAACCGAAACCCCCACCCCAAGTGACATCCCCCCAACCCCAACCCCATCCCCCCACCCAAACCCCAAACCCTCCAACATGGACCGGCACTCACCATGCTCCGGTGCAGGCAAACGCCGAGAGCGCTCCTGCACCAACGCATTCTCGGCTGATTGGACCGGTTTAGTTTGTATGACACGGAGTGTCATAGCGATGCACAATGGGTTGGTGGTCGATGGGGGTCCTCAGCTCATTGCGCTGGATATTGATGGGACGTTGCTGGTGCCGGGGGCGGCGATCAGTGCGCGGGTGGTCGATGCTGTGCGGGCTGCGGTGGCGGCGGGTGCGCATGTTGTCGTGACTACGGGGCGGACGTTGATGACTACGCGTCCAGTGCTGGAGGAGCTGGGTCTGGTCGAAGGACATGCGTTGTGCTCCAACGGTGCGGTGCACATCGATGTGGCGAAAGGGGAGCCGGTGGCCGTGCAGACATTCGATCCGGGACCGGCCGTCGCCGCCTTGCGCGCGCTGTTTCCAGAGATGATCTTCGCGGTGGAGAAGGTCGGTGTCGGCACCTGGGCCACCGGGGTCAGTCCGGGCGAATTCTCCATCGGTGAATACGTTCTCGTCGATGACGGTGCACTGAGCAGTGAGCCGACCCCGCGACTCAACGGCTGGTGGCCCGAGGGTTCCCTCGAGGAGATGCTGCGGCTGCTCGCCCAATTGCACGTACCCGGCGCGAGCTGGGTGCACGGCGAATTCGGCCCGTGGCTCACCGTTTCGCGGCGCGGTGTCTCCAAGGGCTGGGCGCTGGAGCGCCTACGCACCGCACTCTGCATCCCCCGCGCCGCCACCCTCGCCATCGGCGACGGCTACAACGACCGCGAAATGCTCCACTGGGCAGGCCATTCCGTAGCAATGGCAAACGCCCCACACGAAGTCCGCAACTGGGCACACGAAGTGGCCGCCGACGTAACCGACGACGGCGTAGCAAAAATCCTAGAACGCTGGTTCACCCCCTAACCCCACCCAACCTGAACACCCGCTCACCACGCTCTGCCACAGGCAACGCCGAGTGCGCCCCGCACCACAACATTCTCGACGACCGGAGGTAGGGGGACCCGCGGGTGCGTCCCGACCATCCACCCCCAGTGCTCACCATGTGCTGGTGCAGGCGAACGCCGAGTGCGCCTTGTACCAGGGCATTCTCGATGACTGGAGGCTGTGGATGCGCGCGGTGCGTCTCGATCGCCCACAGACTTGGACGAGTGTTCACCATGTGCTGGTGCAGGCAAACGCCGAGTGCGCCCTGCACCACAACATTCTCGACGACCGGAGGTGGGGGGATATGTGGGGGGCGGGCTGATCATTCCCCGCAGACTTGGACGGGTGTTCATCATGTGCTGGTGCAGGTGAGTGTCGAGAGGCACTGGAGTAGAGAATTCTCGGTGGCTGGGGGCGGGGTGGGAGTGGCGCTGACGCGGGCGAAGGGGGCCTGCGTCAGCGCGCATTTCGTGGCAATGCGGACGGTGCGGAGGGGGGTTAGGCGGGGTGGGTTTTGGTCAAGATGTCGAGGTAGTGGGGGTTTTGCATGATGCCGAGGATGTTGCCGAAGGGGTCTATTACGGATGCTGTGATGAAGGTTCCGTCGCCGTGGGGGGTGATGGGGGCGTATTGCTTGGCTCCGAGTGCCAGGAGGCGGTTGAAACTCTGCTGGAGGTCGTCTACGTGCCAGTGGAGGATGGCGCCGCCTGGTTGGTTCTGGGCGGCTGCGGGTGCGAATTTGCGGTTGATGATTCCGAGTTCGTGTTGGTAGTCGCCGATGCGGAATTCGTAGTATCCGCCGGGGACGGCGTAGTAGGGGGCGAAGCCGAGGACTTCGGTGTACCAGCTCTTCGCGGCCTCGAGGTCGTCGGCATAGAACGAAACGGTGGCCATTCCTCGCAACATGTTGGTCTCCTCTGATCGGGTCTTGTTTGCCTTGTGCGATCCATCTTTCGGCTCAAAGTGCTCATCAAATGAGCACTTTTTTCGGCAGAATTGTGCGCATGCGAGCGGACCGATTGGTGGCGACCCTGTTGTTGATGCAGACGCGGGGACGGGTGACGGCCGCCGAGATCGCCGCCGAACTCGAGGTATCGGTCGCGACCGCGCGCCGCGATCTGGAGGCGCTGTCGGCCGCCGGTGTTCCGGTCTATCCGCAGCCGGGGCGCGGCGGCGGCTGGTCGCTGGTCGGCGGCGCGCGGACCGATCTCAGTGGCCTGACCGAACCGGAGGCCCGCGCGCTGTTCCTGCTGGCCGGACCGTCCGCAAGCGCGGTGCCCGAGGTGAAGTCGGCATTGCGAAAGCTGGTGCGCGCCTTGCCGCAGACCTTCCGCACCGATGCCGAGGCCGCGGCCGATGCGGTGGTCATCGATCCCGCGCGCTGGGGTGAGCACGATCAGCAGCGGCCGAAACTCGTGGATCTGCTACAGCGCGCGGTCGTCGAACGGCGCAAGGTGCACATGGAGTACGAGCGGGCGGGGGAGCGCAGCCAGCGCAGCGTCGACCCGTGGGGCCTGGTCGATAAGGATGCCGTCTGGTACCTCGTGGCCGGCACCGATCACGGTCGTCGCACCTTCCGCGTCGATCGCATCGTGGATGCCGCGATCATCGACGAAATCGCCCATCGCCCAACAGATTTCGATCTGTCGACGGTATGGGAAGAGGTGGTCGGCGAGGTCGAGCAACGCCGCGCCGCGACTTCGGCCACCGCACTCGTCGCGCCGGGACTCCTGCCGATCCTGCGCAAGCAGCAGGGCCGACACTGCGAGGTGGACGGCCCGGTCGCCGACGGTCGTATGCAGGTCCGCGTCACCGCTCCGACGCCGCGCATGATCGCGCAGCAATTGGCGGGCTGGGGCGCCGAAATCGAGGTGCTCGCACCGCGATCGGTGCAGGCGGAACTGGCCGTCCTCGGTGCTGAACTGGTCGACCGGTATGGCGAATGACGGGCGAGTCTTGCAGACCGAGTCGTGCACGGCGAATGATCACCGTGCGAGCCTCCTTGCTATCGCATAAGCAGTCCGCTATGAACTGAGATCGGCTGGTTCCCGATGAATCGGCCGGTTGATTCATACGGCGTTCGAGTGATTCGGGATCGGGGAGGAGTGGGTAAGCATATGGTCCGTCGGACCTTCAAGAACGCAGGCCGCAAGATGATCGCCGGAATGCTGCCGCTGGCAGTGGCGGTCACATTCGCCGGGGTGGCTTCGGCCGACCCGGGAACCGTCCCTGCGCAACAGACACCGGCCGCGGTAGTGCAGTTGGTCGCGGAGTCGACTCCGATCCTCGAGCCGGTCGCGGCAGGGATCCCGCTGCAGAATGTTGCAACCAATCCGGATGCGGAGAACCACGATCCGCTGGCCAACGGAGCCGCCGCCGGCGCGCTCGCCGGCGCCGCCGGTTCGGGAGTTCTCGGTGCTGCCGCGTGCCTGCCCGGATTGATCGTGATGGCGATTCCGTGCGGTATCAGCAGTGCGATCGCCGGTGCCCTGTGGGGCACGGTCTTCGGCCTCCTGGTCGGCGTCATCGACCCGGATGCGGTGCCGCAGGTGCTGCCCTGACCGGGGTCTATTGAGAAGAACACCACCGGGCCGCGCCCCGAGCACATCTGCTCGGACGCGGCCCGGTGCCTGTCAGTGTGCCGGTGCGTGCGTAGGCAGACGTTCGGCCAACGCGCGGACCATCTCGGTGGCCACCACCGCATGTCCGCTCATGGTGAAGTGAATGAGGTCTTCGCTCATGACCTCCGGGCGCAGTCGCAGCGGATGGTCCCAGAACTCCACCAGGATCGCGTCATAGCGCACGGCCAGTTCGCGCACGATGTCATTGAGCGCCGACATCCGCTCGCGCATCGGCCGCATCGGCGCCATCCGCTCCGCTTCCCACACATCGGCGAGGGTGAATGTGCTGATCTGGGCCCCGCTGCGGGCCAGTGCGGCGAACAGCGCGTCGAGATCGGCTCGCAACTCGTCGAGGCTGGCGCCCGGTACGAACAGATCGTTTCCGCCGCAGCTCAGATGCACCAGGTCCGGGACGAATTCGAGGACCAGTGGCAGTTGGTCGGCGAGCACCTGCGCGGATGTCGCGCCGATGCGGCCGGTATTCAGATATGCCAGTGCGGGATTCGTCGCCGTCAGTACCGCGGCGACGCGATCGGCCCACCCGACGGTGTCATAGCCGGGACTCGGGTCGCCGACGCCCTGGGCGATCGAATCCCCCAGCACCGCATAGCGCTGCCATGGGGCATCGGCCAGCAGGTTGCGCGCCGCCGCGGCGGACAGCAGCATCGGATCACTGGCTTCGGTGCGAATATCATTGTGCATCAAGGTAACTCCTAGTTCTGCGCGGGAACGGCGAGGGGCGGAACCGGGATGCGCGCCGGAATCGCCATTACCACCGCGGCCACGGCGCCGATGCCCGCACAGACGGCGAAAAGCGTATGGAACGCGGCCAGCACATCGTCGGCATCGGCGGCGAATACCGCGGCAAGTACCGCGACACCGAGTGCGCCGCCCACCTGCCTGGCGGTCAAATTCATTCCGATACCCGCCGCGAAGCGTTGCGGCGGAAGCGAACTTGCGGCCGCCGTACCGAGGACCGTGACGACAATGCCGACACCACCGCCGCCGAGCAGTCCGGCGGGCACCCAGGCCGACCACAGGGCCGGTGTCGCGCCGAAGGAATCGGTGCTCATCCAGACGGTGGTGCCGGTGTACATCAGCGCGCCGAGCACACCGAACCAGCGCCGGGTGGTCGGTGCCGTGATGCGCCCGGCGATGGTTGCGGTCACCATCGAGGACACCGCACCCACGGTCAGCGCGGCTGCCGAACCGAGCACCGAATACTGCCAGATCGCGTCGAGGAACAGCGGACCGGCGAGCAACCAGGCGAACATGGTCGCGCCGAAGACGAACGAGGCGGCATTGGCCAGCGCATAGGGCCTGCTCTGCCATAGCTCGACCGCGATGGCCGGATTGTGGTGGCGCGCCGAACGCAGCAGCGCCGCCAGGATCAGCACCGCACCGATGCCGAGTGCGGCGAGCGTACCGGGCGCGGTCCAGCCCCACCGCTGGCCCTCGGTGACACCGGCGACCAGACCGCCGAGGCCGAGGGCGATCGCGGCCGTCCCGAGCGGGTCGGGCAGCGCACTGCCCGGCTGTCGGGTATCGGGCACCGGAATGCGCAGCCCCGGCGCGATCAGCAGAATCGCCACCGGAATATTGATCACGAATACCGCCCGCCAGCCGAACGCCTCGACCAGCGCACCACCGATCGCCGGACCCACCACGGCGGCGAAACCGCCTGCGGCAGACCAGGCTCCGATGGCCGCGCCGATCTTCTCGCGCGGCGTGACGCTGAGCACCAGTCCCAGCGCGGACGGCACCATCAGCGCCGCCGTCGCACCTTGCAGCAGACGGCCGGCGATGAGCCAACCCGCGGTGGGCGCTAGCCCGCACAGCAGGGAGGTCAGCGCGAAACCCGCCAGTGCGATCAGGAACAGCCTGCGTCGTCCGAGGGTGTCGGCGAACCGGCCCGCCGGGGTGAGCAGGGCCGCGAAGGCTATCGCATATCCGCTGACGACCCAGGTGAGCGTGGTCGTCGCGGTATCGGGGAAGTCACGCGCGATGGATGGAAAGGCGATATTGACGACGGAGAGGTCGAGAAAGGCGATAAATGCCGCGCCGCAGGCGATTACGAGCGTTCGCACGGCGGCTTTCGCGGTCGGCGGACTATCGGTCCGCGTGGACACTTCGGTCATGAGGAGATCCTTCGGCAGGAGCAGCAAACAAAACGTACGATCGTTCGTGCAATTAACGTACGACCGTACGTTCGTATTTGCAAGCGCTGAATGGAAGAATGTGGTCATGGCCGAGTCGATGAGCGCCCCTGAGCAGGACCAACGCTTGGCGAAGGGGGCGCGATCGCGGGCATCGATCGCCAGGCGCGCCGCCGATCTCGCCTCCGTCGAGGGGCTGACCGGCCTGAGTATCGGCAGGTTGGCCATCGATCTCGGCATCAGCAAGAGCGGCATCGCCACCCTGTTCGGCACCAAGGAGGCGCTGCAGGTGGCGGCGGTGAAGTCCGCCCGCGAGGCCTTCATCGAGCGCGTCATCGCTCCCGCTATGACCGAACCGGGTGGCCTGACCCGCCTGCGCGCTCTCATGGACCGCTGGTTCGACCACATCACCGACCCGACCTTCCCCGGCGGCTGCTTCCGCGTTGCCACCATTGCCGAGTTCGACAGCAAACCGGGCCACGTCCGCGACGTCATTGCCGAGGACCATGCCGACTGGCTTACCTTCCTGGCCGAACAGATTCGCCATGCCCAAGACGAGGGGCATCTCAACGGCCGCACCCCCGAAGCAGTTGCCTTCGAACTGGACGCCCTGCTCAGTGCCGCCAATACCGCTCAGCAAATGGGCGATGACCGCGGCGTCACCACCGCACGTGCCATTGTCGACGGCCTGTTCGCCTGAAGCGCAATAGCGCTGCAGTGCAACCGATTACAGCGCCTTCGTCGGGGCCGGGTCAGGATCGGCGGATATCGCGAGGGGTCGCGCCGAAGCGGCGGCGGAAGGCGGTGCTGAAGGCGCTGGCGGAGCTGAAGCCGAGTCCGGCGGCGAGGCTAGCGATGCTCCAGTGGTGATACGCCGGATTCCGCAGCCGGGCGTGGGCGAGTCGCAGGCGTTCTTCCTTGATGAGTTCGCGAGGTGTGGTGCCGCCGTGTTGCAGTGCGAGTTGGACCTGGCGCAGCGACCAGCCGAGGGCGCGGGCGACGGCGGCCGGGGTCAGTTCGGGGTCGTGGGCATTGGTGCGAATGTAGTGGCGGACTCGGGATTCCACATCGGTGAGATGACAGTGTTCGGTGGGGTGGTCGCCGGCGATATGCATGCACAGCAGCTCGACCAGCCGCTCGGATACCGCGTCGAACTGGCTATGGGTGAGGGTGTCGCGCTCGGCGACCAAGCCGGTGGCGAGGTCGGCGACCACCCGTCCGAGCCCCGAGGTGAGGTCCACCAGCGGTGCGGGTGGCGCGGCGCGGCCGAGGCGGTGGTCGACCTCGCCCCTCGGGATGGTCATGGTCAGGCCCTCGGTACCGCCGATCTGTGTGAATGCGAATGGTTGGTCGATGGTCACCAGGGCGCCGATGCCGGGCGGCATGGGGACGTGTTGGTCGTCCTGCCAGATGGTGACGTGCCCGGTCGTCGGCAGCATCAGGCGATAGTCCCCGTCGGCATCTTCGCGCACATGTCCGGCAGTGCGGTAATAGGTGACGGCATCGGCCTGCCAACCGACGATTTGGTAATTGTCCGTGCGGCGCAGCGCCACCCGTCCTCGGAAGTCGCTTCGACGGGGGAATGCGTAGCCCACGCGTCGGCGGTGGCACAGCTGGATCAGTTCGCCCCAGTAGTCGGTGCGCTCATGTGGCGCGACGGCGCTGGTGGTGGCGGTCTCGACGAGGTCGACTCCTTCTTTCATCGGCACCATCTCCCGCCCGTCGCGATCTATTGGCACGCCACATACCGGTTGGTTTGGCGCCTCCATAGAGTTGGCTCGATCCGCTGTGCGCTAAACGTGGTCCAGGACACCGACGACGTTGCGCTCAGCGACAATTTTGCTGCGCTCACCGGCAATTGGAGCCCGCCGACCGCCCCTAGCATCGTGATCTCACGATCACAGCAATAGAGGAGTACTGCGTGAGCAACGCACTGAAGATTGTCGCGTCCGGTGTGGCCGCGGCCGGAATTGCCGCCGGAGCAGCGTTTTTCGTGCCCGGTACCGCCGCGGCGGCGACGTATGGCAATCAATGCGGTGCCGGATACAACGTGATCGATACCCACGATCTGCGTGGCGGCACGATCTTCCTCACCTATAACGGCGAGAAGAACTGCGTCGTCACGGTGCGGGACCAGCCGGGTGCCGCGGTGCGCATGGCGGCCGGACTGGAATTGTCCGAGGGCAAGAAGGACGTGACCATCGACGAGGGCCAGTTCACCGAATTCGCAGGGCCGGTTTACGTTTCGGCGAAGGGGCGCTGCATCGACTGGGGCGGAATCATCGGCGACGACAAGTGGCAGATCTTCAACGTGCACTGCCAGTGAGCCACTGAGTTTCTTCGAAAGGTCATCATGCGCAAAACGAACAGGCTACTCGCGGGAATCGCCATTGCGGTCGCCTCGATCGGGTGTACCGTCGCCACCGCCGCGACGGCCTCCGCCGAACGCGGCGAAAGCGGTTGCTTCTCCTACTCGTACGAGCCCGGCACCTTTACCACCACCGTCTACTACCACAACCGCTGCGGGGTGATGCGCAAACTCACCATCTACCGCGCAAGCAACTCACCGTGCAACGACGACAAGATCGAGCTCTACATCGAGGGCGATGCGAAGGGCAATGAGGTAGTCCGCTGCGGCGACGTCACCCAAGTGGTCGGTGAGTGACCCGATTTCGCTCTCTTGGAACGCGGGCGGTGTCGGCGATTCGACTCCGCCCGCGCTGGGTCAGGCCGACAGGCTGAGGACGTCGGTGAGCGCGTTGTCATAACGGTCCCAAACGATATCGGCGAGCGCCGGATGCGAACCGATGACCGGCGCGTGCACCAGATCGGGTCCGGCCGCTGTCAGCCGATCGGTGAGCAGCCCCGGTGCGAGGAACCATGGCGCCACCAGCACGCGCTCGGCGCCTCTGCCGCGCAGGCGCGAAACCGCATGGGCGAGACCGGGGTCGGTGGTAGCGAAGCAGATCTCGGTGCGCCAGCCGGTGATCGCCGTGAGCTGGCGCGCCACCGCGGCGGTGCAGGCATTGGCGGCGACCGAAGATGAACCCACCGCCGCTATCGCCACGCCGACATTGCGATCCATGCCATCCACCGCCAGCACCCGATCACGTAGGGCGGCGATCAGCCGCGCATCGGGCCCGAGGACATCGGCTTGGGTGAGCCGCAGCCGCGGGTGGCGCAGGCGCGCGGCCGCTAGCAACCCGGGCAGGTCCACCCGTGCGTGGAAGGCGTTGCCCAATAGCAGTGGAGCCACTACGGCATGCGTATGCCCTTGTGCCGCAACCACATCCACCACCTGATCGATCGAGGGTGCGTTCAGATCGAGGAAGGCGAGCCGGACATCGAGATCCGGTCGGGCGGCGGCGATATCGGCGACAACCGCCGACATCGTTGCCGCCGAGCGCGGATCACGGCTGCCGTGCGCGACCGCGATCAGCGCCGGATATCCATCGACCGGAGTCGACAGCCGCTCGAGCTGCGCCCACATGGATCTACCGCCCGGCAGTCCCACGGCCGAGACAGCGCCGCTGCCGGGCGAAGTCATCTCAGGCTCCGACCTCGACGGCGGTCAGCACATCGCCGACCAGACCGGCGGCCAGCGTATTGCCACCGGCCGGATCGATGAGCAGGAAGCTGCCGGTATGCCGGTTGACGCGGTAGTCATCGGCGGCGATGGGTTCGGCGACGCGCACCGAGATCCGGCCGATATCGTTGAGCTCCAACGACTCCGGATTCGGTGCCGCGGTCAGGTTCTGCTCGTCGAACCGCTCGACCAGCGCACCGACAATGGCCTGCGTGGTGCGCGTGCCGTGCTTGAGCCACAGGCGCGCGCCGGCACGCAGCGGCTTATCGCCGAGCCAGCAGACGGTCGCGTCGAACGAGTCGATCGGCTCCGGCGCATCGGTGGGCGAGGCGATGATGTCGCCGCGCGAGATGTCCACATCGTCGGCCAGGATCAGCGTGACGCTGCGGCCGACCTGTGCGACGGCGAGCTCACCATCGGGCGTATCGACGCGCTCGACGGTGGAGCGAATGCCCGAGGGCAGTACCACGATCTCATCGCCGGGCGAAACCGAGCCCGCCGCGATCTGGCCCGCATAGCCGCGGTAGTCCGGATATTCGGCGGTGCGCGGCCGGATCACATACTGCACCGGAAAGCGCAGGCCGATCGCGTGCGCGCCCGAGCTGTCGGCATCGACGGGCACCGATTCCAGATGCTCGATCAGCGACGGCCCGTCGTAGTACGGGGTGTTCTCCGAACGCGACGCGATATTGTCACCGTGCAGCGCGGAGACCGGAATCCCCAGCACGTCCTCGCTCGACCAGCCGAGCGTGCTGGTGAGGGTGTTGAATTCGGCCGAGATCTGGGCGAAGACGGTCGCCGGATCGTCCACCAGGTCGATCTTGTTGACCGCGAGTACCAGCTTCGGCACACCGAGCAGCGCGAGCACCGCGGCATGCCGACGGGTCTGCTCGATGACCCCCTTGCGCGCGTCGACCAGCAGGATCACCAGCTGCGCGGTGGACGCGCCGGAGACGGTATTGCGGGTGTACTGCACATGCCCGGGGGTGTCCGCGAGCACGAAAGACCGCTTGGGCGTTGCGAAGTAGCGGTAGGCGACATCGATGGTGATGCCCTGTTCGCGTTCCGCGCGCAGCCCGTCGACGAGCAGCGAAAGATCCGGTGTGGCAAGGCCCTTGTCGACCGATGCGCGGGTGACGGCGTCGATCTGGTCGGCCAGTACGGATTTCGTGTCGTAGAGCAGCCGTCCGACCAGGGTGGACTTACCGTCGTCGACAGAACCGGCGGTGGCCAGCCTCAATAGGTCGGACATATCAGAAATAACCCTCTCGTTTGCGGTCTTCCATGGCGGCTTCGGACACTCGGTCGTCGCTCACCCCGGATTCGACGCTGTGCGCCGCGTTCGGTCCGGTGAGTGGCTCGGAACGCATCAGAAGTAGCCTTCTCGTTTGCGGTCTTCCATCGCGGCTTCCGAGACTCGGTCGTCGCCACGGGTCGCGCCGCGTTCGGTCAAACGGGACGCGGCCACCTCGGCGAGAATCGCCTCGTTATCGGCCGCGTCGGAAAGTATTGCGCCGGTGGAGGATCCGTCGCCGACGGTGCGATAGCGCACCGAACGGGTCTGCAGCACCTCACCGTCGCGCGGACCGCCCCAGACACCGGGCGTCATCCACATGCCGTCACGCTGGTACACCGGACGCTCGTGCGAGTAGTAGATGCTCGCCAGGTCGACATCCTCGCGGGCGATATAGCGCCAGATATCGAGTTCGGTCCAGTTGCTCAGCGGGAATACCCGCACATGCTCGCCCGGAGCGTGCTTGCCGTTGTACAGGTTCCACAGTTCGGGCCGCTGCCGCTTCGGATCCCACTGCCCGAAGGAGTTGCGCAGTGAGAAGATCCGCTCCTTGGCGCGCGAACGCTCCTCATCGCGGCGGCCGCCGCCGAAGACCGCGTCGAAGCGGTGTTCGGCAATGGCGTCCAGCAGCGGAACGGTCTGCAGCGGATTGCGGATACCGTCCGGGCGCTCGGTCAGGCGACCGTCGGCGAGGTAGTCCTCGACCTTCGCGACATGCAGTCGCAGGCCGTACTTCTCGACCACCTTGTCGCGGAACTCCAGCACCTCGGGCAGGTTGTGCCCGGTGTCGACGTGCAGCAGTGCGAATGGCAGCGGTGCGGGCCAGAAGGCCTTGAGCGCCAGATGCAGCAGCACGGTGGAATCCTTGCCGCCGGAGAACAGGATCACCGGCCGCTCGAATTCGCCCGCCACCTCACGGAAGATATGGATCGATTCCGATTCGAGCGCCGCGAGGGTGTCGAAATCGGTGATACCAAGAGAACGTGTGCTGATGGTCTCGGTCATGCTGTGTCCTTCTTCGCATGCCCGAGGGGCGCTACGTGGTTACGCAGGCTGCCTCCTCCGGGCCCTGACTCGGTCATGCGGTGTGCAACCCGCATTCGGTCTTGGCGAGGCCAGCCCAGCGGCCGCTTCGCGGATCGGATCCCGGCTCCGGCTTCCGCGTGCACGGAGCGCAGCCGATGGACGGATATCCCTCCTCCACCAGGGGATTGACGAGGATGCCGTGCTGTTCGATATAGGCCTGCATCTCGTCGTCGGACCAGGCGGCGAGCGGGTTGATCTTCACCAGTCCGAACGCCTCGTCGAACGAGATGAGCGGGGCGTTGGCCCGAGTCGGGGCCTCCACGCGGCGGATGCCGGTGACCCAGGCGTTGTAACCGACGAGCGAGCGCTGCAGCGGCACAACCTTGCGCAACCGGCAGCATTCACCGGCGTCACGCGCGAACAAATCCTTGCCCAGCAGCTGATCCTGTTCGGCCACCGTGTTTTCTGGCCGCACATTGATCACATTCACGCCGTACACGGCCTCCACCGCATCGCGGGTGCCGATGGTCTCGGCGAAGTGGTATCCGGTGTCCAGGAACAGCACGTCCACGCCCGAATGCACTTGGGCGGCAAGGTGAACCAGCACACCGTCCTGCATATTCGAGGCGACGATGTAGCCGGTGCCGAAGGTGTCCTCGGTCCATTGCAGCAGCTCCGCAGCCGAAGCGTTGGACCCGAGTTCGGCCGCGCCTTTTTCGGCGATCGCCCGCAACTCGTCTTCGGACAGCTTCGCGGGCAGGTCCGCCGTTACTTGATCTGTTGTCACGCTTGGTCTCCCGTTCACCTGAGGTCGGCCTCGTCGGCGCGAACGGCCCATTGGGCGAACCGCTCGCCGTCCTCGCGGTGCTTGATGAAGTTGCGCACCACCCGCTCGATGTAGTCACCGAGTTCGTCGGTGGTCACCTTGTGCTGACGCAGTTTGCGACCGAAGGCGCTGTCGAAGCCGAGGCTGCCACCGAGATGAACCTGGAAACCCTCGACGTGATTCCCGGCGCCGTCATCGATCAGCTGACCCTTGAAACCGATATCGGCGATCTGCGCACGCGCGCAGGAGTTCGGGCAGCCATTGATATTGATGGTCACCGGAACATCCAGCTGCGCATTGAGATCGGCGAGCCGCTCCTCCAGCTCCGGCACCAGCGCCTGGGAGCGCTTGCGGGTCTCGGCGAAGGAGAGCTTGCAGAATTCGATGCCCGAGCAGGCCATCAGGTTCCGGCGCCACAGCGACGGACGTGCCTGCAGGCCAAGGGGTTCCAGTTCGTCGATCAGCGCGTCGACCTTATCGTCGGCGATATCGAGAATGATCAACTTCTGATAGGGGGTGAACCGGATGCGGTCCGAGCCGTACTTTTCCGCCGCCTCGGCGACCTTGGTCAAGACGGTGCCCGACACCCGGCCCGCGATGGGGGAGAAGCCGATCGCATTGAGCCCGTTGCGCAGCTTCTGCACGCCGACGTGATCGATCGGCTTCTTGGGCTGCTCCGGCGCCGGACCGTCGATCAGCTTGCGCTTCAGGAACTCGTCCTCGAGCACCTGACGGAACTTTTCGATGCCCCAGTCCTTGATCAGGAACTTCAGCCGCGCCTTGGTGCGCAGGCGACGGTAGCCGTAATCGCGGAACAGCGAGACGACGGCCTCCCACACATCGGGCACCTCGTCCAGCGGCACCCACACGCCGACGCGCTGGGCCAGCATCGGATTCGTCGACAGACCGCCGCCGACCCACAGATCCAGACCGGGACCGTGTTCCGGGTGATTCACTCCGACGAACGCGACGTCATTGATCTCGTGCACCACATCCTGCTGGCCCGAGATCGCGGTCTTGAATTTGCGCGGCAGGTTGGAGTACTCCTTCTTGCCGATGTAGCGGCGCACGATCTCATCGATCGCGGGCGTCGGGTCGATGATCTCGTTCAGCGATTCACCGGCCAGCGGCGAACCGAGCACCACGCGTGGGCAGTCGCCGCATGCTTCAGTCGTCTTGAGTCCGACGCCCTCGATCCGCTTCCAGATCTCGGGGACGTTCTCCACCTCGATCCAGTGGTACTGGACGTTCTCGCGATCGGACAGGTCGGCGGTATCGCGGGCGAACTCGGTGGAGATCTGGCCGAGGGTCTTCAGCTGTGCGACATTCAGCGCGCCCGCATCGCAGCGGATGCGCATCATGAAGTACCTGGCCTCGAGAATGTCGATGTTCTCGTCACCGGTCCAGGTGCCGTCATAACCCTGTTCGCGCTGGGTGTAGAGACCCCACCAGCGGAACCGGCCGCGCAGATCGCCCTTGTCGATGCTGTCGAAACCCTGTTTGGAATAGATGTTCTCGATCCGGGCCCGGACGTTGAGCGGGTTGTCGTCCTTCTTGGACTGCTCGTTCGGGTTCAGCGGCTCGCGGTAGCCGAGCGCCCACTGGCCCTCGGCCTTGCGGCGCACCGGCTTACCGGTGCGGGCACGCGGGCCGGCCGGCGCCTCGCTGCGGGGACGGTCCGGGCGGACGCGCCGCTCGGAGGCCGGGCGCTGCGGGCGCGCGTGCGGCCCGGAACCGGGCTGATCCGGGTGACCGGCGTCGGTGCTCGACGTCATGGGGTCGCTCCTGCTGGGTGGGGGTACATCCGTGCTGAGAGCGTGAGGGGCTGACTCACGCGTGCGGTGTCAGCGGGCCGATGTCCATCGGAATCGGGAGATGACCGGGAAATCCGGGAATGGGCGCCGCTGAGCTACCGGGAGGAACCGGGCAGACAGCAGGCACTGCATACGCGCTTGTAGTCGACGTGGCGACGTGCCACAAGTCGTACTCCAGATCCGCGCATGCGCCTATTGTGCCACGTCAGGATGGCCGTTCGGACCGCCAGGCCGTATTTCCCGCGAAATCGAGGGAAATTCCCTGGACTGTCGGTGTCGATTGTGATGGTGGTCATAGTTAGCGGGCTGAATGCGTCGCATGATTCGTCATGATCATCGTAGGTGACCCGTCTCACGGCATATTGACCTCGAGCTACCTCGAGGTTGCACGCTCTGTGCCATGAGTACCACAGCTGCCGCCACCGATACCGACCTCGACGCTATCCGCGAGGTCGTCGCCACCATCCAGCACTCACAGCAGAACGAACTCGTCGACGAATTCGTCGGCCTGTTCCGCGAAGACGCGATCTGGACCACCGGTGGCGGTAAGCGGCTGTTCGGGCGTGCGGCCATCGCCGAATTCACCGCCCAGGTGCTGCCGGGTGCGATGCGCAACGGCACCGCGACCTACGAGGTCGAACATGTGCTGTTCATCCGCCCGGATGTCGCCGCGGTCAAGGTGGTCCAGCGCTATTTCGACGGTGACGGGCAGCTGTCCGGGCAGGGGTCGCCCATGTACGTCATGTCCAAGGAAAGCGGCCGCTGGCTGCTCACCGCGAACCAGAACACCGTCGTCGCCGACTGAACCCACTGGCATCGGCTCGGGGGAGCGGCGGGCACCGCAGGAACGCAGCGTGAATACCTCGTCCTTCAGGGCGAGGAGAAACGCGTCGACTCTGCGCCCGACGCGGTCCCGGTTCACACGTGTGGCTGGGCCTGCCGCTCGAAATGCTGAGCGGGCGCCGCCACCGGGGCGCTCGCTGAGCGACCCTCGAGCCAGGTAGCCCCCGCCTTCAGCTTCAGGCGGGGGAGGAATCAAAATGGTGGGGTGAGTTCTGCTGCCCCGATCGAAGCCGAGACGCCGGCCCTCGTGCTGCGCGACTTCGGGGGCGGGCCGTTCGGGATCTATATCCACGTGCCGTTCTGTGCGACACGCTGTGGGTACTGCGATTTCAACACCTACACCGCCGGGGAGTTGGGCACGTCGGCGTCACCGCAATCCTGGCTGGATGCGCTGCGCGGTGAATTGGCGACGGCGGCCGAGCGGTTCGCGGCGCTGCCGACGGCGACGCCCGAGGTGGCGACGATCTTCGTCGGCGGTGGCACGCCGTCGCTGCTCGGCGGTGACGGTTTGGCCGCCGTGCTGGCCGCGGTGCGCGCGCATTTCACCCTCGCCGCCGATGCCGAGGTGACCACCGAATCCAACCCGGAGTCGACGTCGCCGGAGTTCTTCGAGCGGATCCGTGCGGCCGGGTTCACCCGGGTGTCGCTGGGGATGCAGTCCGCCGCCGAGCATGTGCTGAAGGTGCTGGATCGGACCCATACGCCGGGCCGAGCCGTCGCCGCGGCATGGGAAGCGCGCGCCGCCGGATTCGACCATGTGAACCTGGACCTGATCTACGGCACCCCCGGCGAGCGCGACGGCGATCTCGACGCGAGTTTGGACGCGGTGCTGAGTGCGGGCGTCGATCACGTCTCGGCGTACTCGCTCATCGTCGAGGACGGCACCGCCCTGGCGCGCCGCGTCCGCCGCGGTGAACTGCCCGCCCCCGATGACGATGTGCTCGCCGCCAGGTATGAGCGCATCGACTCCCGGCTGAGCGCGGCGGGCCTGGCCTGGTACGAGGTATCCAATTGGGCTGCAAGCGATGCCGCCCGCTGCCGCCACAACCTGGGCTACTGGGACGGCGGTGACTGGCTCGGCGCTGGCCCCGGCGCACACAGTCATGTCGGTGGTGTCCGCTGGTGGAATGTCAAACACCCGGCGCGCTATGCCGATACGGTCGCTCGCGGCGGACTGCCCGCGGCAGGCTGGGAAACCCTCACCGCCGACGAACAGCACACCGAACGCGTCATGCTCACCGTCCGATTGCGCACCGGCCTACCGCTGAACGAACTGGCCCCAGCGGAAACCGCCGCCGCAGACCGAATCATCGCAGACGGCCTGGCAATTCGGTCCGGCGATCGGCTGATCCTCACCGACCGCGGCCGACTGCTCGCCGACGGCGTCGTCCGCGATCTCCTGACCTGACCGCATTCTTTCTGCCGCCAACGCTTGCGCGCCGCTACCGGACTCTTCTTCGATCAGCGGTGGGCACACGGCAGCGGATCGCGGCGATCCGACAGTGCGTGCGGTCGACAAGGTCCCGTCTTCGGTGGTGCATCCGCTGGTGGGACATCCGGGTCTTGTGAGTTCTCCGAATGTCTGCGGTAGGCCCGCCGAATAATGTTGGTTGCACTATCACAGATCGGTAAAGGCGCGTAGGCTGCGCAGCAACCCAAGGAGTCTTATGCCACCGGCACGTCACATCACGCTGATCTCCGAACAAGGTGAATTCGCCGAGTCGCGGGCCGCCGAAAAGGCGGAAAACGCACGTCAGAGTGCGATTGCCGCGCGGACCGTCGCCAGCCACGCCGAGAATGCCGCAGACTGTGTGGCCTTATTGGCAATGCTCGGTCTGGACGCGATGGCGGGCAAGATGGCCAAGAGCGCGCAGGCCCAGCTCTAACCTCCCGCGAGTGCGGCCACCTGCCGCCATTCGCGCGGCGACATGCCGTATGCCGTGCGGAATCGGCGGGCGAAATGCGATGGGTCGTGCAGGCCCCAGCGGCGCGCGATCATCGCGGATAGAGCGATGTCTGCTGTCTGGGCGCGGACCAGTTCGCCGCGCACCCGGTCCCGCCACTGGCTGATGATCCGCTGCTCGCGGCGGTATCCGGCGTTCGGCGGTGCGGCGCTGTCACCGGCCGGTTTCGCTCGCCGATAGCGGCCGGTCGTGCACTGTCGGTCGAGAATCGTGCAAAGTCGGGACTGCTGGCGCGGCCGCTTCTAGGCTTCGAAACAGTGATCGACGCAGGTTGGCTCCACCTATCCCGAAGAGGTCTCGTGTCCCGACCGCTGATACGGCCGGTTCACGATGCCGCACTGGATTTCCTGGCGAAGAACGACTCATCAGCGAAAGGGTAGGGACTCCGAATGAAGATCACCCGTAGCTTCCGCGCCGCTCTTGCAGCGCTCATCCTCGCTTTCACGCCCGTCCTGGCGGTTGCTCCCGCGACCGCCGCACCCCTGCCGACGATCGTGCTGGTGCACGGCGCCTTCGCCGACACCACGAGCTGGAACGGCGTCGCCGCGGTGCTGCGCGACCACGGTTATCCGGTGGTTGTTCCCGACAATCCGCTGCGCGGCCCGGCGAACGACGCCGCAGCCGTGCAGCGGGCCCTGGACACGATCTCGGGACCCATTGTGCTGGTCGGTCATTCATACGGCGGTTTCGTCATCAGCAATGTGCACGACCCGAAAGTTCAAGCGCTGGTCTACATCGCGGCCTTCGCCCCGGTGCAGGGTGAAATCGGGCTGCTCGAACTCGACCCGATCCGCTTCCCCGGCAGCCAGCTGGTGCCGCCGACACTGCAATTCAGCGTCGTTGACGATCCAAATGGCTTGGCGGGCAGGAATCTCGACAGCTATATCGCACCCGACCGCTTCAACGAAGTCTTCGCCCAAGACGTAGGCCCCGACGTCGCGGCCGATCTGATCGCCCACCAACGCTCCCTCGCCGTCGCCGCCAACATCGAACCCTCCGGCGCACCCGCATGGTCCTCGATCCCGAGCCGGTTCCTCGTCTCGGCCTACGACCACGTGATTCCCCCTGCCGCCCAACGCTTCATGGCAAACCGAATGGGCGCGACCACCTCCGAAATCGCATCATCCCATGCCTCCCTGGTCTCCCACCCCGCCGAGGTTGCCGCCGTGGTGGAGTCCGCCGCCGGCCAATGACCACTGGCCTGTCGAGTGGTGCGGTCGACAGCTCCCAACGGACGCACCAGCACGTTTCGTGTGGGCTCGGTCGACGGCCGGCGATATCGGACGAGCTTCGCCGCGGGCGTGAACACCCGCGGCGAAGCTCGTCCAGGTACCGCGGCTGCAGTGTCGGTCCAGGAGGGCGACTACGCGGGCCGGGGCATCGCCGGATTCCGGAGCCTCGGATCATGACGGGGATCGGTCGATCCGGCAACAGGTCTCGGTGCGCTGCGGCAGGTTTCGAACTGGCCCTGCGGAGTTCGCGGCGTGCGGCGCAGTAGCGGGTGAGACCCAGATCACAGGAGGCCCGGTAGTTCGCGGGCATGGGAACGGCAATTGTCGGGCGGGCAATTAGACTGGATAAACAGACGTACCCGAGGACGAGCGAGGAGGTGGGGCCATGTCGAGCACCGAGGATCGGCGCTTCGAGGTCCTACGGGCGATCGTCGCGGACTATGTCGCGACCAAGGAACCGATCGGGTCGAAGACGCTGGTAGAGCGGCACAACCTCGGGGTGTCCAGCGCGACGGTCCGCAACGATATGGCGGTGTTGGAGGCGGAGGGCTATATCACCCAGCCGCACACCAGTTCCGGCCGCATTCCCACGGACAAGGGCTATCGGCAGTTCGTCGATCGCATCTCCGAGGTGAAGCCGCTCTCGCCCGCCGAGCGCCGGGCGATCATGGAATTCCTGGAGTCCGGCGTCGATCTGGACGATGTGCTGCGCCGCGGGGTGCGTCTGCTGGCCCAGCTCACCCGGCAGGTCGCGGTCGTGCAGTATCCGACCGTTTCGGCCTCGACGGTCCGCCACATCGAGGTGGTCGCGCTGAATCCGGCGCGGCTGCTGCTGGTGGTGATCACCGATACCGGTCGCGTCGATCAGCGTCTCGTCGAACTCGGCGCGCTCGTCGATGACCAGGATCTCGCCGCGCTGCGTGGCATGCTCGGCGGCGCGATGGATGGCAAGCGACTGTCCGAAGCCTCGGCGGCTGTCTCCGAACTACCCGAGCGGGCTCCGCAGCGACTCAAGGACGTGCTGGTGCGCGTTTCGACCGTACTCGTCGAGACCCTGGTCGAGCATCCGGAAGAGCGTCTGGTCCTCGGCGGTACCGCCAACCTGACCCGCAATGCCGCCGACTTCGTCTTCCCCGGTTCGCTGCGGGATGTGCTCGAGGCGCTGGAGGAGCAGGTGATCGTGCTGAAGCTGCTCGCGGCGGCACAGCACCCCGGCACCGTGACGGTGCGCATCGGCGAGGAGACCCAGGTCGAGCAGATGCGCGGGACCTCGGTGGTGTCGACCGGCTATGGTGCGGCGGGTGCGGTTCTCGGCGGCATGGGCGTGCTCGGCCCGACCCGGATGGACTATCCGGGGACCATTGCATCGGTCGCGGCCGTCGCCCGTTATATCGGTGAGGTGCTCGCGGAGCGCTGAGGGGCGGCGGCAGGCCGTTCAGCGATTGCTTGCAGGTCGCTCGAAACGGTCAGCCGGCGTCGCTGTTACCCTCGACCTTTCGGCGGATAAAGTTGAGTGCATCCGACTAATGCTGTTGCAAACCAAGGACTAGAGAACTCAAGTGGCACGGGACTACTACGGACTGCTCGGCGTCGCGAAGAACGCGACCGACCAGGAGATCAAGCGCGCCTACCGCAAGCTGGCGCGGGAACTCCACCCCGACGTCAACCCCGACGAGACGGCGCAGGCCAAGTTCAAGGAAGTGTCGACCGCCTACGAGGTGCTGTCGGACCCGGAGAAGCGGCGCATCGTCGATATGGGCGGTGACCCGCTGGAGTCCGGCGGCGGCGGCGCGGGCTTCTCGGGTGCCGGATTCGGCGGGCTCGGCGATGTCTTCGAGGCGTTCTTCGGCGGTATGGGCGGCTCCGGCGGGACGCGCAAGGCGCGCGGCCGGGTGCAGCCCGGTGCGGATTCGCTGCTGCGGACCCGGCTCAGCCTGGCCGAATGCGCGGTCGGTGTCACCAAGCATCTGACCGTCGACACCGCCATTCTGTGCGATATCTGCCACGGCGCTGGCACCAACGGCAAGTCCAAGCCGGTGCGCTGTGAAACCTGTGGTGGTGCCGGTGAAGTCCAGTCCGTGCAGCGTTCGTTCCTCGGTCAGGTGCTGACCTCGCGGCCGTGTCCGACCTGTCGTGGTGCGGGCGAGACCATCCCCGATCCGTGCCACAAATGCGGCGGTGACGGTCGGGTGCGGGCGCGCCGCGAGATCGCCGCGCCGATTCCGGCGGGTGTTGCCAATGGCATGCGGGTGCGGCTGGCCGCGCAGGGTGAGGTCGGACCCGGCGGCGGACATGCGGGTGATCTGTACGTGGAGATCGTCGAGCAGCCGCATGACGTCTTCGTCCGCGACGGCGACGATCTGCACTGCACCATTCGGGTGCCGATGGTCGATGCCGCACTCGGCACCACCGTCGTCGTCGACACCATCCTGGACGGGCCGACCGAGCTGACCATTCCGCCGGGCACCCAGCCGGGTGAGATCTCGGTGCTGCGCGGCCACGGCATGCCGCGACTGCGCTCGGGTGCGCGCGGTGATCTGCTCGCGCATCTGGACATCGTGGTGCCGACCAAACTCGATGCCAAGTCGACCGACATGCTGCGCAAGTACAAGGGCATGCGCACCGGTGAACGTGCCGAGGTGATGTCGGCGCAGTCCGAGCACAACAGCGGTCTGTTCGCCCGCCTGCGGGCGTCGTTCAGCGGGCGATAGCCGTTGGCCGCCACGGTCTTCTATCTCGACGACATACCGGAGCCCGGCGCCATCGCGATCCTCGACGGCCCGGAGGGGCGGCACGCCGCGACGGTGCGCCGCATCCGGGTCGGCGAGGCGATCACGCTGTCCGACGGGAACGGTTTGCTGGCCGAATCGGAAGTCGTTGCGGCACAGAAGGACCGGTTGGAACTGACGGTCCTGAACCGGGTGCGGACCGACCCGCCGCGGCCGGGGGTGACGGTTGTGCAGGCACTGCCGAAGTCCGACCGTTCCGAGCTGGCGGTCGAGCTGATGACCGAGGCGGGTGCCGACGCCATCGTTCCGTGGCAGGCGCACCGCTGCATCGCGAACTGGGAAGGCAAGGCGCACAAGGCCGTCGAGAAATGGCGTGCCGCCGCCCGCTCGGCTGCCAGGCAATCCCGGCGCGCCTACATCCCCGAGGTGGCCGACCTACATCACACCCGCGACCTGCTCGACACCATCCGCGAAATCATCGCCGCGGGCGGAATCGTGGTGGCCCTGCACGAATCCGGCGCCGCCCGCTTCGTCGAACTCCCCTTCGACAAGGCCACCGAGATCATGCTGATCGTCGGCCCCGAAGGCGGACTGGACGAGTCGGAACTCACCGCCTTCGCGGACGCGGGTGCGGACATAACCTTGCTCGGCCCAACCGTTTTGCGCACCTCGACCGCGGCCGCCGTCGCCCTCGGTGCCCTGGGGGCACTGACCTCTCGTTGGTGAAGTCAGGGCCGGACGGCGCTGATCACCCACACGGCACCTCGTCCGTTCCCGTGGCGTTCGGTGCGTATGTCGTCGAAGCCGCCCGCGCGGCAGCATGCCGCGAACGATTCGGCCTGCTGTTCGGTCCACCCATGGGTCGCCAGGCCGGTGGCGCCGGGCAGCACCTGGCGCTCGATGGCGAGAAATCGCCCGCCGGACAACAGCACTCGGTGCACTTCGCCCACTCCTGCGGCGACATCGCGCCAGTGGTGTATCGAGGCCATCGACCAGACAACCGTCGCGGAACCGTCTTGGACCGGGATATGCTCGGCAGTGCCTTCGGCCCAGACAATGCGGGGGTCGCGGGTCAGGCGCCGCGCGAGCCGGAGCATTACCGGCGCCGGATCCACACCGGTCACGTGCGCGCCGCGGCGGGCGGCCGCCCGGGCCGCGGTACCGGGGCCGCAGCCGATGTCGATGACGCGATCCGCATCCGATACCGCGGCCAGATCCAGCACCAACCGAGCCTTGGCGCGCCCCATGACCGCCATCACGAGGCCGAAGAATAGTCCGGCGGCCCCGGCGAAACCGGGGTGGTCGGCGTGGTGGTTGGCGGCGGTGGTTGGCGAAATGTCCATCGGTCGTCCCTTCTCGTGAAACCTGCTCGTGGGTACCACCGACCTTGCCGGTTCAGGTCGACTTGAAGTCAAATGGCGACATGGAACTGATTCCGATCGGCGCGGCCGCGGCTCGGCTCGGGCTGAGCCAGTCGGCCCTGCGGTACTACGACGAGCGGGGTTTGGTGCGCCCGCGGACGCGGCAGGCGGGCCGCCGCATGTACGGCCCCGAAGAGCTACGCCGCCTGGCGTTCATCAAGGTCGTGCACCGGCTGGGTCTGCCGCTGGACACCGCGGCCGCCGTACTCGACGCTCCGGGCACGCAGTGGCGCGAGACCGTCCGTGCGCGGATCGCCGAGCTGGAGCAGGTGATCGAGCAGGCGCGCAGCGCGCAGGAGTTCCTGAATCACGCGCTGCACTGCCCGACCGACCATCCCGCTCGCGAATGCGCGACGATGATGGGCGGGCTGGACCGGCTCGTCGAAGGTATGACCTTCGAACAACTGACCGCCGAACACGGCGATCGGTCACGATCCGACGAGCCCGCCCCGGGCTGAAATTCCGCCGCCATCGCCTTGGACGCGTTGACGTTCCGCTGGTAGCGGGTCGGATGCTCGGTGTGGCACGGTGAAGACGGCGACCACGCAGAGGATTGCGACCGTGCAGCACGCCAGCGTGTACCAGAGGTTCCCGATGGGGTCGCCTTTGCTCGTCGAGCCGTCCACGGCGTCGAAGTAATCGGGCAATGCGGTCACCCAGAGCAACGCCATTACGCACAGATACACCACGCTGTAAATTCGCACGAAGCCATTCGTGTAGTGCGGTGTGTCCGAGTCGTTTTGGCGCAGCCGGAGCCACTGGCGAGTGAGAACCGGGATCGCGACAATGCTGACAATGACCAGTTCGGCCGCATAGAGAAATCCCCGCAACGGGGTGTTCCCGACGCCGAACAGCGTTGCCGGGATGGGCAATACAGCCGTCCCCAAAGACCCGAGTATGCCGATAACGGCAGTGCGCCAGACCAATTGCGGTCCGGCGAAGGTGCGACCCGCATCGACATGGCGACCGACGATCAACTGGACGAAGAACGCCAGCGACATCGGCCACAGCGCGGCGAAAACCACCACGCTCGGCAGTGGTACCGAATCGAACATCGGTTGATTGAGCGGGTTTTCGATCGACCATTCCCACCAGCGCAGCTGCGGTCCGAGATGGTCGAAGATCTCATAAAAGCTGTGGTGGACGAAGCCCACGCAGACGGCACCGACGAGAACGCCGTACCGACGGAAAACGCCGAGCATTCTGACGATTTCGAAGGCCAGTGTGGCCATCAGCGGGTAGATCGCGACGATATAGAGCGGGAGTCGGCCCCAGAGGAAATCCACGGTGAAAACGTTGTGCGCGAACATGGTGTCGACGTGTGCGTCGATACCGAAGGCCGCGGGAAAGTACAGCGGCGGTTCGATAATGAACAGGTAGGCCGTCGCGCCGAACCAGACCACGAGGTTGGTGGGATCGCCGTGACGACGCAAGCGTACAATCGCGTAGATCAGCGCGAGCACCGCGCCGAGGACGATGGTGAACTCGAGAACCGGCAGCGTCCAGTTCTCCAATGCAGCAGGGTTTCGCACCTCGACGAGTCCACCGGCCTCCTGACAGGAAAAGCCGAGCGCCTTCGCGAGTTGGTCGAAGGTGGGTGCGCAATGATCGGCCATCAGTCCCCCTGCGGCGCTGCGGCGGTATCGGCGGTGTACCAGTGCGATACGTCGTAACCTGCGTCATAGCGCTCGAACCACACATCGGCGAGTGCGGGCAGCTTCTCGTGGTCCGGATTGTGCCTGGGCAATTGACTGCGAATGATCCCTACCAGCGCGATGAGTTGTTCGCCGAGTCGTAGATCATCGAATGCGCGCGACATCGGGCCGTTGTCCTCGACGTGCAGCCGCAACCACTTGCGCAGCTTCTGCTTACCCCGGTGCGTCGCGAACATTGCCAGTGCATCGATGCCCCGATCCGCCAGCGGCACATGCTTATTGAAGCCGGCGCACGCCACCCGGATGACCTTCATGACGTGCCGGAAGATCGACGGTGCCATGCGCATCCGGTAGGCATCGCTGCCGACCATGGAATCGAAGATGATCAGCGCGGAACTTCGATGCTCGACTTCTTCGACGAAGTGCCAGATGAACAGCGATGCGACCCGGTCGTCGCCCGGCCGGAACAGGGTCGCATCGTTGTCGAGCATCAGTTTGAACACCGGGGTGAAGGTTGCCTCCAGATCGGCGGTGTAGGCGAGCCGATATTCCAGCGAGGTGTGCACGGTGAGGCGGTCGAATTCCGCGATCACTTCGTTGAGTGTCTCTTGCAGCCCTGGGTATCGCCTGATCAGAGCGTTGGCGTGCTGGCGGTGGGCGGTCGAGTGCTGCCCCTCCTGACGCACGAACGCATCCGCCTCCGCCGCGACCGCGGGATCGGTGATCCGCGGCATGGCCTCGCGAATCATATTGACGATCATCTTCTCGAAGCCGATCGCCAGGAAGGACACCGCATTGGCCATGGACGAGAAGGCCGGATTCGCTTCGTTCCACAGGAACGGTACGTCGTAGTCCGCGAAGGCGAATCGCATCTTTCGGACTTGTAGATCGGTCACTTGGCTATACCTCTGTTTCGGAAATGGTCTGGTAGCCGTGTTCGGACGCGCCGAAGCCTCGATGCGGCTGATCATACATACATCGATGCATGTGTATGATCTAAATCGTATTTGCTGGCCTGAACTGGGACAACGGCGATGGGGCGACCCTGTGGTAGCGTCGAGCCCCTGATCCGGACAGTCGGCGGGCTCGGCCCGCAGTCGGTTTCGCACGCGACGGACATAGGTTCGAGCCGAGGAAGCGAGCAGTGGCAGGAAGGCGTGGGTGGGGCGGGAGTCCACCGACCAGCGATGCAGAAGCGTCCCGTCGAATAGTCACCGCCGCGGTCGAGTTGATCGGACGAACGGGTTCGGAGATCAGCATTGCCGACGTCGCGGAGTCACTCGGTGTCATCCGTCAGACGGTGTACCGATACTTCCCCAGTGCGGACGCGCTGATGCGGGCCGCGGCGATCGCGTCGGTCGATGGTTTTCTGGACCGGCTGACACAACAGGTGAGCGGCATCGAGGACCCGGTCGAAGCCATGACCGAGGGCGTGGTCTACACGCTTGCCGAGGTACGCCGGACGCCCCACCTGGGGATTCTGCTCTCGAGCACATATTCGAATGTGCACCCCGAAAGCCTTACCTCCGAAGAGGCGCAAATCTTCGGAATGACGATGATCAAACGCTTCGATGTCGATTGGGCGCAGTACGGGTACGACGACGCAGCTCTGCAGGAACTCGTCGAATACATCCTGCGAACGATGCAGTCGTTCTTCATCGCTCCGGGCAATCCGCCACGCAGCGACGATGAGCTGCGTCGATATCTACGGCGCTGGATGGGGGCCGCGATCATCGCGCAACCGAAGTCGGACGGCGAACGCACCGATTGACCCGCTCGCCGACGGCGGCGCAAAACCGCTGTCGGCGAGCGTATGTCGCTCGGGTCAGTATTGCTGCCGGTGGGCGTCGGGTGCGCCGGGGGTGGGCTGCTGCGGCCACTGTGCATTGGGCTGCTGCCATTGCGCGTTCGGCTGCTGCCATTGCGCGTTCGGCTGCTGCGGCCACTGCGCGTTCGGTTGCTGCGGTGCGGGCTGCTGGTACTGCCCCGGCATACCTGCGCTGTTGGCCTGCGCGAGCAGTTCATTGACGCGGTCGCCGGATACGTTCGACGACGCACCGCACCATGTGCATTCCAGCGAGTGCTTGGTGCTGATCGGGAACAGCGGGATGAAGAAGAGCGTGAATTTGGTGACGAGTTTGCGCAGTGCGTGTGCGGCGGGATTGCCGCAGTTGCCGCAGACCAAGGTGATCATGGCGAGCGTGTGAATGCGCTTCTGCCAGCCCCAGATGAGCATGTGAAACCCCCGAGATAGAAAATCTGACGCCGGTTACCCTACCCGCTCGCCCGGGTCGGCGGACCCGCCATGCCGACGGCCGACCGCGTGTGGCCCGTCAGGTACCACACCAGGACTCCCGCGATTGCCACCAGCGCGCCGACACAGCCTGCCAGTTCGATCCAACCGCCCTTCGCATAGGCGAAGCCCGCGGCACTGCCGATGACCGCGCTACCGAGGTAGTAGGTGAACAGGTACAGCGATGATGCGGCGCCACGGTTGCCGGGCGCCATCGCGCCGACCCAGGTGCTGGCCACCGCGTGGGCGCCGAAAAACCCTGCGGTACATAGCGCTATCCCCACAACGACGGCGATCAGCTGGTCCGGGATGGTAACGAGAACGCCGACGCCCATCAGCGCGACCGATGCCGCGAGCACTCGGTGCTTGCCGATGCGATCGGCCATGCGTCCGGCGGCGGCCGAGGCGAATGTGCCGGCCAGATACAGCAGGAACAACGAACCCACTACGGCGGCAGGCAATTCGAAGGGCGGCCGGGCCAAGCGGTAGCCGAGGAAGTTGTAGATCGATACGAAGCCACCCATCAGCACGAACGCCAGCGCGAACAGTGCGAGCAGTCCGCGGTGGCGCACCGACGTGCCGAGATCGCCGAGCACGGTACGCATTCCGGCGGGTCGAGCGACGAATCCGCGCGAGGGCGGCAACCCGCGCACGAACCAGATCGTGCAGATGGCCGCCGCGATCGCGATCGCGGCCTGGGCCATCCGCCAGGATGTCAGCTCGAGGGCGAAGGCCGGAATCAACCGCCCCGCCAGCCCGCCGATCGAGGTGCCCGCGACATATACCCCCATCGCGGCACCCAATCCGGCGCTGCCGATCTCCTCGGCGAGGTAGGCCATCGCGACGGCGGGTACTCCGGCCAGCACCACTCCTTGCACAGCTCGGCCCGCGAGCAATACGTCCAGCGACGGGCTCAGCGGCAGTAGCAAACCGACCGCCGCCGCGAGCACCGCGGATGCCGTCATGACGCGTGTGCGTCCGAGCCGCGAGGACAGTGCGCCTGCCGGGATGATCGCCAGTGCCAGAAATCCGGTGGTCAGTGAGACCGCCAAGGCCGCGTGCGCCGGATCGGCGCCGAAGGCCGCCGACAGGCTGGGCAGCAATGCCTGCGCGCTGTACATCGAGGCGAAGGTGGTCAGCCCCGCGGCGAACAGTGCGGTGGTGATCCGACGTTCGTGCGATGTGCCCGAGACACTGGTCGAGCGGGTATCCGTGCTGGTCATGGCGCCTCCTGCATCCAGGATCGGCAGCCGACTTCAAGAAAGGAAATGAATAGTAATCTGGTATCTAATGCCTCGAACGCATAAGGAGAGCTCCGATCGTGCTGGGTGACGACCTGCTGTGGTTCACGACACTCGCCGAACTGGAGCGCGTCGGCGCGGCCGCCGAACGGCTGCACATCGCCCAGCCGACGCTCTCGCGCATGCTCGCGCGCCTGGAACGCCGCCTCGGCGCCGAACTGTTCGACCGCCACGGCAAACGCATCGAGCTCAACGACTGCGGCCGCATCTACTATGAGCACGCCCGTCGCGCACAGTCCGAACTCGACGCGGCCGCCCAGGCTGTCGCCGACCGCACCGATCCCGCGAAAGGTGTTGTCCGCCTGTCATTTTTGCACAGCTTCGGCCGCTGGCTGGTGCCGCAGCTGATCGGCGGCTTCCGCCGCGGTTCGGCCCGCATCTCGTGCACCCTCTGGCAGGGCGCGTTCGACGCGGTGGTCGATCAGATACTCGATGGCACAGCGGATTTGGCGATCGTGTCGCCCCGGCCATCGGCCGCCGGACTGGGCTGGCACAAACTGCTGGACCAGCCGCTGGTGCTCGCCGTCCCCGCCGAACACCGGCTGGCCGCGCGTCGGCATATTCGGTTCGCCGATCTCGCCGATACGGAATTCATCACGATGCCAACGGGTTTCGGTATGCGCCGAATACTCGAGGAATTGTCCGCGGCCGCGAATATCCGTCCGCGCATCGCCTTCGAGTCGACCGATCTGGTCACGGTCGCGGGTCTGGTCGCGGCCGGGCTCGGCGTTGCGGTGCTACCGCTGGAAGATCCGATTCCGGCCACGGGCGCACTATCGGGCCTGGTGACCGTCCCGCTCGCCGATGCGGGGGCCGTACGCGATGTCGGGCTGATCTGGTCGGCGACCGCCCCGCCATCGGACGCCGTGCGTCGATTTCGTGACTTCACCGAGGATTGGGCCCGGCGGCGCGGGGGAATCCAGATGCCACGGCGGTAGCGAGCGATCCGCAGGCTATCGCCCGCGCCGGACGGCTGGCCGTTTCGAGCGATCTGCGCGCGGTCGTGACGGGCGGGGTAGCCGTTTATTCACTGCGTCTTGTCGGTGGGGCGCGTTAAACTTTCATCAACGACGCAGCAATTCGAGACCGGAAGCAGGCTATAACCACTTTTGAGAACACAAGGCGAGATCGGCGACCCAACTACACCCGCGGCAGGCATCAGCTCAGCCACCCCGGCTTCCATCCCCGGTGGAGCGGACAACGGCTCGGGTCCGGCAGCACGCACCGTGCGCTCCAGCATCGAACTCGCTCCCGAATCCGTGTTCCCGTTCCTTGGTGCGGCCGACCAGAACCTGCGTGAACTCGAGCAGCTGCTGGATGCGGATATCCACGTCCGCGGCAATTCCGTCACACTCACCGGTAAGGCGGCCGATGTCGCCCTCGCCGAACGGGTGATCGAACAGCTCGTCGCGCTGACCGGTCGCAATCGAGTGGTGACTCCGGAGGCGGTGCGCCACACCGTATCGATGCTCACCGAGGGTTCCTCGGAATCCCCGGCCGAGGTGCTGAGCCTGGACATCCTGTCCCGCCGCGGCAAGACCATCCGGCCCAAGACGCTCAATCAGAAGCGCTATGTCGACGCGATCGATGCCCACACCATCGTGTTCGGCATCGGCCCCGCTGGCACCGGCAAGACGTATCTGGCGATGGCCAAGGCCGTGCAGGCGCTGCAGACCAAGCAGGTCAACCGGATCATCCTCACCCGTCCCGCGGTCGAGGCGGGTGAGCGGCTCGGCTTCCTGCCCGGCACGCTCAACGAGAAGATCGATCCGTACCTGCGCCCGCTCTACGATGCGCTGCACGACATGATGGATCCGGAGGCCATTCCGAAGCTGATGGCGGCCGGTGTCATCGAGGTCGCACCGCTGGCGTATATGCGCGGACGCACGCTGAACGATTCGTTCATCATTCTCGACGAGGCGCAGAACACCACGGCCGAGCAGATGAAGATGTTCCTCACCCGGCTCGGATTCGGTTCGAAGATCGTGGTGACCGGTGACGTCACCCAGGTCGACCTGCCCAATGGCGCGCGTTCGGGTCTGCGCGTGGCCAGCGAGATCCTCAACGGCATTGATGATATCCATTTCTCCCTGCTGACCAGCAGCGATGTGGTTCGGCACCGGTTGGTCTCCGATATTGTCGACGCCTACGAACGGGCCGAAGCCGAGCGGGTCCCCCAGGTCGGGCCGCACTATCCGGGCAATCGCGCCCAGCGTCGCGCCGCGAGCCGGGGAGATCGGCGCTGACGTCGGCTTATAGGCTGATGCGGTGAGCATCGAGATCGCCAACGAATCGGGTATCGACGTACCCGAAGAAGACCTGGTCAGTGTCGCGCGATTTGTCATCGGCCGGATGGACGTGCACCCCGCGGCCGAGCTGTCGATGGTGCTCGTCGATCTCGACACCATGGCCGATCTGCACATGCGCTGGATGGACCTACCCGGCCCGACCGATGTGATGTCGTTCCCGATGGACGAACTGGAGCCGGGTGGTCGCCCCGACAGCGCCGAACCGGGTCCGTCCATGCTCGGCGATATCGTGCTGTGCCCGGAATTCGCCGCGGGTCAGGCCCGCAAGGCCGGTCATTCGCTCGATCATGAACTCGCGCTGCTCACCGTGCACGGCGTGCTGCACCTCCTCGGTTACGACCATGCCGAGCCCGAGGAGGAGAAGGAGATGTTCGCGCTACAGGCCCGGCTGCTCGAGGAGTGGTACGAGAGCCTGCGCGAGGCGCAATTGCGGGCCGAATTGGCCGAACGCGATGCCAGGCTGCTGGGGAAGGCGGGCTTCACCACACCGGGTGAGGCGCTGGGCCCCGCGTGAATTCGCTGACCCTCATCCTGCTGGCGGTGCTGCTCGTCCCGGTGGGCGGGGTTTTCGCCGGTGTCGATTCGGCGCTGAACACCATCTCACCGGCACGACTCGAGGATATGGTCCGGGCCGAGCGGCCGGGCGCGGTGCGGCTGACCAGAATCGTGGCCGACCGGCCGCGGTATGTGAATCTTCTTGTGCTGCTTCGTATTCTGTGCGAGATCAGCGCGACGATACTGCTGGCGGCGGCACTGATTCCGCTCTGGGACGACGATTGGGCGCTGCTTTTCACCGCCGTCGTCATGGTGTTGGTGGACTATGTGGTGATCGGGGTCGGCCCGCGCACGCTCGGCCGCCAGCACGCCTACTCCATCGCACTGGCCTCGGCGCTGCCGCTGCAGTTCATCGGCACGGTACTCGGTCCGGTCAGCAGGCTGCTGATCCTGATCGGCAATGCGATCACCCCCGGTAAGGGATTTCGCAACGGCCCCTTCGCATCCGAGATCGAGCTGCGCGAAGTGTTCGAGATGGCCAGCGAACGCGGCGTGGTGGCCGATGACGAACGCCGGATGATCCAGTCCGTCTTCGAACTCGGCGACACCCCGGCCCGCGCGGTCATGGTGCCGCGCACCGAGATGGTCTGGATCGAAGCGGATAAGACCGCGGCACAGGCGATGTCGCTCGCGGTGCGCAGTGGGCACTCCCGCATTCCGGTGATCGGGGAGAACGTCGACGATATTCTCGGCGTGGTGTATCTGAAAGACCTTGTGCCGTATGCGGATAGGAGTCGCAAGGTACAGGTGCGCGATGCGATGCGCCCGGCCGTGTTCATGCCCGACTCCAAACCGCTGGACAGTCTGCTCGACGAAATGCAGCGCAGGCGAAACCATATGGCGCTGCTGGTCGATGAATACGGCGGCATTGCCGGACTGGTGACCATCGAGGATGTGCTCGAGGAGATCGTCGGTGAGATCGCCGACGAGTACGACACCGATGAGACCCCGCCCATCGAGGACCTCGGCGAGGGCCGCTACCGGGTGTCGGCGCGGCTGTCGGTCGATGATCTGGCCGAGCTGTACGGCCTGGAGATCGAGGAGGAGGACGTCGATACCGTCGGCGGACTGCTCGCACACGCACTGGGCCGGGTGCCGCTGCCCGGCTCCAAAGCCGTTGCGCACGGCTTGGTACTGCGCGGTGAAGGCGGCGCGGACGCGCGGGGTCGGGTGCGAGTGCACACCATTGTCGTGCGCAAGGCGCCGGAGAAATCGCATGCCGAGAAGTCCAATGGCAGGCGCAAAAGTAACGGGTCAGAACGGGATATCCCGAACGATCGTGATCAGAACGGAGACAGCGATGGCTGAACTGGATGCCGAGGACAATAAGCTACTGGTGCTGGCGAAGGGGGCGCTCGGCCGCACCGGTGGCAGTTCGGGCGCGGCCATCCGCGATACCGACGGCCGCACGTACTCCGCCGGTGAGGTTTCCCTGTCGTCGCTGCGGCTGACCGCGCTGCAGGCCGCCGTCGCGGCCGCGATCTCCAGCGGCGCGGAGGGGTTCGAGGCGGCCGTGGTCGTCGGGGGCAGGTTGTCGGACGCCGGGGTCTTCGCGGTGCGCGAGGTGGCGGCCGAGGCGCGCATCATCTTCACCGACCGCTCGGGCGCGGTCTTCGAGATCGTCGACGATGCCGAGGGTGCGGAGGTGCAGGGTGGCTGATAACAGCGCCGAATTCCGTTCCGGCTTCGTCTGTTTCGTCGGCCGCCCGAATACCGGCAAATCGACGCTGACCAATGCCCTGGTCGGCCAGAAGATCGCGATTACCTCCTCGCGTCCGCAGACCACCCGCCACACCATCCGCGGCATCGTGCACCGCGACCACGCCCAGCTCATTCTGGTCGACACCCCCGGCCTGCACCGCCCGCGCACCCTGCTCGGCCAGCGCCTGAACGACCTCGTCCGCGATACCTATTCCGAGGTCGATGTGATCGCGCTGTGTATTCCGGCCGACGAGAAGATCGGTCCCGGCGATAAGTGGATCCTGCAGCAGATCAAGCAGATGGCGCCGAAGACGACGCTGCTGGGTGTGGTTACCAAGATCGATAAGGTGAGCCGCGACCAGGTCGCCGAACAGCTGATGGCGCTATCGCAGCTGCTCGGTCCGGACCACGATGTGGTGCCGGTTTCCGCGGTCAAGGGGGAACAGGTCGAGGTTCTCGTCGACGTCATCGCCTCCAAAATGCCGGAGGGCCCGGCCTTCTACCCCGATGGCGAGCTCACCGACGAGCCCGAGGAAACCCTTATGGCCGAGCTCATTCGCGAGGCCGCCCTGGAAGGTGTCCGCGATGAACTTCCGCACTCGCTCGCGGTGGTCATCGAAGAGGTGCTGCCACGCGAAGAGAACGAAGACATGCTCGACGTGCATGCCCTGCTGTATGTCGAACGTCCGTCGCAGAAGGCCATCATTATCGGCAAGGGCGGTGCCCGCCTCAAGGAGGTCGGCACCAACGCGCGCAAACAGATCGAACACATTCTCGGCGTCCGCATCTACCTGCATCTGCACGTCAAGGTTGCCAAGGATTGGCAGCGCGACCCGAAACAGCTTGGCAAACTTGGGTTCTGACCTGGAAACATGGGATGTGATGCCCGAGCCGCTGCTATAGTCGGCCCGTTGGCGGCTGTCCGTGATCATTCCGGGGCCGTACGTGCGTCGGAAGGGTCCCGACGCATACGGAGGGCTGAGCTGTGGACGTGGTCGAGGGCGCGGTATTCGCCGGGTACCAGATCGAACGCCGTCTCGGTGCAGGCGGGATGGGCACCGTCTTCCTCGTCCAGCATCCGCGGCTGCCGCGCAAGGACGCGCTGAAGATCCTCGCCGATGTCCATGCCGGAGACCCGGAGTTCCGGGCCAGATTCCTGCGTGAGGCCGAAATCGCCGCGCGGCTGCAACATCCCAATCTGGTCGCCGTGCGGGACAGGGGTGAGCAGGATGGTCGATTGTGGATCGCGATGCAGTATGTGGACGGTGTCGATGTCGCCCAGTTGATCAAGATGAACGCGCTCCCCATCGAACGTGCCGTTCGGATTTTCGGGGAGGCGGCGCGCGGTCTGGATGAGATCCACCAGGCGGGCCTGCTGCACCGCGACGTGAAGCCGGCCAATATCCTCGTCGCCGCGCAGCCTGACGGGTCGGATCGGGTGCTCGTCACCGACTTCGGAATCGCCCGTGCCGCTGATGATTCGACCACCCTCGCCTCCGGTGGGACCACAGCCACCCTGGCCTATGCGCCGCCGGAGCAGATCAGCGGTGATCCGATGGACCATCGGGGCGATGTCTACGCACTGGGCTGCACGCTTTATCACATGCTCACCGGCTCGGTCCCGTTTCCTCGGGACAGTCCGGGGGCGGTGATGTACGCGCATCTGAACGATCCCCCGCCCCGGCCCTCGCTCGGAAATCCCAGCGTGCCACCGGCATTCGACGCGGTGATCGCCAAGGCCATGGCAAAGCAGCCGGACGAGCGGTTCTCCAGTTGTGCGGCGTTCGCGGCGGCGGCGCGGGCCGCACTGGTGGGGGGCGCGCTCACCGGTTCCGGACCGGACGCGGCTCGGACCAAGCGCCGCGACCGGTTGCTCGCGGCGGGGCTGCTGGTTGTCGTCGTTGTGGCAAGCGCGATTTCGACGGTTCTGTGGACCGGCGGTGCACCGGCGAGCATGCCACCACCCTCGACCACCGCGGGTCCGCCGAATGTGAACACCGCCGAGTGGGGTGCCTACGCCTATATGGCGCAGGCATTTCCCGAACTGCTGCCGCCCTCGCCATTGGCGACCGGGTACAAGGATGTCGGGGGCTGTATTCCACTCGACAAGGAAGGCCATGCCGCTTCCTTCGACGCACCTGCCGTAGTCGGCGAAGTGTTCTGCATCGGTGATGGCGACCCGGCGCGCACCATGACCGTCAAATGCAATGCCAACCGGTCGGCGATCTTCCCCGATCGCTTCTTCGCTCGGATAGAGGGCGATGAACGCTGGGTCCGCTCGTCCGGCACGGGGCATGTGAACTGGGGTTCCGATATCGAAATCGATGGCAAGATCCGCGGTCAATTGGAGGTCTACTTCGACGATCCGGGCCGGAATTTCTGCACGGTGCAGGTGGACGGTGCCGCGTCGGGCACCGAGCTACACGACCGGTGGTGGCCTGATGCGCCGCTGTGATCGGGTACGCAAAGTCCGTGCCGCCCTGGCCAGCACGGTGGCGGTGCTGGCGCTCGCCACCGGCTGTACCGCGCACGGGCAGCCGATGCCGCAACGGCCCGACCTCGGCTCGCTCGATATCGGCGGATACAGCCTCGAACCGCTCCGCGAACCGGCCGTCGATAATGAGAGATTCGGCAGGGTTATGGAATCGATGCGGCTGGGCGAGGTCATGGCCGATCCTTCAGAGGCGGATTCGACCTTGACCTTCCCGCTGAGTGGCTTCACGGCCGTGCCGCTTCCGACGTCCGCCAAAGCGGGTGCGTATCTCGCGGCCCCGGTCCGTCCGGTCCTGGAAAAGTGGGGAATGCTGGCCGGTTTTGCCGTCGGTCGCATCGACAAGGAGGTCGAGCTTACGCCGGTCGTCGGCACCGCCCGGCTGTTGACCGTGCTGGTGCTGCGATTCCCCGACCCCACCGCGGCGCAGCGGGCCGCCGAGGAGATCGACTCGGTCGATGCGTCGGTCAGTCCCGAGAATGTGTCCGTCACCATCCCGGAATATCCGGCCGCACACGGACATTGGCGTCCGAATGTGCCGACGATAGCGGTCTCGCTCGCGCACGAGTCGTTTGTCGTCACGCTGCTCGGTGGACATACCGCTGCCGACCTCAACGCCCTTACCATGTTGGCGCGCAAGGCATTCGATGCCCAGCTGCCCAGACTGCGCGGGTTCGCGCTCACTCCGCGCGAACAGCTCGCGGCCCTGCCGCTGGACCGCGACGGCATGGTCGCGCGCATGGTGCCGAAAGCGCCGGGGCGCTGGCCGTTTCCCGCCGTGGCCTTCGGTACCGAACAGGAAAACGCGGGGTGGAATAGCGCTCCCCAGGCAAGTGGCGTCGTATACGGCACACATGCCACCTTGTTGTACCGGGGTGTCGGAAAACCGAATCCGCCGGAGCTCATGGCCTTCAATGGTTTAGAGGGTCTGATGCGATTCCCCGATGTGGCTGCCGCGCGCAAGTCCTTCGCGAAGGCGCAGGACGGAGTCGATAAGAACGGGCGGCGATCGATCCCCGGCCCAACCGGGGTGCCGGATGTCGCCTGCGCGAAGGATCCGGGCGAGCTGACCGCGCGTCCGTTCGTCTACAGCTGCACTGTGTTGTACGGGCGTTATGTCGCAGTGCTTTTCGGTCGGGATCTGCGCGACTTCCAACAGCGGGTCGCTGCTCAATACGGGCTGCTGGTGAACAGTGAGCGGGGTACATGACCGAGACCCTTGCTCCGGGCACGGTATTCGCCGGGTATCTGATAGAGCGGGTGCTGGGCACCGGCGGGATGGGAACGGTGTACGTCGCGCGCCACCCGCGGCTCCCGCGCCACGACGCGCTCAAGGTGCTCGCGCAGATCCACAGTGGTGATGACGAGTTCCGTGCTCGATTCATTCGAGAGGCCGAACTCGCGGCCAGGCTCGAACATCCCAATATCGTCGCAGTGCACGACCGAGGCGTGTACGACGGTCGGCTGTGGATCGCGATGCAGTTCGTCGACGGTATCGATGCGGCCGAACTCATCCGCCACGATGCCGCCGAGCTGCCACCGGAGCGGGCGTCGCACATTGTCGGATCGGCAGCGCGTGGTCTGGATGCCGCGCATCGCGCGGGACTGCTGCACCGTGACGTCAAACCGGCCAATATCCTGCTCGAGTCGCGACCCGGCGAACCCGATCGAGTTTTCCTTTCCGATTTCGGAATAGCCAGGGCCGCTGGACAATCGACCGCACTGACCTCGGTAGGGTCGGTGCTCGCGACCTTGGCCTACGCCGCGCCGGAACAGCTCATGGGTGGCGTGGTCGATCAGCGGGCCGATGTGTACGCGCTGGGCTGCACGCTCTATGAACTGCTCACCCGCACAAAGCCGTTTCCACGCAAGACCGCCGTCGCGGTGATGCAGGCGCACATCCAGGACCCGCCGCCCCGTGCCACCGCGGCGAATCCGTTGCTGCCGCAGGTCATTGATCGGGTGATTGCGCGGGCGTTGGCGAAGAACCCGAATGATCGCTATCCGTCGTGTGGTGCGCTGGCCGATGCGGCGGCGGCCGCGCTCGACGGCCGCGCGGAGGCGGTCACCGTCGAGGTGCCCAATGCCGAGCCGCGACCTCCGGTGCGTCGGCGGCGCGTCGGGCTCGCGATCGGTATCGCCGCATCGGTCGTTGTCATCGGAATCGCGAGTTCTGTTGCGCTGATGAGGAATTCGACGCAACCAGCGGCGACCACCGCCACGATCGGATCGAGCACCGCGGTGGCGGCGACCAGCCCGCCCGCCGCCACCGCAACGACCAGCAACGCTCGGCTGTCGTGGGGCAGCCACACCTTTATCGCGCAAGCCTTTCCCGAACTGCTTCCCGCCAGTCCGGTCGAGGGCGGGTATCAGGGCCTCAGGTGCGTCGCGCGGGACTTGGAAAATCGTCCCGTCGATGTGAACCAAACCGCGCCCGCGGTCGCCAATCTGGATTGCACCGGAAACCGGGATCCGGTGGAGACGATCTTCGTGGGCTGCAATTCGAATCGCAGTCCGACCAACTACCGCGCGGACCCCGATTTCGTCCCGATCGGTGATGAACGATGGGAGCGCCGATCCGGGCGCGGCCGAATTCTCTGGTTCGACACCAGCACTCCGGACAATGACCCCTTGGGCCCCAACCGGCCCCAGGGCCTGATCCGGATTCTGTTCGACGATCCCCAGCGGAATTTCTGTTCGCTGTTCGTATTCGGCGGGAACTCCGGCAAAGACCTGTACGACCGCTGGTGGGGTAGCGCGCCGTTCTGAACCGAGTTAGGGAGGAAGACGCCGTGGATATTGCCGGAGGCACCACATTCGCCGGATATCGCATCGAGCGCCGCCTCGGCGCCGACGATATGGGCACCACCTATCTGGCGCAGCATCCGAGGCTGCCGCGTCGGGACGCGCTGAAGATTCTGTCCGATGACTATGCCGCCGAGCCCGATTTCCGCGCGCGCTTCCTGCGCGAGGCCGAAGTCGCCGGGCGGCTGCAGCATCCCAATGTCGCCGCGGTCCGGGATTGCGGTGAACAGGACGGCCGACTGTGGATTGCGATGCAGTATGTGGGTGGCGTCGATGTCGGTGAGTTGATCCGGCGCGGCCGAACCGAGCTGAACGTGGAGCGCGCTGTTCACATAGTCGTTGAGGCCGCCCGCGGACTGGACGAGATCCATCGTGCGGGCCTGCTGCACGGGGATGTGCGGCCGGGCAGCATCCTCGTCGCCGAACAGGAGGATGGGCCGGAGCGGGTGCTGGTCGCCGATGTCGGCATCGCCCGCGCCGTCGGCGATGTGACGACAGTGGCCGGTGGCGGCGGTATGCCCGGGACGGTGGCCTATGCGGCGCCGGAGCAGATCAGCGGTGACGCCGTGGACGACCGCGCCGATGTGTATTCGCTCGGCTGCACGCTGTACCACATGCTCACCGGCTCGGTCCCGTTCCCTCGGGACAGTCCGGGGGCGGTGATGCACGCGCATCTGAACGATCCCCCGCCCCGGCCCTCGCGCAGAAACCCCAGCGTGCCAACGGCATTCGATGCAGTGATCGCCAAGGCCATGGCAAAGCAGCCGCCGGATCGGTACCCGAGCTGCGGAGCACTCGCGACCGCGGCGACGGCAGCGCTGCTGCCCGAATCGGATCCGACCGCGGTCGCACCAGCTCCCGCATCGCGCGGGCGGGATCGGCGGCTGCTGCTCGGTGCGACGGTGCTCGCCATTGCCCTTGTCGCGGTGGTGGTTTCGGCGGTGCACCGGATCGGTCGCGACACATCGGCCACGACCGCCGCGCCGGGGCCGACCACCAGCGTCGACCGTGCGGCCGCCGCATCGGCCGCGGCATGGAGCCCGCATGCCACCGTCTTCGCGGCATTTTCCGATCTGCTACCGGCCACACCACTGGGTGTCGGCTATCGGGAATTGCACGATTGCAAGTTCCTCGATCAGCAGGGTAACCCCATGTCGTTCGATGCGCGGGTGCCGATCGATCGGCTGAACTGCACCGGCGACCAGGATCCGATGGAACAGGTCATCCTCACCTGCAACACCGATCGTTCGGTCATGCCGGCGGCAGCTGCGCAAGAACGGTCCGAGGGCGCCGAGCGCTGGAGCCGGCCGTCCGGTTCGGGCGAACTGCACTGGGGCAACTACACGAACCGGCTGGGAGGCGTGTTGGGCGAGTTGGAGGTGTCGTTCGATAGTCCGAATCGGAACTTCTGTCGGATGCGGGTAATCGGCGATCGGTCCGGTGCGGATCTGCGGACGCGGTGGTGGCTCGATGCGCCACTGTGAGGTGAACGATCGCGCGAGAATGAACCGCGCCGACCGGACTCGTTCGGTGGCTGCCACGGCGGTAGCGGTCATGGTGCTGGTCTTGACGGCGGGTTGTGCGCTCCAGGGGCATCCGGTACCGGCGAACCCGAATCCGAAGGCACTCGATGTCGGCCTGAACAGCATCGAACCCCTCGAGGTGCCGCCCAACGACAACGAAAGCTATGGGCGGACACTGGAATCGGTCCGGATGGCGGAGGCGATCATCGATCCGGTCGAGGCCGACGCATCCCTGAAATTCACATTCGAGACCGGCGGCGCAATGCCGCTACCGACGCCCGCGAAGGCGACCCGAGTGCTCGCGAAATCGGTCCGCCCGGTGCTCGAACGGTACGGGATGCTGGCCGGTTTCATGGTCGGCGGCGCGGACAAGGAACAGATCGGTCCACCCGTCATCGGTCGGTCCCGATTGCTGACTGTTGTGCTGCTTCGCTTCCCGGATGCGGCCGCGGCTCGGCAGGCCGCTCGGGAGATGGACGCGACCGATGCCGCGGCGAGTCCCGACAATGTGTCCGTTGCCATCCCGGATCAGCCGTCGGCGTCCGCGCATTGGCGTCCGAACGTGCCGACACTGGCCGCGACGATGGCGCACGAATCCTTCGTGATCAGTGTGCTCGTCGGGCATACGAGTCCGGATCTCGCCGTGCTCACCACAGTGGCGCGCCAGGCTTTCGAAGCACAGTCGACCCGGTTGCGCGACTATTCGGCCACACCGCGGGACCGGCTCACCGCGCTGCCGCTCGACAGCGACGGCATGCTGGGCAGGTTGATCGCCGAAGTACCTGGGCGCTGGCCCTTTCCGACGGTGGCGATGACCGACTATGAGCAGAATGCGGGCTGGCAGGTCGCCGCCACCGTGACGGGGATCGTCTACGGCCTGCGTGGTACCTACCTGTACGGCTCGCGCCAGCGCCCGAGCTCGATCGAGCTCAACGCCGTCAACGGCTGGAATGAGCTCGAACGCTATCCGGATGCGGTTGCCGCCCGCCGGGCATTCTCGGATCCCGCGCGGGGACAGGAGCCGGAACTGCGTGTCGCGCCTACGCCGGAGGCAGTGCCCGACGTCCGCTGCTTCGAGCAGCTCGACGTTCCCCCGCAGATCCCGCTCCGATTCACCTGCAGGCTCATGCACGGCCGCTACATCGCGCTGATTCGCGGCCGCGATCTGAAGAGCACCCATCAGCGGGTCGCGGCGCAGCTCGGTCTGCTGTTGAACAGCGAGTAGGGATATGGCTGGAAGGCTCGTTCCGGGGACGGTTTTCGCCGGATATGTGATCGAGCGGATGCTCGGCAGTGGCGGGATGGGTTCGGTGTATGTGGCAAAACATCCGCGGCTGCCGCGCCACGATGCGCTGAAGGTGCTCTCGGATGAGCACGGTGCGGACGCGGAGTTTCGCGCGCGGTTCATTCGCGAGGCCGATCTCGCTGCCCGGCTGGACCATCCGAATGTCGTGGCCGTGCACGACCGCGGCGTGCAGGACGGCCGTCTCTGGATCGCGATGCAGTTCGTCGACGGTATCGACGCCGCGCAGCTCATCCGCCGCGGCCCCGCGGAGCTGACCCCCGAACGGGCGCTGCACATTATCGATGCCGCCGCGCGCGGTCTCGACGAGGCGCATCGGGTCGGGATGCTGCACCGCGACGTCAAACCGGCGAATATCTTGCTGCAGCCCCGGCCCGGTCAGCCGGATCGCGTGTATGTCACCGATTTCGGAATTGCAAGGGCCGCAATCGAAACCACGGCGCTGACCGAGGCGGGGGCCGTCCTGGCTACGCTCGCCTATGCCGCGCCGGAGCAGCTGATGGCGGGCCAGATCGATCACCGGGCCGATGTCTACGCGCTGGGCTGCACACTGTACGAACTGCTGACCGGACAGAAGCCCTTTCCGCGGACTACCGCCGTCGCGGTGATGCAGGCGCATATCCAGGATCGGCCCCCACGTGCCTCCATAGCGAATCCGGCACTGCCGCGGGCTATCGATGACGTGATCGCGCAGGCGATGGCGAAGAACCCGCACCATCGCCATCACTCCTGTGGTGCGCTCGCGCTTGCGGCGGCGGCCGCTTTCGGTCGTCGGGGGGATGTGGCCGCGCTTGATCCTTGGCCGCGAACGAAGCAGCGGTCCCGTCGTCACATCGCGGTGGCTTTTGGTATCGCGGCATCGGTCGTCGCGCTCGGCGTCGCGAGTGCGCTTGCACTGAACAGGAATTCGAGTGACGTACGGTCGACCGGTATGACGGCGGGGTCGAGTACGGTGGTCTCGCCAACCAGTGCCACGATGCCACCGGCAACTACGGTCGCCGCTGGCGCCGCATCGTGGGGCGGTCATAACTACATGGTGCGGGTGCTGCCCGAGCTGCTGCCCAGGACCCCGGCGGACAGCGGCTATCAGGGGATGCGATGTGTCGCGGTGGACGCGGACAAGCGGCCGATCGATGTAAACCAGGCGGTGGGCGCGACAACTTACCTATCTTGCAACGGTGACCGCAATCCGCTGGAACTGCTTATCGTGGCGTGCAATGCCAATCGAACCCCGAGCAAGATAGAGCCCTACACCGATGCGGCAGTCGCTGGGGAAGAGCAATGGGAGCGTCCATCCGGCCGGGGCCGGGTGATCTGGCAGGACGTCACCGGTCCGGCCGGTGGACCGGCGGGTGCGGTGCAGGTCGAATTCGCCGACGCCGGACGCAGCAACTGTCAGCTGCGGGTATTCGGTGGCGAATCCGGCCGAGACCTCCTCGAACGCTGGTGGCGAAACGCCCCGGTCTAGGGCGAAAGTTCTTGTACCGTCTAACTATTCGACCAAGGGGTGTGACGTCATACCGGTTCGGAGGATATCGGCAAACTCCTGGAGTTGCTGTGAATGCGCGGCACCGACTATCTCGGAGTCACCGGGACGCTGTGCTTCTCGCGAGGTCGAGTGGCCGACGACTCCACTATCGGCATCCTCGTCGCCACCGGCCTCGGGAAGTCCGGCCAGCCGCAGCAGTGCTTGCTGATGTATCCGCAGGGCGACGGCCGGGTCCGCACGGGGCCCGGCGGGCACCAAGAGCGATACCGAGGTCTGGACCCCGCCCGAACGCCGAACTCACCACCAGGGTTCGGGGCGGTGACGATCCCAGCGGAGTTCCGATTCCAGTTGTGCCGCAACGGAAACCAGTAGTGGCTCGGAGTTCGCCGTCCCCATCAGCTGTGCGCCGACCGGGAGCCCGGCGTCGGTGAAGCCCGCGGGGACATTGACGGCGGGCCAGCCGAGCACATTCCAGGGCCAGGTGTAGGGGCAGGCGGCGGTGATGAGGTCGTTGGTGGCATTGACGCCGATGCCATCGATCTCCGCGGCGCGCGGCGGGGGAGTCGCGGTGGTCGGCGCGAGCACCAGATCGTAGTCGCGGAAGAACCCGCCGATTCGCTTGTGCAGCAACGGTTCCGCCTGGCGTGCCGCGAACAGTGCCGGTCCGCTGAGGGCCCGGCCGAACCAGACGTTGGCGGTCGTGCGCGGATCCACCTGCGCGCCGGGCATCTTGTCGTAGATGGCCCGGATGCCCGCCATCGAGCGCGGCAGGAATGACGCACCGATCATGATGCCGTAGTGCAGATCGGCCACGGTCACCGAATGTCCGAGGCGGCGCAGCGTGGCGGCGATGTGCTGGACCGCGACCTCGACCTCCGGATGCAGCGCGGTCTTGGTGGCGGTGAACGGAATTCGCAGCGACAGTGCGATGCGCAGTCGCCCCGGATCACGGCCGACGGCATCGGAGACGGTGAGCGGTTCGGGGGTGTGCAGATCGCCCGCATGCGGTCCGGCCGCGGTGTCCAGCAACAGTGCCGCATCGGCGACGGTGCGAGCCAGCGGTCCGTTCACGGTGAGACCTTGAAAGGCCTCGGCCTCCGGCCAGGTGGAAATGCGGCCGCGCTGCGGTTTGATGCCGACGAGATTGGTCCACGCGCTCGGAATGCGCACCGAGCCCGCGCCATCGGAACCCAGTGCGGCGGGCACCAATCCGGCCGCGACGGCGGCCGCGGAGCCGCCGGACGAACCGCCGGGGGTGTGTGCGGCGCCCCACGGATTGCGGGTGTGTCCGAAGGCGGCGCCGCTGGTGAACGGCAGCTGACCGAGTTCGCAGGTATTGGTCTTGCCGACGATCACCGCACCGGCCGCGCGCAGCCGCCGCACCGATTCGGCGTCTTCGGTTTTCGGCGGCAGGTCGCCACCGCAGCCGAATGCCGTTGGCGCACCGGCGATATCGGTGTCGTCCTTGATCGCGATCGGCACGCCGAGCAGGGGGAGTCGTTCGCCAGCGGCCAACCGCTCGTCGGCCGCGGCCGCCTCGGCCAGTGCCTGCTCGCGCCGGACGACGCGGAAGGCGTTCAGGGTCGGCTGGCTGGCCTCGATCCGGTCCAGCGCGGCGCCGGCCGCGGCCACGGAGCTGATCGTGCCCTGCGCGAGTGCCGCGGCGAGGTCGGCGAGTCCCAGTTCGGTGGTCGCGGCCGGGCGCAGGGTGGGGTCGGACACCGTCATGTGAGCTCCGTCTTCCTTTGTTCGTTCGTTGCACGGTAGCGCGGAGCTGGTCAACCGTCCACATCGGCTCGCAAATCTCCACCCCAGGTAGGAGGCCGGACTATGGACATACATACGGTATGTATGTAACAGTGGATCCGCACTGCAAACACATGGAGGAACCATGGGAATCAGTACGTCACTCGGCCGCACGCACGAGGTAGATCTACCCGGCGGCCGCATCCGGTATCACGACACGGGCGAGGGTGCGCCGGTTGTCTTCGTCCACGGCCTGCTCGTCAACTCCGACCTCTGGCGCAAGGTCGTCCCCACCATCGCGGCGGCGGGTTATCGCTGCCTCAGTCCGGACTTGCCGCTCGGTTCACACGAAATCCCGGTCCCCGCAGCGGATCTCACGCCTCCCGGGGTCGCCGATCTGATCGCCGACTTCCTGGAGCGACTGGACCTCACCGACGTGACTGTGGTCGCCAATGACACCGGTGGCGCGATCACCCAGGTGTTGCTGACCCGTCGTCCGGAACGAATCGGCCGCGTCGTGCTGAGTTCGTGCGACGCCTACGAGGCATTCTTCCCCCCTGTCTTCGCGGCGCTGCCCGTGCTGGCGCGGGTTCCCGGCTCGCTGCGCCCGCTGACCGAATTGATGCGCATCCGTGCGCTGCACCGTCTGCCGATCGCCTTCGGTTGGGTGACCAAGCGCCCGGTCCCGCCGCAGATCGTCGACTCCTACCTGCTGCCGAGCCGGAAGTCGGCGGCGATCCGCAAGGATCTGCGCCGGTTCCTGAAGAGCGTGCATCGTCGCTACACGCTCGATGCCGCGACCCGATTCCCATCGGTGCGGATTCCGGTGCTGATCGCCTGGGCGCGCGAGGACAAGATCTTCCCGGTGAAGTTCGCCGAACGCCTGGCTGCCGAACTGCCGAATGCCACCCTGAAATTCATCGACGACTCCTACACGTTCATCTCCGAAGACCAGCCCGAGTTGCTCTCCGAAACGATCCTGGAGTTCACTCGGCTGCATGCAACGCCGTAGTCAGGAGGATCGCTCCCGCGCCACCCGAGCCGCGCTCGAGCAGGCCGGTCGCCGGTTGTTCGCCGAGCGCGGATTCGCGGCGACCTCGGCCGAGGAACTCGTCACCGAGGCGGGAGTCACCCGCGGCGCGCTGCACCACCACTACGGCGATAAGCGCGGTCTGTTCCTCGCGGTGCTCGAACAAATCGAGATCGAGAGCACCACGGAAATCGAAAACGCCATCGGCGCAGTGAATCCCGATGACATTCTCACCTCGATGGCCATCGGCCTCGGCGTCTTCCTGGAGATCTGTCAGCGTCCCGAGATGATTCGAATCACCCTGTACGACGGTCCCGCCGTGCTCGGCTGGCAGGCCTTTCGCGAGTTCGAGGCGCGCCACGGGCTGGGACTGGTCATCGCCGAACTGGAGCGGGCCCGCGATGCGGGGCTGATCGCCGACGCACCGATCCCGGTACTGGCCCAGCTGATCTTCAGCGCGGTCACCGAGGCGGGGCTGATCGTCGCGCACGCCACCGACAAGGATGCGGCCAGAGCCCAGGCGCAGCAGTCGCTGATGCTGCTCATCGGCGGCATCCTCCGCACCTGACGTGTGCGCCCTACTGCCGCGTCCAGCCAGCTCCTGCCGTACCGCCCCCTGGGTCGAGGGGCGGTCGAAGGTAGTCGAATGGTGTTCGCCAAGGCCGTATTCGACGCCCTATGACTGCGCTCGGCGAGCAGTCTTTGCGCGTAGGTTGTGCACCTTGTGTGGGGAGGGCAATGGATGTGCGGGGTTGGGTTATTGGATGGGGAAGTCGAAGTATGTGTTCGGGAAGGGCTCGTTCTTCAGGGTGAAGTGCCACCACTCTTCGGCGAGGTTTTTGAAACCGTGCTCGTCCATGAGGTTCACCAGCAGTTCGCGCAGGGCCCGTTGGGTACTGCTCGGTGCTGGGTCGGCTGTGTGGGCGAGTGGATCGAAGCAGTCGTAGCCCGTACCCAGGTCGAGGCTGTTGTCGCGGAATCGCTGGTCGGCGGGCAGTGTGCAGGCGCGCAGTGGATCGCCGCTGTGGTACTGCTCCTGATCCGGCGCCGGTAGTGCGACGATCGTGAGATCCAAGGTGCTGCCGCGACTGTGCCCGGACTTCTCCGCGATATACCCGTCCCGGAACAGATTTGCCTTCTCCACCGTCGGATAGAACTCCGCCCGCATCGTGGTGTCGCCGAGATCCTTTGCCCAACTGACGAATTGATCCACCGCGCGCTGCGGTCGGTAACAGTCGTAAGTCTTGAGCCCCAGCCCCATCGGCCGGAGTTCCCGCTGCACGTCGGCGAGCGCCGTGGCCGCCTCCTTGGTCAACAGACACTTCGGCGCTTCGTATCCGTTGATCCGCCCACCGATGAAGTTGTGCTCCCCGAAATACCGTGCATCGACAACGATCGTCGGATCGATCTCGGCCACCGATACGAACGCCGACTCGTCGGCTTTGGGCGAACTCGGTTTCGTGTTCCCACAAGCCGCTGCCCCGAAGGCGGCGACCCCGGCCAAAACCACTGAGCAGAACCGAATTCCGCGCATCCGAAGATCATAGCCGCGGCACTACCTTCCCGAACCGAGTTCCGCCCGCAACCGCCCGCCCAACTGCGCCGCCTCGGCAGCCGACCATGGGATCACCCCGTTCTCGGCCATTAGCGCATGGAACTGCTGCCGCTCGTATGGCGTGCCGGGAGCGAGTGGCTGGACATGCCAGTGCACATGGGCATTGCCCTGCTGGCTGCCCAATGAGAGCAGGTAGGTGCGTTCACACGGGACAACGGCCTCGACAGCGCGCGCGACCCGATGAACCGCCGCCTGCAATTGCAGGTACGCGTCCTGTTCGAAGTCCCCGGATCAAATGCTCGATGTGCGCCTTCGGAGCCACCAGAAAGTGCCCGTACATCGTCGGTTATCTCCCGAGGAACGCGATGTGCGTGCCGTCATCGAAGATGACCTCATGCTCCGAACCGGGCGCACCCGCGACCAGGTCGTAGATGAAACAGCCCCCTGATCGCACTCGCTCCGTATACCCGGCCAAATCGAATGGCAACCGGTCTCCGTGCACGGTTCCTCCCCAGGTAGTTCAGTCCGCGATGCCGAGGAATACGACGAGGTATCGGTCTATTCGCAGCATGTCTTGTTTCGACGCCTGCCCGATTCGGTCGCCCAACTTTTCGCGCGGCGCGGTCGTGACCTTGTCGACCATCACGTAGCTGGGCCGGCGCAAGCCATTGTCCTCGGTCGGTTCGAGCATCACCCGCGCCAGCGGTGCGTCGACATCGTTGGAGGTGATCGGGCAAACCGTCACCGATGCAGTGCTGTCGAAAGCGTCGCTTTGGACGATGATCACTGGTCGGGGTTTACCTGTGTAGCTGCTCCCGGTGGCGATGGTCCAGAGTTCGCCTCGTTTCACTCGTCATCCAGCGGGTAGCTGATGGCGTCCACGAATGCCTGGTCCTCGTCCTCGTGCGGATTTTCGGCGAGCAGCACGGATTGTCGGTGTGCTTCGGCCAGGAACTGCGGGCTGCGGGTGTCGGGCACCCAAATCTGTATGGGCCGCAGCCCCTGCTCTCGCATCCGGTCACGGTGAGCCTGCACGCGATCCTTTGCCGCCATGCGTGACATGTTACGCGCGCAGGGCGGGACGTGCTGCAACCTCGCGAGTCAACGCGCTCGGCCTTGCCTGGAGGTGGGCGTCGCCCATTCGTGAAAGGATGACGGTGTGCGTTTGTATCGGGATGAGGCGGTCGTGGTTCGCCAGCACAAGCTGGGTGAGGCGGATCGCATTGTCACGTTGCTGACGCGCCAGCACGGGTTGGTGCGGGCGGTGGCCAAGGGGGTGCGGCGGACGAAGTCGCGGTTCGGGGCGCGGCTGGAGCCGTTCGCCTATGTGGATGTGCAGCTGTATCCCGGGCGCAATCTCGACACGATCACCCAGGTGCACACCATGGAGGCGTTCGCCGCCGATATCGTCGACGACTACGGGCGCTACACCACGGCCTGCGCGGTGCTGGAGACCGCGGAACGACTGGCCGGTGAGGAGCGCGCACCCGCACCGAAGCTGCATGCGCTGACCGCGAGTGCACTGCGGGCAATCGCCGCCAAACAACGTCCGCACGAATTGATCCTCGACGCATACCTGTTGCGCGCCATGGGTTTTGCGGGTTGGGCCCCCGCGCTGGACGAATGCGCGCGCTGCGCCACACCCGGCCCGCACCGCGCGTTCCACGTCGCCGCCGGTGGCGCTGTTTGCGTGCATTGCCGCCCGCCCGGCTCCGCCACCCCGGCCCCCGGCGTCCTCGATCTGCTGATCGCCCTGCTGAAAGGCGAATGGGAGTACGTCGAGCAGGTCCCCGAGCAGGTCCGCAGACAGGCCAGCGGCTTGGTCGCGGCACATCTGCAGTGGCATCTCGAGCGTCAGCTGCGCACCCTGCCGCTGATCGAGCGGTCGCACCCGACCGATGGCCAGACCGTTTTGGCGTCCTCGACCGCAGGACAAGCTGGCTGACCTGCACACAAGTTCTCCACAACCATCAGGCAGGATAGGTTCCGTGATCCTCCGTCGAGACTCCGCCGCGCCGACCAGTTCGACCCGCGCACGGTCGGGTGCCGAACGCACCGTCCGCCCGCCGTCGCCGCACCCGTCGGGGGCGACGCCGCCGGAACTGCCGCCGGAGTTGGTGCCCAGGCATGTGGCGCTGGTGATGGACGGCAATGGACGCTGGGCGCAGGAGCGCGGGCTGCCGCGCACCGCGGGCCACGAGCGCGGCGAGGCGGTTTTGATGGACACCGTCGAGGGCTGTATCGAGATCGGTGTGAAGTGGCTCTCGGCCTACGCCTTCTCCACCGAGAACTGGCGGCGCAGCCCGGAGGAGGTGCGCTTCCTCATGGGGTTCAACCGGGATGTCATCCGCCGCCGCCGCGACGAGATGAACGAGATGGGTGTGCGGGTGCGCTGGGCGGGGCGGCGACCGCGGTTGTGGCGCAGCGTCATCAACGAACTGGAGATCGCGCAGGAGCTGACCAAGGACAACAAGGTGATGACCCTCACCATGTGTGTCAACTATGGCGGTCGCGCCGAAATCGCCGATGCCGCAAGGGAAATCGCGCGTCGCGTGGCGGCGGGTGAGATCGATCCGGAGAAGGTGAACGAGGCGGTGGTCGCCAAGTACCTGGACGAGCCGGATATGCCGGACGTCGATCTGTTCCTGCGCCCCTCCGGTGAATTCCGCAGTTCGAACTTCCTCATCTGGCAGTCCGCCTACGCCGAATTCGTCTACCAGGACACGCTGTTTCCCGATTTCGACAGGCGCAACCTGTGGGAGGCCTGTCTCCAGTACGCTTCGCGTGACCGTCGCTTCGGGGGGACCAAGTGAACGGCGGCAGCAGATGAACGGCGGCACCGATATGGACGCAGCAGTGACCCCCGAACAGGAGCTACAGGCCAGGGCGGGTGCCTGTCTGTCGCTCTACGACGTCGCCGTGCGGGTCGACGCCGATGGTTCGATCGGTTTCGAATACGAGGGCGCACTGTGCTCGCTGCGCGCGGTGACCTTGGCGCCCGGCCTGGACGTACTGACGCTGACATGCGTGCTGGCCTGGGACCGGCCGCTCAAGCCGCAGCTGCACAAGCGGGTCGCCGAGCGCAATGGCGCGATCCAGTTCGGTTCGATCACGCTGATCAGTCGGGGCAGCCAGGCCGATGTCATCCTGCGCTACACCTTCCCGGCCGCGGGCCTGGACGATCAGGCGCTGGCCACCATGCTGCTGCTGGTGCTCTCCGGCGCGGGTAAGGCCAGGCAGGGTCTGCTGCCCTGAGCCGGGCCGGGTCGACGCCATGACAGATGTCATGGGAGGTTCGTGACACTCGTGCGAAGTGTCGGACCGCTGATTGCGTGACCGTTGAGTCATGACATCGGCACTGACATCCACGGCCATCTTCGCCGCGGCGGGGGGCTCGGGCAGGCACCGGGCGTCGTCCGCGATCGAACTGCGCGATCTGCACAAGAGCTTTCGGCTCCCGGACGGCGGCGAGGTGCACGCCGTCGATGGACTCGACCTGACGGTCGCGCCGGGGGAGATCGTCGCCTTCCTCGGACCCAATGGCGCGGGTAAGACCACCACCATCGATATGCTGCTCGGCCTGGCGGCACCGGACTCCGGCAGTGTGCGCGTTTTCGGCGGGACACCGGCCGAAGCCCTTGCGGCAGGCAGGATTTCGGCGGTCCTGCAGTCGGGCGGGCTACTGCCCGATCTGACCGTGGCCGAGACGGTGCAGCTGGTGGGCACACTGCACGCGCATCCGCGCTCGGTCGAGGAGGTGCTGGCTCGCGCGGGGATCGCCGATATCGGTGCTCGTCTGGTCGGCAAATGTTCGGGCGGGCAGCGGCAGCGGCTGCGATTCGCGCTGGCTCTGCTGCCGAATCCGGATCTCATCGTCCTCGACGAACCGACCACCGGCATGGATGTCGAGGGGCGGCGAGAGTTCTGGAATGCCATGCGCGAGGACTCCGACCGCGGCCGGACCGTGCTGTTCGCCACCCATTACCTCGACGAGGCCGATGCCTATGCCGACCGGATCGTGCTGGTGCGCGCGGGCCGGGTGGTCGCCGATGGCAGCGCCGCCGAGATCAAGAACCTGGCCGCGGGTCGTGCGGTGAGCGCCACTTTGCCCGGCGCGGATCCGGCTCGGCTCTCGGCGATTCCCGGCGTCGACGAGGTCGAGCTGCGCGGCGACCGAATCATCCTGCACACCAAGGACTCCGATGCCGTCGCCCGCCATCTGCTGACCGAGACTACGGCAGTCGATCTCGAAATCACCTCGCACAACCTCGAATCGGCATTCCTGGCGCTCACCACGGGAGACAACTGATATGACCACTCTTGCCCCACCAGCGGTCTCGACGCGCGTTGCGCTCGGCGGTTTCAGCCTCGGCTTCCTGCGGCTGGAATTGCGTCGCATGCTGCGCAACCGGCGCACCATGATGTTCACACTGATCATGCCGCCGCTGTTCTTCGTCATCTTCGGACTGCAATCCGATTACCGGACACAGTCTTTCGGCTCGGGCAATGTCACCGGCTACGTCATGGTGTCGATGGCGGTGTACGGCGCGATGCTGGCGACCACGAGCGGCGGCGCCATGGTCGCGATCGAACGCGCGCAGGGCTGGAGTCGCCAATTGCGGCTCACCCCGCTGCGTCCAGTCGCCTATATCGCCACCAAGGTTGCCGTCGCGATGGTGCTCGGCCTGGTCTCGGTCGCCGCGGTATTCGTCGTCGGCGGTATCTTCGGCGCGCACCTGACGGCCGCGGCCTGGGTGAGCTGCTTCCTGCTCGCCTGGATCTGCTCGCTGGTCTTTGCCGCCTTCGGCCTGTTCGTCGGCTACCTGCTGCCCTCGGAGAATGTCATGCAGCTGCTCGGTCCGGTCCTTGCGGGCCTGTCCTTCGCGGGCGGTCTGTTCATGCCGCTGCACGGCTGGTTCGAGACGGTCTCCAAGATCTTCCCGACCAATGGCGTCGCCACCCTGGCGCGGATGCCCTTCGGCGATACCAGCACCGCATCGATCGCCCTCGCGATCCTCAATGTCATTGCCTGGGCCACGGTGTTCATCGGCGGGGCCGCCATCCTGTTCCGCCGTGATACCGCCCGCTGAGTTGTCCCGCGCATCCGGCCGCCCACCTACCGGGGTGCGCGGCCGGGCGACGTGGGGTGATGTTGCTGTTCGAGGTCGCAGGACCAAGGGAGGCCGCGCGATACCGGCGGCATCGGCAAGTTCGGTAGCGTCGGTGCTCGTGATCAGCCATTCCGCGTGCGACCGGTATCGGAATGTCGCATGCATGGAGGCGCGGCGATGGGGGTGAAGTCCGCGCTCGATGCGCTGCGGGGCGGAGCGGCGTCCGAACTGTTGGACCGGGTGGTCCGGGACGGGGGAGATGCGGTGGAGGGGAAGCCGCGTGGGTGGCTCGGCGGATTCATATCGGTGTCGTGGCTGTTTTATATGGTCGGGCCGATTATCCAGAGTTGGGTGAGCGGGGACCGGCTGACCGCGGTTCTGGCGACCGCGGCACTGCTGGCCTATGCGGCATTGATCGTCGGATCCTTCATCGTTTTCCGGCGGCCCAGTCACAGCGACCCGCTGCTGGACCGTCCGCTCGACCGGCGCATGTGGCCGACGCTCGCGGGTATGACATCGTGCACCGCGGCGCTGATCGCGCTGCTCGGCCCGGTCGCCCTGCCGACCTCGATCTTCGTCGGCGTGATCGCCGTCTTCCATATGCCGCCGCGCGAATCGGGATATGTGTCCTTCGCGGTCATGCTCGCGATGCTGCTTGTGCCGGTAGCGATGCCGAGCCTGTCCGGTATGCCGTTCTATGTATCGTTCGTGCCCGTCGTGGTCTGGGTGGCCAGGCAGCTCGGGGTGCGCGGTGAGCGGTTGGCCGAGCTGACCCGACGCCAGCGGGCCGAGCTCGCGATCGTCGAGGAACGCAACCGCGTCGCGCGCGACGTGCACGACATCCTCGGCCATTCGCTGACCGTCATCACGGTGAAAACCGAACTCGCGCAACGCCTCATCGATGTGGATCTGACGCGGGCCAAGGCCGAGATGGCCGATGTGGAACGGTTGGCGCGGGAGGCGCTGGCCGGGGTGCGCGACACCGTCGGTGGTCTGCGCGAGGTTACGCTGCGCGGTGAATTGGCCAATGCGCGAACGGCATTGACGGCCGCCGGTATCGATGCGGCACTTCCGGATGTCGCGCAACTGCCCGCTATCCGCGATAGTGAATTGTTCGGCTGGGTACTGCGCGAGGCGGTGACAAATGTGATCCGGCACAGCGCTGCCCGGCACTGCACGGTCATCGTGACCGGTACCGGCATCGACGTGGTCGACGACGGTCGCGGGATCGGCAAACCCGAGTCCGGATCGGGACTGTCCGGCCTGCGCGAACGGGTGCGGGCCGCCGGGGGAACATTGACGCTGTCCTCGCCTGAAGGAGGTGGAGTTCGTGTGCGTGCCACGGTGCCCGCTGTCGAGTGATCCGGAAATCGGCCGGGGTCGCGCATGATCCGACTGCTGCTCGCCGACGATCAGGCGCTGGTCCGCGGCGCCCTCGCCGCACTGCTCGGCCTCGAAACCGATCTGGAGGTGGTCGCCGAGGTCGGTCGCGGTGACGAGGTCCTCGCCGCCGTGGCCCGCACGACACCCGATGTGGCGCTGCTGGATGTGGAAATGCCGGGCCTGGACGGTATCGCGGTCGCGGCGCAACTGCATGCCGCCCATCCGGAGCTGCGCATCCTGATGGTCACGACCTTCGGCCGTCCCGGCTATCTGCGGCGTGCAATCGACGCTGGCGCAAGCGGATTCGTCGTCAAGGACACTCCGGCCCGCGAACTCGCGGATGCGGTGCGCCGAGTCCACATGGGCTTGCGTGTTGTCGATCCTGCACTCGCCACCGAAACCTTGACCGTCGGCACCTCGCCGCTGACCGCCCGCGAACGCGAAGTCCTCGCCGCCGCGGCCGATGGTGCGACCGCGGGCGCGATCGCCAAACAGCTGCACCTCTCGGAAGGCACTGTCCGCAACCACCTTTCGTCCGCCATCGGCAAAACCGGAACCACCACCCGCGCCGAAGCCGTACGCACCGCCGAACGCCTCGGCTGGCTCTGAGCCCTCTCCCGGGTACTCCTCGCCGGGCAGCAGCCGATTGCGCTACCGCATACCAGCGCCTACCTCGCAAGTCACCAATTGTGCGAGGTAGCGACTGGATATGCGGAATCGCATCCGAACTCGACGAGTAGGTCGCCTTGGGCTCGCGCCATCCGGCAGCAAACGCACGAAAGGGTCGGTACCGATGGCCGTGCCGACGCACTGGCGACTCTGATCCGTTCCGCCGCCTGACTGGGACCGCCGAAGTTCGCGTTGGGGACCGGCAGTCCAGCCGGTACGAAGACGAGCGAGCCCAGCGAATTCCACCGACGACCGCACAAGACGGGCAGCGGCGGCTGGATGCGACTCCTGCCGCCGCTGGTCTCGCTAGGGCTGATGCGCCAGCGGATCCGAGGCCCGCGTCGAAGGGCTGGAGCGCACATCGGACAGCGCGTCGGTCGAGTTGGCGACGGGCTGGTCGAAGGGCAGCAGGATCGCCACGCCACGTGCCAGAGTTTCCGGTTCGAGGTCGCCGATGATCAAGTGCTGCAGCATGAATCCCGGCAGCAGCCCGATCAGCGCGGTTGCCACCGCGTGCGTATCGGCATCGGCTGGCAGCCAGCCGACATCGCGCATCCGCTCGGCGTACTCGTGCCAGAGATCGCGCATGGCGAGAACCGCCGCTTTGACGTAGTCCGACGCATCGGGACGCACCAGAGCCAATGCCCAGGCCTGCGGTGCCAGCCGCACCCTGCCCTCCGGACCGCTCTGCGCGACGATGTATTCCGCGATCAGGCTGACGAACTGCGCCGGTGTCGGCGGCGGGTCGGTGCGGATCGCCTCGGTCATCCTGGCCCGCAGTTCGACGGTGGTCTCGGTGGCCAGCGCCGCGATGATGTCGTCCTTGCTCTTGAAATAGCGGTAGACCGCCCCGGCCGAGAGCCCCGATTCGCTGAAGATGTCCTGCATCGAGGTCTCGTAGAAGCCTTTGCGGGCGAAGCAGAGCTGGGCGGCGTCGAGGATCTGCTGTCTGCGGCGTTCCAGGTGTTCTTCGCTGACTCGGGGCATATCCCAAAAATAAAACGAATGCTCGTTCTTGACAAGTCCAACGGAGCGTGCGACGGTATCCACATCGAAAGAGAACGATCATTCGATTTTCGGGAGAACGTCATGAATACCACCCAGCGGGCGCTCGCCGTGGGCGTCGGCGCGGCCCTGCTCCAGGCCTTGATGCTGATCGCCTTCGCCTGGCCGGCGGCCCATATCGCGCCGCGCGATCTGCCCATCGCCGTCAGCGGCCCGCAGTCCGCGATGGTCGCCGACAAACTGGCCCAGCACGATCCCGACGCCTTCGATATCACCAATCCGGCCGATGAAGCGGCGGCTCGCGACGCCATCAAGAACCGCGACGTCTACGGCGCCATCATCACCGGCGGCGGCGCGCCGCGCGTCCTGGTTGCCTCCGGTGCGAGTCCCGTTGTGGCGCAACAACTCACCGCGATCGCCCAGCAGCTGTCCGGTGCCCCGGCCGCGGCGGTGGAGGATGTGGTCGCCGCCGATCCCGACGATCCGCGCGGTACCGCCTTCGGGGCAATGGTATTGCCGCTGGTCATGTCCGGTATCGCGGCCGGTGTGCTGCTCAGCCTGTTGATTCCGACGGTCGGTGGCAAGGCGATCGGCCTGGTCACCTTCGGTATCGCGGGCGGACTGCTGAGCATCGTGATCATCCAGACCTGGATGTCGGTGGTGCCCGGTCCCTACCTGACACTGGCCGCGGTCGGCGGTCTGGTGTCGTTCGCGGTCTCCGGCGCGGTCGTCGGGCTCGCCACCGCGGTCGGCCGCGCGGGCATCGGCATCGCCGCGCTGGCCATGCTCCTGGTCGGCAACCCGTTCTCGGCCGCCACCTCGGCCCCGGAACTGCTCCCGCAGCCGTGGGGCGCCGTCGGTCAGCTGCTGCCTCCCGGCGCCGCTGCCTCGCTGCTGCGCTCGGTCGCCTTCTTCGACGGTGCCGCCGCCACCAAACCTCTTGTGGTTCTGATCATCTGGGCCGTCGCCGCGATCGCCCTGCTCGGCGTCGGCGCACTGCGTGGCCGCCGTCAACCGGCCGATCCAGCGCCGGTGCCGTCCGGCGAAACGGTCGCCGTCTGACCGAACCGCGCCTGGAAATCGACTGCAGGCCACCGCTATCGGGTGATCCGGTAGCGGTGGCCTGCGGTGTGCTCAGCTGATGGTGCAGGAGAATGATCTTGATACGCAGCGACAGATCCATTTTGCCGCGCTCATTCTTGGTGTAACTCGGTGCGAGTGTGCCACTGGTGATTTCGATCGTCGTCTGATCCTGCACCAGTTCACCGGTGACATTCAGCGTCTTCGGCGCGACACCTTCGACCTGGGCCGAGGCCTTCAGCGGAAGGGTGGTCTGATTGTCCGAGGCCTGTCCGTAGACCACCGTCATGGTGTCGAGCAGGTGCTCGGCATCATGCAGCGTCTTGACCGATGTGGTGACTTTGCCGGTGGCCGAACCCTTTCCGGCACGGTCGGGGAGTCGAAATCTTCTTCGCGGGCGGTGGCGTCAACTATATGAGCGACGTCATATCTCGGCGTGGTTCGCCTTCGCGCATTCGCAGCAGGTGCCGAAGATCTCCATGGTGTGGCTGATCTCGGTGAAACCATATTCGCCCGCAATGGTTTCGGCCCAGGCCTCCACGGTCGGGCCCTCCACCTCCACGGTGCGTCCGCAGTGTCGGCACACCAGATGGTGATGGTGTCCGGTGGAGCACTGTCGATAGACGGACTCTCCGGTGTCGGTGCGCAGCACATCGACGAGTCCGGCATCGGCCAGCGACTGCAGGGTGCGATAGACCGTGGTCAATCCGATGCCCTCGCCGCGGCGGCGCAATTCGTCGTGCAACTCCTGCGCAGAGCGGAACTCCTCGATATCGCGCAGTAGTGCGGCGATCGCGCTGCGCTGTCGGGTACTGCGGATGCCGACCGGCTTATCCGGCAAGACCGTTTTATCTGGCACGTTCACCCTTCCTCGGCATGCGCCACGGCGTCGACAACTATATGCGCCAAGTGGTCGTCGACGAGTTCGTACAGCACCTCGCGGCCGGAACGTTCTCCGTGCACGACGCCCGCGGACTTCAGAATCCGCAAATGCTGGCTGACCAGCGGTTGGGTGACGCCGAGGACATCGACCAGCTCGTGCACGCAGCGCGGCGATTCGCGCAGCTGCAGCACAATGGCGATGCGCACCGGGGCGGCAAGGGCGCGTAACAGCTCGCCCGCGTCCTCCAGGACGGTCCGCGAGGGCACCGGCGCCGGTGCGGGGGACCGGTACGGGTTGTGCGGATGGGCGGTAGCGGTCTCGGCGGTCATCGAACCAACTCCTTATTGGAAAGCGATCCCATTTTGATATGCACAGTTGCGCATGTCAAACGCGCCCGCTCTGGTCCGCGTGACCAATTCGAGCCGGTGCGTCGAGCGCGACGACTCCTAATGCCTGTGGCGGTGCAAGATCGCTTGGTTCCGGCCGATACGCTGTAGGCAATCAAGTCCTACAACACATCAAATTCGATACGGCATACATAAGAGGCATCGGGCACGCCCGGTCCAGCCGATCCGAATCCGACTCGTAGTGGATGGAGAATTCTCGAGTGGCACCCAAGTCGAAGGTGGACACCGTTGCCAACCTCGCCAAGCGCCGGGGTCTGGTGTACCCATGTGGTGAGATCTACGGAGGCACCAAATCGGCATGGGACTACGGTCCGCTGGGTGTCGAATTCAAGGAGAACATCAAGAAGCAGTGGTGGCGTTCGATGGTCACCAGCCGCGAGGATGTCGTCGGCCTCGACTCGTCGGTGATCCTCCCGCGTCAGGTGTGGGTCGCCTCGGGCCACGTCGGTGTATTCAACGATCCGCTGGTCGAATGCCTGAACTGTCACCATCGGCACCGGCAGGACCACCTGCAGGAGGCCTACGCGCTCAAGCACAAGATCGACGATCCGGACTCCGTCTCGATGGAGCTGGTGGCGTGCCCCGACTGCGGCACCGTCGGCCGCTGGACCGAGCCCCGCGATTTCAACATGATGCTCAAGACCTACCTCGGCCCGATCGAATCCGAAGAAGGTCTGCACTACCTGCGCCCGGAGACCGCGCAGGGCATATTCGTCAACTTCGCCAATGTGATGACCACCGCGCGCAAGAAGCCGCCGTTCGGTATCGCGCAGATCGGCAAGAGCTTCCGCAACGAGATCACCCCGGGCAACTTCATCTTCCGCACCCGCGAGTTCGAGCAGATGGAGATGGAGTACTTCGTCAAGCCGGGCGAGGACGCGGAATGGTACAAGTACTGGATCGACACCCGCTTCTCCTGGTACACCGACCTCGGCATCGATCCGGAGAACCTGCGGCTGTTCGAGCACCCGAAGGACAAGCTGTCGCACTACTCGGCGGGCACCACCGATATCGAGTACCGCTTCGGCTTCCAGGGCAATGAGTGGGGTGAGCTGGAGGGCATCGCCAACCGCACCGACTTCGACCTGAAGACGCATTCGGAGCACTCCGGCACCGATCTGAGCTACTTCGACCAGACCACCAATGAGCGCTACACCCCGTATGTCATCGAACCCGCGGCCGGTCTGACCCGCTCGCTGATGGCATTCCTGGTCGACGCGTACACCGTCGATCAGGCGCCCAATGCCAAGGGTGTGATGGAGGAGCGGATCAGCCTGCGCCTGGATCGCCGGCTCGCGCCGGTGAAGGCGGCCGTGCTGCCGCTGTCGCGCAATGCGGATCTGACGCCGAAGGCGAAGGATCTCGCCGCGCAGCTGCGCAAGAACTGGAATGTCGAATTCGACGATGCGGGCGCCATCGGCCGCCGCTACCGGCGCCAGGACGAGATCGGCACGCCGTTCTGCATCACCGTCGACTTCGACACCCTCGAGGATCAGGCGGTCACCGTCCGCGAGCGCGATTCCATGGCGCAGGAGCGGATCGCGCTGGACAAGGTGGAGGGCTACCTGGCGCAACATCTGATCGGCGCCTGAGTCCGGTAACGACCAACGCCCGGTCGCACGCTCACCATCCGAGGACACCGCGCGCACCCGGTGGAGCGCCCGCTCCGCCATGGTGGACAGCGCGGCCGGTGTCGAACACCGTTGGGTGACACGGCAATCGCGGATCGGTGCCGCCAGGTCCGCGCCGAGAACGCCGCGATGCTGCGGCGTTCCGGCGCGATGGTTGCTATCTCGAGGAAATCCGCCCGGTGCGGCCGGGCGTCTGCGGTGATCGGCCCGCTGATCGCGGATTACCCTGCGCCGCAGCCGAATTCAGCGACTATCCGGTTTCCGTTGACTCGACTGGACGATCATCCCGATCGCGGTCGGGATCAGCAGTGCGCACCCCCACGGCACCGCCACCCAGAACGGCCAGAAGTATCCCGCGCCGGTCGCCACCCAGATCGTGAGGCACAGCGCGTTCACCGCGGCCCACGGAATCCACATGATGATGACCCACTGCGGCACCCGCTGGGCCACCGTCGCCGGTTTTCGTGACACGGGCAGATCCGACAGCAGCGGACTCAGCTCGCCGTAGGTCTTCGCGGCGTAGACCTGTTTCAGTCGATCGTCGTATTCGTGCAGCGACAACCGGCCGTCGTTCATTGCGACCCGCAATTGTTCGGCGATCTTGTCGCGGTCTGCGTCCGATGCCCGCAGCCTTTCCTCACCCACGGGTGCCAGCTTAGGGCCTGATGTCCTCAGTGGCAGTGTGATTCGGGGCTGTCGTAGCGATCGTGGTGCACCGCCTCGCCGACATGCTTCTGCCTGCCCAGCGGGGTGAGGTCCAGGAAATTGTGGGTGCCGATGTGGATGTCGCCGCCCCGGGCATAGGACGAATAGGTGTGGAACACCGAACCGTCGTCATCACACCAGAACACGCTGGTGCCGCCCTGTTCGCCCGCGATGGAGTAGCTCTGGCCCGCCGCCTCGAGTTCGGCCTTGGTGCGGTAGTTGTACTCCACGGGTGCGATGGATTCGTCCTGGGTGACGTGGAAGTCGTAATTGAAGTCGCTGCCGAACGAGGAGTACATCGGGAACGTCCACCCCATGCGTTCCCGGTACCCGTTCAGCCTCTCCCATGGTCCGCGGGAGATCACCGCGAAACTGGTGTCCTGGGCGTGCAGATGGGCTAGATGCCCCACGTTGTCGAGGGACATGGCGCAGCTCGGACAGCCCGTGTCCAGATCCCAGCGCCACATCATGTGGTAGACGATCAGCTGGCGGCGCTTTTCGAACAGGTCGGACAGCTCGACCTCGCCCGTCGGACCCTCGAATACGTACTTCTTATCGATGGCAACCATCGGCAGCCCGCGGCGCTTTTCGGCCAGCGCGTCCATGCGATGGGTGAGTTCCTTCTCTTCGGCCAGCAGGCTCTTGCGAGCAGTCAACCATTCCGCGCGGGATACAACGGCCGGACGATTCATGATCATCTCCTAGTTTCGGCAAGACCGGTCAACGTAGGTAGACCGGGCGGCGGCGCGGAAATCATCGGTCCGGTGCGAACGGCATGGAATTATTTCGCGGTGTTGCTCCGTTGACGGTCGATGTGCCGTATGTCACCTACTAGGCGGGAGTCGGATATGGCAAGAGCTGTGAAGTTCGATCGCTATGGCGGAATCGAAGAACTCCAGGTAGTCGAGGTGCCGACGCCGACGGCGGGCCCGGGACGGGTGGTTGTCGAGGTCGTCGCGGCGGGGATCAATCCAGGGGAGGCTTTGATCCGGACGGGTGCGCTGCACGAGCGCTGGCCCGCGACCTTTCCATCCGGCGAGGGCACCGATTTCGCGGGTCGCGTCGTCGATATCGGGTCCGGTGTCGGCGGGGTCGCGATCGGCGACGAGGTGCTCGGTTTCACCGACGATCGGGCCAGTCATGCCACCCATGTGGTGGTGCCCGCCGTGCAGGTCACACCCAAGCCGGCGGGGCTGGACTGGGATGTCGCGGGCTCGCTCTATGTCGCTGGCACAACGGCTTTCGCCGCGGTGCGGGCGGTGGCCGCGGGACCGGGCGATACGGTCGTGGTCTCCGGGGCCGCGGGCGGTGTCGGCTCGATCGCGGTGCAGCTGCTGCGGGCAAGGGGCGCAACGGTTCTCGGCATCGCGAGCGAGGCCAATCACGGCTGGTTGCGCAAGGTCGGGGTGGTCCCCGTGGCCTATGGCGCCGGGCTGATCGACCGGATCCGCGCGGCCGCCCCCGATGGCGTCGACGCGTTCATCGATACCTTCGGAGCCGATTATGTCGAGCTCGCAATAGAACTCGGCGTGCCGGTCGAACGCATCGACACCATCATCAACTTTGCGGCCGCCGAGAAGTACGGGGTGAAAACCGAGGGCAATGCCGCGGCGGGCACCATAGATGTGCTGGCCGAACTCGCCGGGTTGGCCGCCGCGGGCGTGATCGAGGTGCCCGTTGCCGCGGTCTACCCGCTCGACAAGGTCCAAGAGGCCTATCGCGAGCTGGAGCAGCGTCACACCCACGGCAAGATCGTGTTGCATCCCTGACGTCAGAGCGGTACGTCCCAGAAGTCGTACTCGTGGTGCATCCCCTGTAGGAAGAGCCGCTCCGCGCGGTCCGGATCGCCGCCCGCCTCGTCGAGCATTTGCCCGCAGCGGCGGGTCAGGGCGGTGAATCCGGGATCGGCGTAGGTGTCGACCCAGCGCCGGTACCGGGGCTCCGACGGCGGGTTCTCGGCGAGAATGGCGCCGAGTGTCGAGTACCCCCACATACAGGGGTACAGCGCGGCGAGGCCGTCGGCGTAGGACGCGGCCGATTCCAGCAGGAACGCGGTGTACGCTGCGCACGGCGCACCCTTCGTTGCGCCGTCGAGGTCAGCGCCGAACTCGGCGGCCAGCGAGCGGTGCAGCGACAGTTCCTCGTGGTAGGTGGCGTGCGCGAGGTCCACCAGATCACCGAGGTGTGTCGCGGGCGCCTGCCAGGCCAGCCGGGCGAACACCCGGACATAGTCCAGCAGGAACAGATAGTCCTGTTCGAGCCAGGATCGGAACACCGGCTCCGGCAGCTCGCCGGTGGCGATGCCGACTACCGTCGGGTGCTTCAGCTGGCTTTCCACCAGCGGAAATCCCAGCTCGTGCAGATGTGCCGTAAGACTGATGTGTGCCGCGGGACTCATGTGGGCAGTCTCTCTCAGTCGGAGCGAGTTCTGGTTTGCGCCCCGGTCTGCTGTTGCCGCACGCTGTGCGATGTGTCGTGGGATGAGGAGGATTTGGTGCGGGTGTTGGGTGCCTCGGAACAACGTTTCGTGCGCGCGGGGACCTACACGGGACGGTCCGTCACGGTCGTCGGTGATCTCGATACGACCGTGTTGGGAGCCGCCTTCACCGCGCTACAGCGTGCCTATCCGGTGGTGACCTGCCGGATCGCGGAGGACAGCACGGGCCGGGGGTATCTGCTGCGGCCGGGTGAACAGCCGGTGGTCGGCATGACGGCAAGTCAGGGGGATCCGGATGTGGTCCGGATTCCGGATTCGATCGATCCGGCCGGACAGCTCGCATACCTGGATGTCGTGCTCTCCGCGCGGGGCCGGTCGCGCGTCACGCTGTTCGTCCACCACAGCATCGCCGACGCTGGCCACTGCGTCGAATTGCTCTCCCGACTATGGGACTTCTACACCGATCACCTCGAATTCGGTACGACAACGGTGGTGCCGCACGACTACCCGCAATCACTGGAATGGCATGTGGCCGCGCGCGGCATCGCCCGCGGTTCGGTCTCCGGATTCGAGGATGTGACCCGCCCGCTGGAGGCCGCGGTCGTGCCGCCCGCACCCGCGATCGCCGCGCCACCATCGATGGTCCGGCCCCGGCGCATCATGCTGGACGAGCAGGCGACCGCGCGCATCATCGGCCTCGGGCGGGTGCCGGGTGTGACGGTCAACGGCTTGGTCACCGCCGCCCTGTTGCGTGCCTTCGCCTCGGAAAAGGCCGGGGTCACCGGGGATCCGGTTCCGCTCGGCTGCCTGTATCCGGTCGACCTGCGCACCCGCCTCGAGCCGCCGGTCCCGCGCGCCGAGGGCACCAATATGGCGGGTCTGGCGTCCTTCGCCGCCCAGGTCGACCGCTCCGCGGACATCCTCGAACTGGCCGAGCGCATTTCGCATCGGCTGCGACGCGACGTGGCCGAGGGTGTCGTCCAGCAGTCGGTCCTGCACTTCCCGAATTACTACGGCCCCACCAGAATCCACTCGCTGGCCGGGCACGTCGCGGTCACCAATACCGGTGCCGTCCCCGCCTTCCGGATCCCGGCGACCATCACGCTGACCGATTACGAAATCGTCTACGTCTCGGCGCATCCGCGTCCGTCCGCGGGTGCCGCCGCAGCGGTCACCTTCCTCGTATACACCTTCGAAGGCCGACTCACCGTCGGCGTACTCGGCGGCGGTGATGGCGATCGGCTCGTGACCGCGGTGCGCGACGAGTTGACCGCTCTCGCGGAGGAAGCCGTCAACACCTGAGGGCGCGGCGGCTTTCGCCGCGCTATTGGAAGGTGGCGTGCGTCGGTCGCATCACCATCACGACTCGGCGCTGGTGGTCGGCGACGGGGCGCTCATAGGGCAGGTCGTAGCGGCGGGCGAGCACATCGAAGAATTCGCCGTTCGGATCGGGCTCGATGGCCTCGATGACACCGCGGACCTCGAGATAGCGATAGGGCTTGTCCGGGTCGTTGATGCTCACCGCGACGTCGGGATTCTGCTTGGTATTGACGGCCTTACGCCGATCGATCGTGGTGGTGAAGCGCAGCCGCCCGCCGTCCCAGACCTGCCACACCGGCGTCACCTGCGGGGTGCCGTCGGGGTTGAGCGTGGCGAGGTGAGCGAACAGCGGTCGCGATAGTAGATCGGCGTGGCTCTCGGGGATCACGGGATTGTCCATGCCTTTAATGGTATCAAAGCTTTGATAAATGTCCTATCATTGACACTCATGGAAATGCCAGCGCACGAGCGGCTCGGTCTGGACGTCAAGCGCGCCGAGCAGGAGCTGATGGCCGTCAAACATGAGGCGGTCAAACCGCTTACGGTCCCGCAGTACGCCGCACTCTACGCATTGTCGGACAATCCGGGCATCTCCGCGGCCGCGCTGGCGCGCGCGTGTCTGGTTACGCCGCAAGCGATGACGGTCGTGCTCAAGAATCTGCAAGAGCGCGGACTGGTGGAGCGGACGCCGCACCCCTGGCACCGCGGTGTGCTGGAGACCAGGCTGACCCCGGCGGGGCGCAAGGCCTTCGCCAAGGCGGATGCGAAGGCCGCGGCCATCGAACGCCGGGTGGCGGATGCGTTCACCGCCAAGGAGCGCGAACAGTTGCGGAAGTTGTTGACCCGCTTCACCGAGGCACTGCAGCAGTGATGCCGGTCGGCGTGCGAATGCGGGCGCCGGATCGGTAGGTTCGTAGGAAAAGCTGATGGCGCGGCTGGTGATCGACGAAAGCGGGTGTTCGGATGGTGCGGATCAACGGAGACCGGGAACACCGGGGTGGGCTGGCAGCCGCCTCGATCGGGGCAGCTGCGCTGGGAGTCGGCGAGTTGATCGCCGCGACCCGCGGCGATTCGCTGATCGATGCCATCGGCCGGGTCATGACCGATATCGCGCCGGTGCCGGTGGTCGAGACGACGGTCGCGCTGTCCGGCAAGCACGATAAGGTCGCGACGCGGATCGGTGTCGGGACCGGTGCCATTGCCGCGACGGTCGGGCTCGGGGCGCTGTCCGATCGCGCGCGCACGCCCGCGGTCGCCGCCTTCGGTGCCACCGCGGCCGCGCTGGGCTTGCGCCGACCGACCCGATCACCCGCCACGGTCGCGGGTGCGGCGGCCGCTGCCGGTGTGCTCGGTATCGGGCTGCGCAGGCGGCCCCGTGGGCTGTTCGGCACGCTGGTGTGGGCGGGGGCCGGTGCCGGACTATTGGTGGCGGCGCGGGCGCTGAATCGCGACTACGACCGCAGGCAGCACGAAGCGATCGATCGCGTCGGCCCGATGGGCGGCATCTCGGTGGTGCCGCAGGACGGGTTGGAGGATGAGCCCGGACTGTCATCGCTGATCACCGCCAACCGGAGTTTCTATGTCGCCGACGTCAATCTGAGTCCGCCGCGCATCGATCCGGCCCGCTGGCGGCTGTCGGTCACCGGGCGGGTCGCCCATCCGCTACGGCTGTCCCTGACCGAATTGGCCGCGGATGCGGTGGAATTCGACGCCGTCATGGTGTGCGTGCACAACCGTCCCGGCGAACGTCGCGCGGGCAATGGTCGCTGGTACGGGGTGCCACTGGCCAAGGTGCTCGAACACGCGGTCCCGGAAACCGGGGCGACCCGACTGGTCACCAGGGCCGTCGACGGTTACACCATCTCGCTACCGGTCGAACCGCTGCGCTCCGGCGAGTGGCCCGGATATGTGGTGATCGGTGTGAACGGTGCGCCGCTCGCCCCCGAGCACGGCTTCCCGGCCCGCATCTTCGTGCCCGGTCTCTACGGTCAGTACACCGGCGCGAAATGGCTTGCGGAACTCGAACTCACCGATGACAGCCACATCGACTACTGGTGGAAGCGCGGCTGGCCATCGGAGCCGATGTGGGTGACGCCACAGGCGCGCATCGACGTGACCGCACCCGGCCGCGCGGGGGCGGGCACCACCAGCATCGCCGGTGTCGCCTGGGCGCCACCGCACGGCATCGACGGCGTGGAACTGCGCATCGATGCGGGCGATTGGCGCCCGGTCGATCTCGGCACCGAAACCGCCCCCGCCGCCTGGCGCCGCTGGCGGACCACGCTCGACCTGCCCGCAGGCGAACACACCCTGCAGGCCCGCGCCATCAGCCGCTCGGGCGAGGTGCAAGACGGCACTGCACGCTCACCCTTCCCCTCCGGCCCATCTGGCTTCCACACCGTCACCATCAAGATCTGACCGGGCGAGGCCGCTGCGCTCGCGCTGCCGCGGCGATCGAGGCCTTTTCGTTGGGTCGCGGACCCGCGCGGTATCGGACGCGGGGTGAGCACTCCCGCACCCGTGTCGAGATCCGTGTCGGCGTCCGAAAGGTGCGGGAGTGCGGGGTGGTTACGCGGTGTGGATGGGTTCCTGGAGTTCGGTGACCCAGCCGCTCGGGTCCTCGGTGAACTCGAGGGTTACCTCGCGGGCGGGTCCGGCGGAGCGGTATCCGTTGGCGTCGATCCATTTGCCGAGGGACTGCCATGGTTCCAGGACCTCGTCCATGCTGCCCCGGTGCACCACTGTCGCCGCCTGCGGCACCGCGGGCAGGTCGACGATCGTGAATTCGTAGGCGGCGGCGGGGTCGGCATTGACCGGCATGGCGGCGTGCACGTGTACCGAACCGTCCGGCTGCTCCTCGTAGTAGGCGATCCCCGGACCGACGATATCGATGCTCACCTGCGCCAACCGGGCGCACAGTTGCTCGAACAATGGCCCGACCACCGGCCCGATCGTCTGCGGCTCGAAATCGCTGGCGACACCGGTCAATTCGGCGACACGGACGGCCGGAATGGACTTGATGACCACATCATTGGCGGGCATAGCGCCCTCCTTCTCGATTATGCGGAGCCGCGTCTCGACCTGGACGAGCCGGGCGCGGTCGCCGGTGATCCGCTGCTCCAGCTCCGCGCGGCGCAGCGCGAGCATGCCGCGCAGTTCCGCGGTGTCGACCTTGTCGTCGAGGATTCGGCCGACCTGTTCCAGGGTGAAGCCCAGATCCTTCAGCGCGACAATGCGATTGAGCCGAGCGAGCTGGCCGCCCGCGTAATAGCGATAGCCGGTAGCGGCGTCCACCCGGTCGGGCCGCAGTAGCCCGATCGCGTCGTAGTGACGCAGCATCCGCACCGATACCCGTCCGTGTCTGGCGAAGTCTCCGATACTGAACATGACGGCTCCTGGTCTATGGCCTCACACGGTGTCAGGGTCAAGCCTCAGAACCGACCACCCCGGCTGATCCGGCGGGATCCGCTGGAGCCGCCGTACGACCCGGGGGTATAGCCGCCGCCGGGCCGTTGCCGGGCGGCGGTGCCCGCGCCCCGCAGCAGTCCCTCGATCAGAATTCCGCCGAGTACCGCGCCTGCCTGCGCGGTCCCCGATGGCGGCTGGCGGCTCTCCCAGGCCCGCACGCTGGACTGCGCGTCCCGCAGTGCGCGACCGCCCAGATCCGCGGCGGCCTGCGCGCTGGCCAGGGCCCGGGTCGGATCAGTTGCGGAAAGCTGCTGTGCCGCGTCGAGATTGCGCTGCGCCTCGGACAATCGGGTGCGTGCCTGCGCATCGACACCGCCGCGTCGGGTGGTGATGTAGTCCGATGCCGCGCCGATCCGGGCGCTGGCATCGGCGAGCGCCCGGTCGAGTCTGCGCCGCAGCTCCTCGGCGGCGAGTTTGCGGTCGGTGGCCGCCGCATTGGCGAGGTCGAGCGCGCTGTCGGCGGTGACCGCGGTGTGGAAGGCGTCGAGCGGATCACTGGTGGCGGTGGCCGTGGCGCTGGCCAGGGCCGTCTCCGCCGCGGTAATGGCGGCTTGCAGCTCGGCTCCGCCGTAGCCCGTGAGCGCTTTCGCGCTGACGATATCCGCGCGCAGTTCCGCCAGTGCGGCGGGCAGCCCGTCGGTCGCCTGCTGGATATTCGTCGCCGCATTGTCGACGGCGTCCAACAACGTACGCGCCTGCCCGATCGCGCCTTCCGCGGCCCGTATCGCCGCGACCGCACCGCCCTGCTTGCCGACCGGTTGGCCAACGGCATCGCGGCCCGCATCGATGTTCTGTTCGGCGAAGGTGATTCGCGCCCGCGCCATGGTCACGTTATCCCGCACGGGTGCGAGCACACTTGCCGGATACGCGGTGGTGAGCCGGGCGAGTTCGGTCTCGGAATTCGGCACGCGACCGGTCAGCTCGACCAGATCTTGGGTCAGCCCATCCAATCGAGTCGCGGCATTGATGAGTAGATTCCGCATTGCATCGAATTCGGCCACCTGGCCGTCGAGTTCCCGATCGGCCCGCCCGACCGTACCGATCAGCTCGACCAGCATGGTGCGCTGCTGATCCGGCGTCTCGGGAATATCGTCATCCAGCTGCTGCCGGATCGAGAATGCCCTGGCGGCAGCGGCTTTCGCAGTCGCAAGGGCGGTGCTGAACGGGGTGACCGCGGTCGTGCCGAATTCGCCGGTCGCCAGATCCAACTCCTCGGCACTGGTCCGCACCGCATTGTCGATCTCCACCAGCACCTCCTTCGACCTGGCCTGCAGCGCCTCCAGCGATAAGGCCGCGAGCGCGGTGGAATTGTCCGGGTCCAGCTGCCGTGCCGCCGCCAATTCGGCACGTCTGCGGTCGCCGCGCCGCTTGCGCGAATACAGCACCAGCCCACCGACGACGAGCGCGATCACCCCGGCGACGATCAGCAGCGTCCATCCGCTGATGCCACCGCCGCGCATCGCCGAATCCAACCCATCCGCCATCGCAACCCCGGCGTCCGCCCATCGGCCGTCGCGCAGTGCGGGCTCCACATCGCGCGTCAGCACCGCGTCCAGCTCGGAATCGCTGACACCGCTCGGCAATTCGCCATGGAACGAATACGCCCGATCCTGCGTCGCGACCGCCAGCAACACATCGCGTCCGCCGAATCCGGACAGCGTCGCCGTGCGATCGGCCCACTCCGGCGGCCGCATTCCATTGAAATCGCGCACATAGACAACCCAGAGCCGCAGCTGATGATCTGCGTACAGGTCGTCGACCGCCGCCGACACCCGATCGAGCTGTCCCTGATCGAGTACCTGGGCCGAGTCGACAACATACGGTCCCATCCGCAGCGGCGGATCCGCATTGACCGGGCCCGCGACCAGCGCGACACACAGGAACCACACGCTCATTACCACCGAGGCGGCCCGGCGGATCGGACGAATCGGCGCTAACAACGGCATGGGATGAATCTAGCTGGCTAGCATCGATCCGTGATCACGATCGACCTGCCGTACACCGGTCACGTGTCCCCTGGATCGAATCCGCAACAGCGGGACGTCCCCGGTGCTCGCATCATCAAAATGTCCGTCGGCGGGATGGACAACAACTGTTATCTAGTGCAGTGCGGCGCCACCGGGGCCGCACTGCTCATCGACGCCGCCAATGAACCCGACCGCATTATCGAACTCATCAACCAGGAAACGCCGGACCGCGTCGCCCTGGTCGTCACCACCCACCAGCATCCGGACCACTGGTGGGCCCTGGAAAAGGTCACGGCGGCCATCGGTGCACCGACCGCCGCGCATCCGCTCGACGCCGATCCCCTCCCGGTGCGCCCCGACCGACTGCTCGCCGACGGCGATCTGATCGAGATCGGCGAGCTGGCCTTCGAGGTCATCCACTTACGCGGACACACTCCCGGCTCGGTTGCCCTCGCGCTTGTCGACGGTCCGGGCGTGCACCTGTTCACCGGTGACTCCCTGTTCCCCGGCGGAGTCGGCCGCACTACGAATCCGGAGGATTTCACCTCGCTCTACACCGATGTCACGACGAAGATCTTCGACCGCTATCCCGACGGCGCCATCGTGTATCCCGGTCACGGTGACGACACCACGCTCGGCACCGAACGTCCGCACCTCGACGAGTGGCGGGAGCGCGGCTGGTAGGCCGCGGACGGCTCACACCGCCAGGTCGCCGCGCGGATGCAGGCTCTCGAACATCCGCTCGCTGCCCTGTGCGCCGTACCCGTCGGCGACCTGGCGATCGACGAGATTCCTGATCGCGCCGATCACGTCCAGGTCGACGCCCGCATCGCGGCTGGCCGAGACGATGGCGTCCAGGGCGGCCTTGGTGAAATCCAAGGGCTGGAACGGTTTCGAGTAGTCGCCGGAGTCGATGGTGGCTCCGGCCCTCGGCAACGATCCGGTCATCGCGGCCAGCCAACCCGATGCCCGGTGACCGAAGTCCTCGGCCGAAATGCCGATCGAACGAACCATGGCGGCGCCGTGGTAGAAGCCCGCGAACATGGTGTACATCGCGGCGAGCAGGGCGAAGTCGACGAGTGCGGCCTGTCCCGCGTCCGCACCGAAATACTCGGCGCTGCCCAGTGATTCGAGGGTGGCGCGGTGGGTGTCGAAGACCGATTGGGCGCCGCTGTAGAGCAGCGACGAGCCGGGCAGCCCGATCATCGGCGGGGTGGCCATGATGCCGCCATCGAGGAAGTCGATGCCGTGACTCGCGGCCCATTCGGCCAGTTCGCGCGACCCGCGTGGCTCGGTGCTGGTCAGATTCAGCATTGCGCGGTCGGCCAGGATGTCGGCAACCGGGTCCAGCACCTCGTGTACCGATCGGTGGTCGAACAGGCAGACCACCACGAGATCGCTCGCGGCCACCGCTTGGGCAACGGTCTGCGCCGACTTCGCCCCTGCCGCAACCAGTTCCGCGTCCCGGCCCGCGCTGCGATTCCAGACCGTTGTCGGATGTCCGGCGCGCACGAGGGCCTTCGCAAGCGCTTGTCCCATCGCGCCGAGCCCGAGCACGGTCACCGATGTCGTCATATCTCCACTCCTGAACGTTTTCGAAGGTTTTCGAAGGATCTGGCGCCGGGATTCATTCTCGAATTCCACTGTAGGGACGACAAGTACTTACAAATAAGTCCAGTACTCACCAAAAGGTAAGTATCAGCAGTCGGTGTCCGTCGGTGACGCACTTATCGCTGATGACCTGGCAAACTTGGTGAGGTGAATTCGGCGTCCCTGGCCTCGGCTCCCGGATCCGCCCCGTCGCGCGCTGCCGGGGGCGGACCACTGCGCTGGGCTAGACGGCTGGTCACGGGCGCGATCTTGATGGGTGCGGTGCTGGTCGGCGGCACCGCATTCCGGGTGTGGCAGGTGGCGCGCATCGACGACTACACCAAGGCCGATGCGATCGTGGTACTCGGTGCCGCGCAATACTCCGGCACACCGTCAACGGTTTTCGAGGCGCGACTCGACCAGGCCTACAAGCTGTTCAAAGCCGGTGTCGCGCCGAAGGTGATCACGGTGGGCGGTAAGCAGCAGGGTGATCTGTACACCGAGGCCGCCTCCGGCAAGAACTATTTGGAGGAGCGAGGGATACCCGCTGACCGAATTCTCGCGGTCGAAACGGGTTCGGACACATTGCGCAGTATCGAGGCGGTCGCGACGGCCATGAGCGCCCGGGAGATGTCATCGGCAGTGCTGGTCAGCGATCCATGGCATTCGCTGCGCACCAGAACCATGGCCCGTGACGCCGGACTGGACGCATGGACCGCGCCCACTCGTACCGGGCCCGCCGTATACACCAGGGAGTCGCAGGCGCACGGAATCGCCAGGGAGACCGGAGCTTTGCTCTGGTATCAACTCACCCACTTCTCGTCGGACTTCAAATACTCAGCGGGGCAGTGAGATTCGATGAGTGCAGCATCGCGTAGCGATTCGATCGGGGCGGTGGTCGGGTGACGGGTAGGCATCGCTATACCGAGCACGATCGCGAGCGCATGGTGGTCGAGGGTGCCAAGACCGCCGAACTCGGACCGCCGCGCAGTGAATTCGAAACCGGTCACCGCACCGAATTCGCCCGCGACCGGGCCCGGGTGCTGCATTCCGCGGCGCTGCGCAGACTCGCCGACAAAACCCAGGTCATGGGTCCACGTGACGGTGACACCCCACGCACGCGCCTGACCCATTCGATCGAAGTGGCGCAGATCGGGCGCAGTATCGCCGACGGACTCGGCTGTGATCCGGATCTGGTCGATCTGGCCGGATTGGCGCACGATATCGGCCACCCGCCCTATGGCCACAATGGTGAGAATGCCCTCGACAGCTTCGCCGACGCGTTCGGCGGATTCGAGGGCAATGCGCAGAATCTGCGCATCCTCACCCGGCTGGAACCGAAGGTTCTCGATGCGGACGGAACCAGCGCGGGTTTGAATCTGACTCGGGCCGCTCTCGACGCGGCCATCAAATACCCTTGGGGCAGAACAGGTTCGGGCACCAAATTCGGTGCCTACGATATCGACCTGGACCGCCTGGAATGGGTGCGCAAGGATGCGCCGGACGGTCGTAAGAGCCTCGAATGTCAGATCATGGACTGGTCCGATGATGTCGCGTACTCGGTGCACGATGTCGAGGACGGCGTGATCGCGGGGCGCATCGAATTGCGGGCCCTCGCCGATCCCGCGGAACAGGCCGCCCTCGCCGAACTCGGGCACGGTCGGCATCCGTCGCTTTCGGTGGACGACCTCATCGGCGCCGCCCAGCGGCTCTCCGAACTGCCGGTGGTATCCCGAGCCGCGTCCTATGACGGAACCCTCGCCAGTTCGGTTGCGTTGAAGCACCTCACGAGTGAACTGGTCGGCCGCTTCGCCACCGCCGCGATCATGGCCACCCGGGCGGTGGCCGGGGCACGTGCGCTATCCCGATATGCCGCCGACCTAGAGATTCCGCCGATCGTCGCCGCCGAGGTCGCAATGCTCAAGACCGTCGCGCTCCGCTATGTCATGTCCGATCTGGATCACAAACAGCGCCAAGCCGTGCAGCGCGAGCGGATTCTGATGGTCGCGAACCGGCTGCTGGCGACGGCACCGCACGGTTTGGATCCGCTGCTGCTGCCGTGGTGGCATGCCGCGACCGACGACACCGCGCGGGTCCGGGTAATCGTCGACCAGATCGCGTCGTATACCGAGAGTCGGCTCGAGCGCGTATCGCGGTCGCTGGCCGAATAGCCCGCTGGTTCAGACGCGTGACCAGCCGCTGGGCGTGTCGAGGCCGGACTAGCCTAGACTGACCGCCGTGGCCGGACGACTCCCTGATCGCGATATCGCGGCAATACGCGAACGCGTCCGGATCGAGGATGTGGTGGGGGAGTACGTCGCTCTGAAGCGAGCGGGCGCGGACTCCATGCGGGGCCTGTGCCCCTTCCACGACGAGAAGTCGCCGTCGTTCCACGTGCGGCCCAACCACGGCCTGTATCACTGCTTCGGCTGCGGTGAGGGCGGCGATGTCTTCGCCTTCCTGCAGAAGGTCGAGCACATCGGCTTCGTCGAGGCCGTCGAGCAGCTGGCCGACCGGATCGGCTATCAGATCAACTACGAGGGCGGCGGCACCTCGGTGCAGCGCGATCGCGGCACCCGGGCCAGACTGGTCGCCGCCAACGCCGCCGCGCATGAGTTCTACATGGCCAAACTGCGCGAGCCCGAGGCCGAGATGGCCCGCAAGTATCTGACCGACCGCAACTTCGACGGCAATGCCGCCCAGCAGTTCGGCTGCGGCTACGCCCCCGCGGGCTGGGACACGCTCACCAAACATCTGCTGCGCAAGGGTTTCGACGTCAAGGAGCTGGAAGCGGCCGGGCTGTCGAAGCAGGGCCAGCGCGGCCCGATCGACCGGTTCCACCGGCGGCTGCTGTGGCCGATCCGCAATCTCGGCGGCGACGTCATCGGTTTCGGCGCACGCAAACTCTTCGACGACGACACCATGCCCGGCAAGTACATCAATACGCCGGAAACGTTGCTGTACAAGAAGTCTCAGGTGCTCTTCGGCCTGGACCACGCCAAGCGCGAGATCGCCAAGGGCCACCAGGCGGTGGTGGTCGAGGGCTATACCGACGTGATGGCCATGCACCTGGCCGGGGTGAAGACCGCCGTCGCCTCCTGCGGCACCGCCTTCGGCGACGAACACCTCGCGCTGCTGCGTCGCCTGCTCATGGACGACAACTTCTGGCGCGGCGAAATCATCTACACCTTCGACGGTGACGCGGCTGGACAGGCGGCGGCGCTGAAAGCCTTTGCGGGCGACCAGAAGCTGGCCGGTCAGACCTATATTGCCATCGCCCCCGACGGCCAGGATCCGTGCGAACTGCGCCAGCGCTCCGGCGACGGCGCGGTACGCGATCTGGTGGCCCGGCGAACTCCGTTGTACGAGTTCGTGATCCGCGGCCTGCTCGCCGACCACAACCTGGATACCGCCGAGGGACAGGTGGAGGCGCTGCGCCGGGCGGTACCGGTGGTCGCCCAGATCAAGGACAACGCGCTGCGCAAGGCGTACGCGACGAAACTGGCCGGGTGGGTCGGTTGGGACGACATCCAGACCGTGGTGCGCCGGGTCGGCGAGGAAGCCAAACGCCACCGCAATGGTGGCCGTCCGGGCGGTCGCGGCTCGGTTGCCAGCGCGGCACAACCCAGTGCGGTCGTCGCCGAACACCCCGCTGCCCGTCCCAACCCGAACGACCCGACGCTGCTGCCGCAACGGCAGGCGCTGGGCGCGGCACTGCAGTATCCGGCAATGGCGGGCGCGGTCTTCGACTCGATCGAAACCGAGGCCTTCACCCATCCGGCCTATGCGGCCGTTCGGGCCCTGATCGCCGAGGCGGGCGGCACGGCGTCCGGGCTCGGGGGCGCGGAGTGGGTCAACGCCGTTTCCGACGGCACCGACGACCTGACCATGCGCGCGCTGGTCTCCGAACTGTCCGGTGAACAGATGCCGGTGAAGTCCGCCAATGACATTCCCCGCTTCGTCACCGGCGTCCTTGCTCGTGTCCAGGAGGCCTGGGTCGGCCGCCAGATCGCCGAACTGAAATCGAAGCTGCAGCGCGTGTCCTCGACTGAACAAGCCGAGGCCTATATGGCGCTGTTCGGCGATCTCGTCGCGCTGGAGCAGTACCGCAAGAGTCTGCTCACCCAGGCGATGGGCAATCACGACGACTTCGCCGCGGGCTGAGTCGCGCCGCCCCTTGCTCGGGTTCCGCTGCGTGGTGCGCGACGGGGATTATCCGGTCTGCTTCACGAAGCGCCGGAACGCAGCGCTCGCCGCGGGCGATTCGTTGTCGGCCCGCGGTGGTCTGGTGTGGATCGAGAAATTCCAGTCCGGCCCCAGCGGGCTCAGCGACGCAACTGATCCTGCGGCACCAGCAGCGTGGTGCGCTCATCCAACGGCACCATCGGCTCCAGCTTCGCCCGGGTGCTGAGCTTGTCCGACAGCTTCTGCCGGCCCACGAGCACCAGCTTGCGAGTCACCGGACTTTCGGTCACGGCACGGGTCGCCGCACTGATCTGCTCATAACGACCACGCCCTGCCTTCGTCCCGAGCACATAACCGGCCGCAACGCCGATGATCAACCGCAGCATCTCGTAGAGCTCCTCCCAAAGTACCTGTGCGCGCGGCTACCATCCTGCCCGACGCCCGGTACGCCTGTCGATCCGGATCCACCCCACCGCGCGCCACCTCCGGACACGCCGACACCCCTACATGTCTCCAGGTAGAGACGCGATTTGGGAACCCGCCAACCGATACGCTAAAGTTTCTCCTCGGCCCGCCCAGTACGGACGAGCCACCCAGGATAGTCCCCTATAGCTCAATTGGCAGAGCAGCCGACTGTTAATCGGCAGGTTTCTGGTTCGAGTCCAGATGGGGGAGCATAAAAGGGGCCCTGACCATGTATTTCCGGTCAGGGCCCCTTTTCGTGTAATCACTTACGGGACCCTCACCAAGAAAACGCCAAGAATTCGGCACCAGGGTGGTCATCGGCTGGTTGCACTGAACGCCACTTCAGCAGCTCAGGTGCGGCGATGAGGTTGGAGTAGCCGCCCTTGCCGTTCTCACCGGCGCGGGGACAGTCAGCGTGTAGACCTACGACCCGGATGTGGTCATCGGGATCAACTCCGATGGCACGCAGGTGACCTACAACGATGATGTGGCGCTTGATGGCTATTCCGCAGATGACATTCGGCAAGCTGGTGGGTGTGCGTCCCGGCTTCAGGCTCAGCTGGCCCGGACGGCAATTTTGCGGATAGAGCGGTCATGCCCCGGGGCCCCTTTGATCTGCTGTTCGCTGCCTGCAACGAAGCTCTTGCTGGGCAGTGACGTCACTGGGCGGATCGAGTGGGCACGCCCATGGGGGACTTCAGATTTCGTCGACGTCGACAGGTCACGACCTCACCGGCGGCGGATCATTGCTTGACAGCGGCCGCTAACAGTCCAGCAAATCGGAACTGGCCGTCGACATGGGCGGATCTGGTTGCAAAGTTTGGTGCTGGGCTCCGTGCAGATCGGTATCGCGTTAACCGTCAACGGTTTGATTGTGCTGGGGGCCGCCACAATCGCGGTGTTCCTTTCCGGTCGGCCGCTATGGCTGCGAGCCCAACGCTGGGTCACCGGCACGATGCTCGGCGCTGTCGCTATTCTGCTGGTCACCGACCGAACCCGCCCAGTTCCGGCCTAGGGAACCGCAACCGACCACGACGAGCCGAGAATCGTTGCAGTAGTCAACATCCGCCATTGCCACGAGCGTTCGCGGCAACACACGACAATGCCGCGACCCGTGCGGTCAAGGCCGGGCCTGACTGAGACCCGGCCGAACGCACGCACATGCCGAATACCGCGCTGATCGAACCGGTCGGAGCGGGGCGGGCGACCTGCAGGTGGCTGTATCGATTCGAGGCCGACCGAACGCACCGCGCCATGACGATGACGGTGCAGCGGCCCTTGTTCGGAGACCGACTCGGCTACTTTAGGTGCTCGATTGTGTAATGAGCCGTCACCCGGGCGTTTCGAGGTCGTTGGCAGTCGTCTCGTCGAGACAACCACGTCCGGGATCCCACTCGCCGACTGGCCTGCGACCTGTGGGTTCGGGCTGAAACCTGGGATCGGTAGGTGGCGGGCACGGCATCTACTTGCCCCATGACATCTTCTCAACCTCCCGCCAACCAACCGCAGCCCGCCGGATTGGACAAAAAGACCAGCGCGATCCTGTCGTACGCACTGGGGTGGCTCACCGGAATCATCTTCCTGTTCGTGGGAAAGAAAGATCCCGATGTGAAATTCCATGCCTCGCAATCGATCGTCTTCTTCGGAGCGGTCTCGGTGCTCAATATCGTTCTGAGCATCCTCGGCTCGCTCCTCGGAGCCCTGGGGATCATCTTCAGCCTCGCCGGACTCGCAGTCGCGGTCTTCGCAGTCGTCATATGGATCATGGCCATGGTCCAGGCGAACAACACCGGCGGTGTCCGCGCAGAGCTTCCCATCGTCGGAAAATTCACTGCCCCATATGCCGATCAGTTGGCCAACTCGGTCAAGTAGCGGCATATTCGAAGTCCCAGCTGGATTTCGTCATCGAGGATGCTGTCGGCCCCCTGCCTGCGGGCCAGATGCGACAGTCCGAAGATCAACGGCCCGGCGCTACGCGGGTTCATGCGGTCGTCGCAACATTCTCGATTGAGGTTGCGGCGGTCGTGTCGTTTTCGGGTGGTCTTGGTCAGTTCGGTGATCGATCGGTGAGTTCGAGGCAACGGTCCGGTCCGGTGGATCGCGAGCGTATCCGATTGGTGTTCAACGCAACTGGATCGGTGAATCAGGCAGCGAAGGCGGCAGGTGTTTCGCATCCGACAGCTCGTCGGGTTCTGGTCGCGGCAGGCTCAGATGACACGCAGCCAGGCGCGGCCGAGGGTGCGGATGGCGTGCGGGTGTCGCTGCCCGCGGGCGTGGGCGTCGGTGTAGCGTTGCTCGGCCCAGTTGCTGGCTCGGCGGCTGTTGTCGATCCAGAAGATCAAGGGCTTGACGGGCGCGGCGGTTGGTGGCGTACCGGAACGAGACGGTGTGTTGTTTGCCCGAGGCGCGGGTGACCGGCGCCAGGCCGGTCTCGGCGGCGAGCTGGTCGAAGCTGGTGGCCCGCTCCAGGATCGGGCCGGCCTCGCCGATGATCTGGGCCAAGTTGAGCGTGCCGACGCGCGGCAGATCTGCCAGCAGCCGGGCGTAGGGGTGCGCGGTGACCGCGGCGGCGATCACGGTGTCGAGGGCGTCGACGCTGGCCCGGATCGATCCTATGATCGCGACCTGGGCGCGGATGAGCTGCGCGATGACCGGCTCGCCGAGCCGGCTGGCCGCGGCCGGTGCGGTGCGCAGCCGGGCCAGCAGCTCGGTGCCGGTGCGGCGGCCGCTGTAGCCGCGTCGGCGGCAGAACGCCTCGAGCTTGGCCGGGGTGAGTCCGGCGGCGGCCTGCGGGGTCGGGTAGCGGTCCAGGAAGTCCAGCGCGATCACCGAATTCAGTTGAGCGAATACGGTTTTGCCGCCAGGCCAGTGACCGTCTGGGCAGCGCCCTCGGCGATGCCGCACACGCGGCCGCTAGCTTGAGTTTTAAGCTCTGAGGGTCGCGTCCCGCGCCCCGGTTGATCTTGAACGAAGCCCTTGGGTGATGATTTGTCTTGCGACAGAACAA